>CAZPAH010000153.1:0-6053 GCA_964584495.1 uncultured bacterium | reverse complement strand
GATCCACCTGAGGGCCCTGTCGATCAGGGAGAAGAACCTCCGTCCGGATCATCCACGCATACTGGAAAGCTACTACAACCTTGCCTGCGTCTGCGCCCTCCAGGGAGAGCTCGATGAGGCGATAGGCTACCTGGATGAATGCGTCAATCGTGGTTTCGCTAACGAATATATCTTCAAGGACACCGACCTCGCCTCCCTTCAGGGCGATCCGAGGTTCGACGGCCTTCTCGAAAAGGTGAAGAACCGCCTCAACGGCAATAACTGACCATTATTATAAGTTCTATTCTTGACCCCGCCACGCCGATCTGATATAATCAATCTATTATAAATTCACCTGACATGCGGGGTTATAGCTATTCCGGCTGAGTGTGGTATTGCCGGTTTCCCGGTTCATTTCGACTGCGTCCACAGAGATCAGTTACCTAGGAGGCATCCATGAAACGCGCGTTCCAGCTCTACTCAATTCTACTGATATTCACCTTTATCATTGCCGGCTGCAGCGGCGAGGGTAACCGGATCACGGGGACCTCTACGGGAGGGTACGATCTTCCCGGTATCGAGGGAAACCGCTCATCTATCCTCGAGGGCGAAGGCCACGAGATATCGGGCAGGATATTCATCGATGCCAACGTCGACGGAATAAGGAATCCAGCCGAGGAAACATGCATCAGCGCCGTGACGGTGACCCTGATCGACGGCCAGGACGGCCGTTGGACGGCGGTCAGCGATCGTAACGGGTATTACGCTTTCCTTATGCCTCCCGGAACTTATACGCTCATGGTCGAGGAGGCTTCGGAAGCCACCGACGACTTCAACGAGACCCTGGCGGCCTCGTTCGACCCTACGACTCCGGCCGCGCTGGAGGTTACCGTAGGGCCGAATTCCTACGACAACGATTTCGGCTTCGATCCTAGGACGGAGGAGCTCACGCAGGCTCTTGAGCTCGGCACCGTGGAAACCACCGGCGAATCTCCCAAGTTCTGGTGCAGGCAGCTTCGCGAAGCGATAAAGGAAGAGAGAAAACGGCACCAATGCGGCAACAGGGGCCACTGGAGATCCAAAGCGCAGTACGACGCCGATACGATGGCCGGGTTCATAGCCGAGATCCAGGAGCTCTTCCTCCCCGTCCCGTTCCAGTTCGAGCCGGGCAGGGAATTCCAGCAAGCGCTCGCCATCATGAGGGGCGGCTGCAACGATCCGTTGAAAAAGCTCATGCGGGAGCTTCTGGCGGCCGAATTCAACCACGTAAGCGGTAGGGGAATGGTTGGAGCCTTCGAGCTGCAGGGTGTCATGCTCGCCTGGGCGGAATCTGTGGCGGTTGAGGCTTCCTCCGAAGTTGAGACCGAGCAGGCCGTTTCCAAGGGCCTGCCGCCGGCCGCCGGCGGTTCTCTCCTCGACGAGGCGATATCATTCCTGGTCCAGCTCAACATGAGCATCGGTGGAGGCAGCGGCGGCGGCGGTTGATCCGATCGGGTGTGGAATTCACACGGCGAAGGATGCCCTTACTTCCCCTTCGCCTTATCCAGCGCAAGGGCCGAATTGACGAGGGATGTGAAGTAGATCGCCAGCGGCCTGTAGGCGAGATGCGACCATTTCGAGAATGGGACCTCGATGACGAGCATCGGCACCAGGATGGCGAGATGGATCACGTAGGTGTAGTAGGTGGGATAGATCATTCCGCTGAGCCTGAAGATATGGACCAGTATCCCCGTCAGCGTCGTCATGAAGAGCATGATCAGGAAGACCCAGTCGGTCTTGTGCGAATACTTATGTATCTCCCCGCTCTTCCGTAATCTCGCGATCGACCAGACGATGATCGCCAGGAGGATCCCGAAGGTCGCATAGTAGCCGAAGAACCTCTGTGGGTAGTAGAACGGGTGGATCTTCTCCGTCTGAAACCACGGCAAAAATACCACGATCATCGTGAACATGACCGTGTACCCCGACATCAGCCACCAGTGGAGCACCCAGTAGGTCTTGTCCTTGCATTTGGAGAACCTGATCTGCGTGCCGAAATGGTAGAAGAGGTTCCACGCCTCGGTGACGTAGAGCTTGAGCGGCACCTTCACCCTGCCGTTCCTTATCACGATCTTCAGGTACATGTTGAATATATTCGAGATCAGGAAGAACGATATGATCGCCGCCATCACCCAGTCGCCCAGCTCGATCAGGCCGACGAACCTCTCGGGCGCCATCCCCTTTACGAAGCTGTTGATCTTGACTCCGCCGTCGGCGTTGAGAAGTGTCGAGGGATCGGCCGTAGGCCGCAGGAAGATGGCGAAAAGAGCGATCACTATCGCCGAGACGACCATCAGCGAGCCTATCCCCCACACCTTCGACGTGTAGAACTTCCTCGAAAGCCCCGTCCAGTCGTACCTTGAGGTGAGGTAGCGCCTCAGAGACATCATGATCTCGCCCGGGTTGGCCTGGCGCGGGCAGGTCTCGCTGCAATCGCCGCAGTAGTAGCAGAGCCACGGCTCAGGCGATCCCTGTATCTCCTTTTCCATCCCGAGGACGGTGTACCTGAGAAGCCGCCTGGGGAACGTGTTGTCGTTCTCTGCGAGCGGGCAGACCGCCGTGCAGCTGCCGCAGTTGTAGCAGGCGGTGAAATCGACCGCGCCGAACTTCTCCACCTCGCAGGCGAATTTAGGATTTATCCTGGCCATCCGTCTTTCCCTTTACCCTGTAAAGGTAGTACTCGTCCATATCGTCTATCTCGTCAGTCTCTACGGCGCCGAATTTCCTCATCGTCATCAGGTGGTACGTGACGGCCTCCTGCTCTAGCCCCGTCTTCTCGGCGATCTGAGGTATCGTCATCAGCCCCTCGCCGAGGGCCTTCAGGATCGCCTTCTTGACGGCGGCGAAGGCCTTCACCTTCTCCCTGACCTCGCCCGGCGCCTCGCGTTTCTTTTTCATCTCGTCTATCGTCTTTCTCTTCTCGTTCATCGTTCTTCTTCCACCGCCTGCCGGCCTCGAATCATTCGGCCATAGCGTCGATCATCGCCTCGATCTCGCCGTCTGTGAAACCTATGAGCTGGATAGCGTTGACCGGGCATACGGGCAGGCACATCCCGCATCCCTTGCAGACCGACTCGTTGACGCCGGCCACCGGTCTCCCCTCGTACTCGGTCTTCGCGATCGCATCGAAGGGACAGGCCTCGACGCACTTTCCGCACCACTCGCAGATCGTCGGGTCGACCTTCGCCATCGTCGGCTCGAGCTCTATCTCCCCTTTTCTTATCAGCGCATGGGCCTTGATGGCCGCCGAGTGCGATCCCTTCACCGTTTCCGTGATATTCTTGGGGCCCTGGGAGGTGCCGGCCAGGAAGATCCCGTCCATCACCGTCTCGACCGGCTTGAGCTTCGGGTGAACCTCGTTGAAGAACCTGTCCCTGCCGGTCGGGACCTTGAGTATATCGCCTATCGTGGCGCCCGCGCGGGGAACCATCCCCGTCACGAGGACCACTAGATCTGCCTCCACCTCGAGCTCCCTGTCCTCTGTCAGGACATCGTTCACCTTCACCGTGGTCACGCCTCCGTTCGCCGCGACGACCGGCGGGTCGTCCTCGAACGACTGCAGGTAGATATCTCCGAGCTTCGAGGACTCCTCGTATACTATCTCCTGCTTCCCGTACGTCCTGACCCCCCTGGTGAAGTGATAATTCTGTATGCCTTCGAACCTCTTCTTCGCCAGGATCGCCGCGTGGATCGCCGAGCTGCAGCAGTACCTGGCGCAGTACTTGTTCTCGCCCTCGAGCGCCCCGATCTGGCGGCTTCCGACGCAGAATATATACGCGATCGAGCCGATCGTATTACCCTTGAAGGTCAACCTGTCTCCGGACGCCTCTATGAGCCTTCTGAACTGCTGCAGCGTAATCACGTTGTCTATCTCGCCGTATCCGAACTCCCCCGCTTTCGGCTCGTAGGGGTCGAATCCGGTGGCGAGTATGATCGCCCCGACCTTGATATCCCTCGATTCCTCTTTCTTCTCGAGGTCTATCTCGGGGCAGATCTTCACGCACTCGCCGCAGCGTGTGCACGACTCGAAGTCGATCGCCGGATCGCCCGGCAATCCTCCCTTGTTCCTGTAAATAGCCTTCCTCGACGAAAGGCCGAAGTCGAAGCTGTCGACGACCGTCACGGGGCAGGCCTCGATCGCCTTCTCGAGCCTGCGCTCGAAATCTTCGGGGTCTCCGACCCCGGCGCCTTCTTTCAGCCCCCGCGGTGCTATCCTCAGGCCGATCTCGAAATTGCCGACGCTGCCAGACTTCGTAGTCACCTGGCACCCTGTATGAAAAACGATATTTTCCCTTTTCTCGACTTCCCGGTAGAGGGCCTCGATCACCTCGGCGCCCGTCTCCCCCGTCGGGAAGATCTCTCCCCACTGGGCGGTCCTTCCCCCGGCGAAATGATCCGCCTCGATCAGGAAAACCTTCGAGCCCGTATCGGCGAGGTCGATGGCGGATCTCATGCCCGCAACGCCGGCCCCCACGACCAGCACCGTCTTCTCCGAGGAGATCACGGGCGATGTGAGAGCTTCGGACAGCTTCGCCCTGGCGATCGCGGCCCTAACAGTCCGTATCGCCTTCTCTGTCGCCTCCTTCGGGGTGTCGGAGTGGGCCCACGAGCCCTGCTCCCTGATATTCGCCTGTACGTAGTTATATTTATTCAAGCCGCCCCTCTCGGCGACGTTTCTGAACGTATGGAGGTGGAGCTTCGGCGAGCAGGAAGCGATGACGAGGCCGTCGAGCTTCTCGTTCTTGATATCCTGCACTATCTCCTGCTGCGTCGAATCGGCGCAGGCGAACATCGTTATCTTCGCCAGCGACACCCCGTCCTCGCCCTTGATCGCGTCCCTGACCCTCTCGACATCGACATAGTCGGAGATGTTCGAGCCGCACTGGCAGATATATACGCCTATCCTGCTCCTCATGACATCCTCTTCAGGTAACAGAGAGTTTCGGAGGCCGCCGCGCCGGCGGAGGCTATCGAATCGGGTATATCCATAGGTCCCGAGGCCGTGCCGGCCACGAAGACCCCTTCGATGCTCGTCGCCGCCGGGTTGCTCAGCTCGTCGGTCTGCTTCACGTAGCCGAACTCGTCGAGCTTCAGGGCGTCGTTCTTGAAGAGACGTCCCGCTTCCGGGTTCGACAGCACGCCGACCGAGAGTACGACAAGATCGTGCTCCGCTTCCTTCACCTTGCATTCCTGCATATCCTCGTACCGCACGATCAGGTTCCCTTTATCGTTCTCCTCTATCTTTCCGACCTTCCCTTTGACGAACTCGACCCCCATCCCCTTGCTCTGCTGGTAGAACTCCTCGAACCCCTTGCCGAACGCCCTGATGTTTATGTAATAGATCGTGATGTCGGCCATCGGGAGCGCGCCGAGAAGGAGCTGCCCCTGCTTTATCGAGTACATGCAGCAGATCTGCGAGCAGATCGGGTTTCCCAGAGTCCGGTCCCTCGAGCCGGTGCAGAGAACGTACGCGATATTGTCCGGCACCTTCCCGTCCTTAGGCCTAAGGACATTGTTGAACGGCCGGGTCGGAACGAGCTGCCTCTCCATCTGCATCGAGGTGACGACATTCTTGTACCTGCCGAGGCCGAACTGCTCTATGACGGATGGGTCGAACAGCGTGAACCCAGTGGCGACGATCACCGATCCCGCGGCGATTTCGACCCTTTCCTCCTTCTGCGTGAAATCTATCGCGTCGGCCGGGCATACCCTCTCGCAGGCGCCGCAGAGGATGCAGTTATCGATATCGATCGTCGCGATCCTCGGGTTGGCAATACTGAACGGCACGTAGGCCGCCTTCCTGCCGACGAAGCCGTATTGGTACTGGTCATCGACTATGACGGGGCAGGCGTCCTCGCAGTCCTGGCAGCCGGTGCATTTGCTCGCGATGACGTACCGGGGGTGCCTTGCGAGAACCCCCTTGAAGTCGCCGCCGGGAAGCCTCTCGAGCTCCGAGATCTCGCTGTTCGTCTCGATCGTTATGTTGGGATGCCTCGCCGTCTCGGAGACCTTCGGCGTGGTGATGCAGGCGGCGC
>CAZPAH010000152.1:0-6079 GCA_964584495.1 uncultured bacterium | reverse complement strand
TACGATACAGTCGGGGATAGGGATGATCCCCAACGCGATCCTCGCGCACCTTACCGATAAAAACGATCTAGGCGTGCATACCGAGATGTTTTCCGACGGATTGATCGATCTGGTCGAGGCGGGGGTCGTCACCAACCGAAGGAAGACGATCCATAACGGAAAGATAATAGCCACGTTCTGCATGGGCACGCAGAGGCTCTACGATTTTGTCGATGACAACCCCCTCATCGAGTTTCACCCGTGCGATTACACGAACGATCCTTTCGTGATTTCGAAGAATGCCAGGATGGTCTCGGTCAACGCGGCGATTCAGATCGATCTTACCGGCCAGGTATGCGCCGACTCGATCGGTGAATACTTCTATTCGGGGATCGGAGGGCAGGTCGATTTTGTAAGGGGAGCGGCCAGATCGAAGGGGGGCAAGCCGGTGATCGTGTTGCCCTCGACCGCCAAGGGAGGAAAGGTGTCCAGGATAGTGCCCTATCTCGATCAGGGTGCCGGCGTGGTCACTTCCAGGGGGGATGTGCACTATATCGCGACCGAGCACGGGATCGTGAATCTTCACGGCAAGAACCTAAGGGAAAGGGCCCTGGCGCTTATAAGCCTTGCGGCGCCCGATTTCAGGGACGAGCTGCTCGGATACGCGAAAAAGCGGAATATCGTGCATATGGACCAGATGCCTCTCACCGACTCGGGCCGGTTCTACCCGGAAGAGTACGAGGAGACTAGGGTTTATGACGGCGAGAAGATCCTCTTCAGGCCGGTGAAACCGACGGACGAGCCTTCGCAGAGGGCTTTCTTCTACACTCTCAGCGATGAATCGGTCTATTTCAGGTTTTTCAACAGGATAAAGGCGCTACCACACGAAAAGATCCAGCCGATGGTCAATATCGATTATAGAAAGGACATGGCGATAGTCGGTATGATCGGGGAGCCCGGCGACGAGGAGATGATCGCGATCGGCGGATTCGCCAGCTACCCGTCCGACGATACGGCGGAGGTGGCATTTCTGGTCAGGGACGACTGGCAGAGAAAGGGTATCGGCACGTTCCTGCTGCAGAAACTGATCGATATAGCGCTTTCGATGCATATAACCGGGTTCAGGGCGGAGGTTCTAAGCGAGAACAAGAAGATGCTCAACGTATTCAACAACTGCGGCTATCCTGTAAAGACGAAGCTCGAGGACGGTTCCTACAGCATCTTCATAGATTTCTCCGAGGGGAGGAGCTCTTGAGCGGGACGGCCGGAGGAGGGGCGGTTTTCATCAACTCGGAGGCTTTGGGGCGGTTCAGCTTCAGCCCCGATCATCCGTTCAAGCCGGAAAGGGTCCGGCGGGTATTCGAGATGTGCTCGTCGAAGGGGCTGTTCTCGGGCCCCGGCGTCTCGATCGTGAATGTCGAGGAGCCGCTGGACGGCATCCTCGAAACATTTCATACGGCCGATTATATCGAAGCGCTCAGGAGGGCCGATTCCGGGGGGGAGATCGACCTGGATATGCTTCATCATGGGATCGGCTCGATGGAAAACCCGGTTTTCAAGGGTGTCCATTCCTTTTCGGTTCTCTCGGCGACCGCCACAGTCACGGCGGCGAGGATAGTGGCCGAAAAGGGAGGATGCTCTTTCAACCCGTGTGGCGGATTTCATCACGCCCACCCCGACAGGGCTTCGGGATTCTGCTACGTCAACGATGTGGTCATCGCGATAAAGGAATTGAAAGAGAGGGGTGTCAGGACGGCTTATCTGGATATAGATGCTCACCACGGCGACGGTGTCCAGGAGGCGTTCTACGACGACCCCGGAGTTCTTACAATATCCGTTCATGAATCGGGAAAGACCCTCTTCCCCTGGGGCGGATTCGAAAGGGAGACCGGCGCCGGAAGCGGGGTGGGGTACAATATCAACCTGCCTCTCGAGCCGGATACGGACGATGATGTTTTTCTCTATCTCTTCAACAAGATTGTAATCGACGCTCTAGAGCTTTTCAGGCCGGAGATAATAGTAGGCCAGTTCGGCACGGACACTCTCGCGACCGACCCGTTGACGCATCTGAGGATGACCAACAACGGCTATATCGAGGCGATCGACATCCTAAAGAGTAAATTCCCCAGTATAGTCGCCCTCGGCGGAGGGGGGTATAACCTGGCGGATTCGGTGCGCGCGTGGACCCTGCTTTGGGCGAGCCTGGCGGAGCTGGAGCTTGCTGGCGGGTACGGGGGGGCCCTGGGAGGCGTTTTTCTCGGAGACGCTTCACTGGACGGAGCCGATCTCAGGGATATGCGGATATACACCACCGGTCCCACGGGGGAAAAACTGAGGGAAGAAGCGGGGCGTCAGGTTTCATGGTACGAAGAGGAGATAAGACCGATCCTTTCGGGAGAAAAGAGCGGGGACGGCTGATCGGCGGCCCGATCCGCCCCCGGGAGGCATAAGATAACCGGCCGGGGGAAATTTCCCCGGGCCGCAAAAGGCATCGAAGAATAGAGCGGATCTGGAAGTAGGTATCTCTTGCAGGAAGACAAACGAAAAATTATCGAAAAAGAGCTCGAAAAGCTCGTAGAAGCGATAGGGGAGGCCGGTCGATACGTGCAGGTCAGGAAGGAAGCCGAGGCGGCGCTCGAGTCGGTCAGGTCGGCCGGATGGGCCGCGGCGGACCGGCTTGAGATAGAGGATCTCATCTTCCGCATCGTCAATACGGCGAAACCGGCCCTTCTCGATCCGCGCTGGGAGGAGTCGTGGGGAACCCTCTTTTCCCTGCTGATCGATTACATCATCGGATCGCAGGAAGGAGCGGGAAGGATCATACGGCTCCTTTACGGCCCCGGGCAGTTCCCCGAAGCCGCTTCGGGGGAAAGGGTACTCTGCATCAACCCCGGCTCGACATCCACGAAGCTGGCCCTATACAGCGGGATCCGGCTCGAGGCGGGGGACGAGGTCCATATCCCCCCCGAGTTCGAGGACGGAGTCGAAGCGAGGACCGAGGCGATTACAAAGTGGGTCGAGGGGTGCGGGCTGAAGAGGGGGGAGCTGACGGGGATAACCTGCAGGGGTGGGTTCATAAAGCCCATCCCCACCGGCACTTACGAAGTGTGCCGGTCGATGATAGATGACCTCGAGGAGGCGAAGATCAATCACGCCTCCAATATGGCGATCCCGATAGGAATGCTGCTCAAGGAGAAGTTCGCCGGAGACGGCGGCCTTTTTCTCACAACGACCGATCCGGTCGGATCGGATGAGATGGAGACGGCGGCCAGGCTCACCGGAATAAGGAAGCTTCTCAGGGACGGATCGGGTGCGCACTATCTCAGTCATAATGCGGTTCACGGACTCGTATCTTCCATTCTCGGAGTAGGAGGAAAAGATCTTACGACGATCAGCGCCCACCTGGGGGGGGGGATATCGATAGCGAGGCACTGCGGAGGTCAGATAACGGACCTGGTCAACGCTTTCGCCGGTGTTCCGAGCGCGAACAGAAGCGGCAACGTGCCGCTGGATGTGTTGATGTTCGCGGTGGATAACATGGAGATCTCCTTGCCCGAGCTCAAGAAGTATCTCTACGGCGAGGGCGGGTTGATCGATCTCACCGGAACGAATGATTTCAGGGCCCTTCTACATTTCAGGGATTCGGGGGCGAGGGAGGAGCAGAGAAGCAAGATCGAGCTGGTCATCGATTTCATGACGAGTAATATCGCCGGGGCGATCATGAAGCTGGCGGCGCTCGAAAGGAAGATCGATCTCGTTGTCCTTACGGGCGGGCTCGCCAGGAGCACAGAGTTTACGAGGCTGATAACGCGAAAGCTTCTCCCATATTTCCCTTCGGTCGTAATCCCCGGCTCCATAGAGCACGAAGCGATGATAGCGGGCCATATAAGGGCCAAATACAAGCCGGAGATGTTGAAAGATTATACTGAAGAGAGGGACAGGCTGCGCAAGCACAGAAGCTTCGAGAAAGATTTGATCAACACCGAGATATTCACGAACCCCCAGTTCCGGAAGAAGGAGGGGGACCGGATAACCAGTCTCGACGAGGTGATGTATCTCGCCAGGACGATGGTGGCGAAATACAGGACTCCGAGGATAGCGATAGTGGGGGCGGAAAACGAGGACGCGATAGCGGCCGCCAAGCAGGCGAACGAGGAGGGGCGGTATCCCGTCGCCAAGTTTCTGCTCGTGGGGGATTATTACGAGGTGAACAAGCTGGCCTGGGAATACGACATCACGGTCGACGGGGACAACTACACGATAGTCGATTCTGTCGACCCGGTGGAAAGGGCCGTTCAGCTCCTCGCCTCGGGTGAGGCCGATCTTCTAATGAAGGGCGGGGTCAAGACCGCCGAGATCATGGGGGGAACTCTGAAGTACCTCAAGGAGAGCGGCCGCATAAGGAAGGGCAGGATATACAGTCATGTGGGATTCTTCCAGATCCCGACCTATCCGAAGCTCCTCCTTGTGACCGATGCGGCCCTTATCCCGAACCCAAACCGCAATATAAAGAAAAAGATACTGGAGAACGCGGTGACCGTGGCGGGATACCTGAACATTCGCAATCCGAAGATCGCCGTCATTTCCGCAGTGGAGACCCGCAACCCGAGCGTCGAGTCGTCGATGGAGGCGGCCGAGTTCGCGGAGGAATACAAGGACAGGACCGACTGCATAGTAGAAGGCCCCCTTTCCCTCGATGTGGCTATGGATCCCCATTCGGCCCGCGAGAAGCATTATGGGGGGAGGATCCAGGGAAACGCCGATGTTCTTCTGATGCCCGATATCGAGGCGGGGAACGTCGTCTATAAATCGCTGACCGTCTCATCGGGCGCCTATCTCGCCGGTGCGATAATGGGAGCCGGTGTGCCGATCGTACTCACATCTAGGGGGGATTCGGCCCGGTCGAAGCTCGCCTCGATCTGCCTCGCCTCGATTATAGCCATGAAGCAGGGGGATATCGCTGCGGGCGGTTGATCGTCGGTATTACAATTCCTTGAAATTATATCAGATATATGATAAACTCTATCGGTGTTATCGTATCATAGGTTTGCCGAGCATTTCGGGCCCGGTCGGTCGATCCGCCTCGATCGGGGCCTGATGGTAGGAATTCTTGCAAACGCGTAGGATAGGAGAGGAGGTGGAGCTCTCGATATTTTTTTACTCCAGGTACCGCTTCCGGATAAATTTTCGATAACGTTTTTATGAAGGAGACCTAGGCATGAAATCGAAGTTGCTGCTCCTGTGCCTTTTGATACTTACCGTCGCGGCGCTGCTGCCCTGGGATGCGTCCGCGCAGATACCTTACAAAGCCCCAAAGAAAGTATATACGCCGCCCGCGGGCGGTTCCGAATTCGGGTATATACCCCCGCCTGTCGATCTGGATCATATCAAGGCTCCGCGCGGGTTGCTCTACGCCGCCGCCACTTCATGGGACTGGCGCGCCATGGGCGGAGTGACATCCGTCAAGAACCAGAACCCCTACGGGACATGCTGGTGCTTCGCCGCGCTGGGTAATCTCGAGTCCCAGATCCTGATCAACGACGGGATCGTCGAGGATTTCTCCGAGCTGAACATCCAGGGGTGCAACCCCGTATCGACCGACTGCAACTGGGGTGGGAACGCATGGATGTCCACGAACTACCTGGCCCTCCTAGGGTCGGTCGACGAGACGTGCGATCCGTATCCCGGCAGCTGCCCGACCGCGACATGCATCAACCCGGCCTGCGCCTACCTGAAGCAGGTCACCGAGTGGAAGGTGATCCCGAACGACGTCAACTCGATCAAGGCCGCCTGCCAGACTTACGGCCCGGTATATGTCTCGATGTACGCCAGCTTCCCCGGGTTCGGCTCCTATGACGGAAGCTACTGCATCACCTACACGGGCAGCGAAGATCCCAACCACGCGGTGCTGATAGTCGGATGGGACGACGATATGTGCGGGGGGGCCGGCGCCTGGATAGTGAAGAACTCGTGGGGGAGCGCCTGGGGGGACAACGGCTATTTCTACATCGAGTACGAGAACGCCCGCATAGGAGAGAACGCCAACGTCATAGTCGACTACAAGGATTACGATCCCACCGAGACGATCTACTACTACGAC
>CAZPAH010000151.1:0-6109 GCA_964584495.1 uncultured bacterium | reverse complement strand
GACCCTGACTTCGAGCACGCGAATGCTCAAGGAGATATACGACACTAAGTTCAGAGTATCGCAGGCCACGATCACCTACGAAGAGGTGAACTACAAGGGCGAGCCTGAGATGGTTTACATGGTCAATCTTCCCAAGGTCCGTTTCATTCTCGAGGATTTGAGCAGCGATATGGAGCTCATGGTCAAGGCACTGATCAATGAGCACCTCTACTTCGATGGAGGACTAAGCTATGGCGATGCTCCTTCCCCGGCGCTATTCCCGAGAAGTTTCAGGGATAGGACTAATATCGGGGGAAAGGCGACACTCGAGTATCTCAAGTATGCCGGAGAGGTAATTTCCGTGACGCGTTAAGCGGCACGTTGATCGAGTCATATCAGGTCTCGGTGGAGGCCGGGTTCCGGGCCGGTGAGTTGAAGGCGGCCCGACATGTAGAGCCCGGCCTCCTTCTTTTTAGATGGCGGAAGAGATCGGAGTTATTTAGTCTTGACCCCGCCGCAGTCTCTGAATTAGGTTACGGTTATCCGGCGCCGGGCCGGTGAGTTACAAGGAGGACGGATGTCGGGTTCCATGAAAGTCGGAGACCGGGTAGAGCGTGTCATGGTTGTCGCCAAGAAGGTGCGGAGGGATTTCACGGGCGGCAAGTTTCTCCTTTTCCAGTTCACCGACAGGGACGGGATGTTGAAGGGGGTTCTCTGGGAACCGACCGACGAGGCCGAAACCGCGATAAAGGCCAACGATGTCGTCAGGGTCAAGGGAGAGATTCAGGATTATCAGGGATCGCTCCAGCTCAAGGTGAGCTGGATCGAGAAGCTGGACGAGAGCGATTACAATCCGGCGGTCTTCCTGCCCGTCACATCGAGGGATACGGACGAAATCTACGATTTCCTGCTGAAGACGATCGCTTCGGTGAGCGACGAGCATCTCCGGGCGCTGCTCCAGACCGTTTTCGAGAACGAATCGTTCAGGAGCAATTTCCTCGCGGCTCCGGCGGCGAAAGGTTGGCATCACTCCTATGTCGGCGGCCTGGCCGAGCATGTATGCGACATGATGAAGCTGGCCCTGGCGGCGGTTGAGGTCTACACGGAGGTCAACCGCGACCTCCTCATAGCCGGCGTCCTCCTGCATGATCTCGGAAAGCTCGAAGAGCTGTCCGTGACGAATCACATAGACTACTCGGATCGAGGCAGGCTGATAGGTCACATATCGATGGGTGTCGCCCTCCTGGACGATTATCTCCGGGGGATGACCGATTTTCCGGCCGAGCTCGAGATGAGCCTCAAGCATATGATACTGAGCCACCACGGACGGCTGGAGCATGGATCGCCTGTAGTTCCGATGACGGCGGAAGCGCTTCTGCTCCATTACATAGACAACATGGACGCGCAGGTGAGGGGAACGTTGATGGTGATCGACAAGGTTGGCGACAGGGATGGGAACTGGACCGAGTATGTGAAATTGCTCGACAGGTTTATCTACCATGGCAGCCAGGGGGTCGATTCCGTCGAGGATAGGGAGGAGGGCGGGGATGGATAGATATCCGACCATGGTTGAGATCGACCTCGACGCGTTCAGATGGAATCTAGACAGGATCAGGGAGTCGATATCGGGCGGCATAAGGATACTCCTCGTGGTTAAGGCGGATGCTTACGGCCACGGCGCGGTACGCATCTCGAGGTTCGCCGCGGATAACGGCGTGGATATGCTTGGAGTCGCGACTCTTGACGAGGGGCGCGAGCTTAGAAGCGCCGGTATCGAGCTGCCGATCCTTATCCTGAGTCCCGTGCTCCCCGAAGAGCTGGACGATCTCCTGGATAACGATCTCGCCGTGACCGCCTCTTCACTCGAGTTTGCGCAAGCGGCATCGGAAACGGCCCTCGATCACGGCAAGAAGTGTACGATGCACATCGAGATCGACACGGGGATGGGACGTGCCGGATTGCCCGCCCCCTTCGCCGTCGAGGAGATAGTTAAGATGAAGCGGCTTGCCGGGTTGAATATCGAGGGAATTTTCACCCATTTCCCGGCATCGGACAGCGATACCGATTTCACCGCGGAGCAGATATCTTCCTTCAATGACATCGTCGACGATCTGGAAAGTTCGGGGATCGTTTTCAATTACATTCATTGCGCGAACAGCGCGGCGATATTGAATTTTCCCGGTTCGCATTTCAACATGATCAGGCCCGGACTCCTTGCCTACGGCAACTGCCCGTCAATCGATCTGAAGGACCGTATAGATCTCGTTCCGGTGATGACATTCAAATCGAAGCTTATCCTCGTACGCGATATACCCGCCGGTGCGAGCGTGAGCTACGGCAGGACCTTCATCGCGCCGCAGAACATGAGGATCGGCGTGATTGCGGCGGGTTACGGCCACGGTATGAGCCACCGTCTCTCGAACAAGGGGTACGTTCTCTTCCGCGGGACGAGGGTTCCGATCGTCGGAAGGGTGACGATGGATATGACGATGATAGATCTGACGGGTCACGACGATCCCAGGGTCGGGGAGGAAGTCGTTCTTTTCGGCCGGCAGGCGGAGGAGGAGATCAGCGCCGACCAGGTCGCCCAGTGGGACGGCTCGCTCAACTACGAGGTCTTCTGCCGCATAAGCAAGCGGGTCGTCAGGGTCTACCTGAGAAGCGGAAAGGTCGAGAGTCTCAAATCCCTCCTGGGAGTGACCGAGATCTGATTTCATGATATGTAAATTACGTAAAAGAGATGCTGACTTCTGAAAGGAGAGCGCCTTGGCGGAAGTTCGGTTGAACAGGTTGATAGATCATACCCTTCTGAAGCCGGAAGCGACGGAGGACGATATCCGCGGTCTCTGCGGGGAAGCGAGGGAGTACCGGTTTTTCTCCGTCTGCGTGAATACATATTACGTGCCCCTCGTGGCGTCCGAGCTCGAGGGGACCGATATCAAGGTTTGCTCGATAGCCGGGTTTCCCCTGGGGGCCGTTGACGGGGAGGTCAAGGCGTTCGAGGCCCGTAGGGCCGTAGAAAGGGGGGCGGCGGAGATCGATATGGTAATGAATATCGGAGCGTTCAGGTCCGGGGAGAAGGGCTTGGCCGGGGACGACATCGCCGCCGTAGTCGATGCCTGCCGGGACGATGCGATAGTGAAGGTAATCATAGAAGCGGCCCTTCTCACCGACGAGCAGAAGGTGGAGGCGTGCTTGATCGCAAGGGATGCGGGCGCCGCCTTCGTGAAGACTTCGACGGGCTTCGGCCCGCCCGGGGCCAACGTGAAGGATGTGGCGATAATGCGCGGGGCGGTCGGCGCCGGCATGGGCGTAAAGGCATCCGCCGGTATAAGAACCGCGGCATTCGCTCTCGAATTGGTGAAGGCGGGGGCTAATAGGATCGGTACGAGTTCCGGAGTCCAGATCATGAAACAATGGTCCCGGGAGGGGTGAGAAGGCAGTTCAGCCCATGAGGGCCGGTCTTTCCGGGAATTGCCCCTTTCGGGAGGATCATGGGGCGCCGGGCGCTCCGCCCTCAGGGTACGTGCCGCTCTTCCGAGGCTTCCTTCTCGAGATCCCTGAAATCCTTGTCCGGGTCGAGCAGATCGTAGGCGCTGATGCGATGGAGATCGCATCTGCGCTCCGGTTCGAATCCCTCTATGAATATCTCCCGTCTGACCTTCTTGCAGTATGGGGTGGCCAGAAGCCCCGATTCCTCGCATACCATCGCTTCTGTGATCCCGTCGGGCCTGATGAACTCGGGGCCGATATTTCCGGGGTGTGCCGCTTTCATGATATCGGTCCAGAGGGGAAGGGCCACCCTGGCGCCGGTCATGTTGTGCCCCATCGTTACCATCTTGTGGCTGAATCCGGTCCAGACGCCTACGGCCAGATCCGGCGAAAATCCGATGAACCACCCGTCCCAGCATTCGTCGGTCGTTCCCGTCTTGCCGGCGCAGGGTATTCTGAGCCCCATCTGCCGGGCCGTTTTCCCCGTGCCCTCGTCCACGACGGTCTTAAGCATATCGACGGTCATATAGGTGATCTGGGGGGAAAGCACGATCTCCTGGTGCTCCCTGTTCTCCTCCAGCACGTTCCCGTTGCGGTCGACTATCTTCAATATCGCCATCGGTTCGGCCCGGATTCCTTCGGCGGCCAGGACTCCGAAGGCCGATGTCATCTCGATCAGGGTGACCTCCTGGGCGCCCAGGGCGAGGGATAGGTACGGCATGAGGCGGCTCTTGATACCCATCCTTCTGGCCACATCAATCACCGATGGGCCTCCCAGCTTCTGGAGAAGCTTGAGGGCCGGGATATTTATCGATTCGTCGAGCGCGTACCTGAGCGATACGGCCCCCTGGAAGGTTTCGCTGAAGTTGCGGGGCTTGTAGACCTCCCCGTTGGGCATTTCGATTACGACCGGTGTGTCGAGAAGTATGTCGGAAGGGGAATACCCGTTTTCCAGGGCCGTTATATATATGAAAAGCTTGAAGGCCGATCCCGGCTGACGCCTCGCCTGAAGGACATTGTTGAACTGCTTCTCGGCGAACGATCTTCCTCCTACCATTACCTTGATATGCCCGTTTCGCGGATCTATCGCTATGGCCCCCGACTGAAGGTAATCGGGCTCCACCTTGACCCCCGCATCGAGGGAGTCATGATAGGAAGCCCGGGTGATCTCGTAGTTTCCCCGCTCCTCCAGCTCCACCAACCTCGCCTCCATGCTGTCCTCGGCGACCTTCTGAAGGTACGGATCGAGGGTCGTGTAGACGGTGAGCCCTCCGCTGTATATGGATGTGTCTCCGTATTTCTCGGCGAGGATCTGCCGGATGTAATCGGTGAAATATCCGGCGAACTCCCTGTCCCTCGATTTCTTCTCGGTGATATCGAGCGGCTTGGTCCTCAGGGAATCGAGCTGGGCCTTGTTGATGGTTCCGTATTCATACATGCTCTTCAAGACCACGTTTCGGCGTTGTATGGCCCGTTCTGGGTGGTTGAACGGATTGTACCCCGAAGGGTTCTTCTGAAGGCAGGCGATGAGGGCCATCTGGTGAAGCTCGAGATCCTTCACCGATTTTCCGAAGAATTTCATCGCCGCCGCTTCGATCCCGTAGCTTCCGTCCCCGAAGTATATCTGGTTCAGGTACAGTTCCAGGATCTCATCCTTCGAGTAGGCCCGCTCTATCTTGAATGCCAGCAGGACTTCCTTGATCTTCCTCGCGAAGTTGCGGTCCTTGGTGAGGAAGAGGTCGGTTGAGAGCTGCTGGGTGATCGTGCTGGCCCCCTCGACGATCCTCCTGTGCCTTATATCCTTCCAAGCCGCGCCGCCTATCCTTATAAGGTCGATTCCGAAGTGCTTGTAGAAGCGCCTGTCCTCGAAGGCGATGAAAGCCTCTTTCTGCTCCTTCGGGATATCCTCCAGCGGAAGGAGTATGCGGTCCTGCTTGTAGAACTCTGTGAGAACCGTCGAATCGGCGGCCAGAATCCTGGTCTTGAGAGAAGGCTCTATCATCTCCAGCCTCGCCATCGAGGGAAGGTCCCTTGAGAACCACTTGTAGGCGGCCGTCATAATTCCGAGCAGGATTACGATCGAGAAGGTGATGATCTGGAGGGCGAGCTTCTCGCCGCGTTTCATAGGTCTCATATGCATAATGCGGAACACCTTTCGGCCGGAATCGGGGTCTCCGGACTGAATGAAAAGTATAGTGATTCAGCCGGATTTGCCAGCATTATTATACTTTTATGGCCGAAACGCATAAAAAATCCGAAAAAGTTACAATTTTTTTCTAAAACCTGTTGACAAAGGTGTCGTAATGAATTATATCAATGCGAGTGAACGAAGAGAGGGGGGGCTGTCCCTCAATTTAAAACGAGCAAGTAATTTAGAACGGTCTCGTTTTGAGGTTGACAGGCTCCGACAACTTGGATATACTACTCTTCTGGAAAGATATTTCCATATAGGGAAATACGCTCTTTGAAAAAGAAATAGTGTGCGATGAACCAGCCGATGATGTGGGCCCGAGGATCCTTCGGGATCCAAAGGTATGGATAACCGTCAATAAGGACGCTGCTTCGGCAGTAGTTCTTTTGATATTTTTACAACGGAGAGTTCGATCCTGGCTCAGAATGAACGCTGGCGGCGTGGATT
>CAZPAH010000150.1:0-6155 GCA_964584495.1 uncultured bacterium | reverse complement strand
CTTGCCTGGATTCGTCGCCTCCGTCACGGTAAAGCCGGTCATTGGAGTGCCGATTCCGAGCGGTCTGCCGGATGGAATGGATGCCCTGCTCTCGATGGTCCAAATGCCACCCGGGATCCCCGTGGCCACCGTAGCGATCGGAAAGGCGGGGGCCAAGAACGCGGCGATTCTGGCCGCCGAAATTCTGTCCCTCGTAGATAAAAGATGTACCGAAGAAATCAAGAAACTTCGAGCTTCATGGACAAGCCGGTAACAGGATATTTCACCCCGGAGAAAAGCGCCCTCGTCGCCCGCCTGCTCGACGGGGGGGGAATAGCGGTACTTCCTACGGATACAATATATGGATTCCACTGTGTATCAGGGAATATCGAGGCCGTCGGGAGAATTTCAAGGATAAAGGGAACCGTATCGAGAAAAGGTTTTATCCTCCTGGCCGATGGTATCGATATGGTCGATTCCCTCGTTTCCAAGTGGCCGGATACTGCAAGGAGCAAACTCGAGAGATTATGGCCGAGTCCCCTTACGGCCCTCCTGCCGGCCAACGACCGGTTGCCCGGCGAACTGGTTTTCAGGGATAAGCTCGCGGTCAGGGTTCCAAAAGCCCCTTACCTTAGAAAGATAGTGTCGATACTCGGACGGCCCCTGGTCTCGACCAGCGTGAATATTGCCGGGGAAAGCCCCGAAAGGAATATCGACGCGATTATTAAAAAATTTCCGGGTGCCGATGCTTACATTTCACGGAGGGGAAGATCCGTTAACGAACCTTCAACACTGGTAGATTTCACGTCGTTTCCGCCGGAGGTGATCCGCCGGGGCTGTTTTCCCGCCGGCAGAATATGATAAATGCGGTGGTCCGAGCAGGCAGAACAGCAACCTCTACGCATCCATATTTTCCATGCTGGGAAGTCGAGAGAGTTTTATCTTCAGCTCATCGATTGTAAAGGGCTTTTGAAGGAAACCGGTAAGACCTTTTCCCGAGTAGCGTCTCGATATCTCTTCCTGGCTGTACCCGCTCGAAAGCATAATATCGAGATTGGCATCAAGAGAGCGTAATTGCTTGAATGTTCCCTCTCCGTCGACGCCGGGCATCGTCAGATCGACTATGACAAGGATGATCTCATCCCTGTGCAGCTTGAATTTCTCTATTCCCTCTAGTCCCCCCGAGGCCTTGATGACTTGGAATCCCAACCGGTTCAGCATCCGTTCGGTCGTATCCAAGACAACTTTATCGTCGTCTATTAATAGGATCGTTCCCGACAGGGCGAGTTTGCCGGGCTTGGCGGGTTGGACGGTTTCGGGAAGGTCCGGCATGCTATCGAGCGCGGGTAGGAATATCGTAAAAATTGATCCATGCCCGGGCTTGCTTTCTATGGTGATCGCTCCGCAGTGCCCTCGAATGATGCCGATGACCGAGGCCAGGCCCAATCCCCTACCGGTGAACTTGGTCGAGTAAAAAGGCTCGAATATCTTGGAATGGACCTCCCCGTCCATACCGCACCCGTTATCGGCCACCTCAAGATAGCAGTACCTTCCCGCCGGCAGTCCATCGTTGAAGTAGGTGCCGTTCAGAAATTCGGTTGTGCAATTCTTCATGCCGGTCCTGATCGATATGGTGCCGCCCTCTTTCCCGATTGCTTCGGATGCGTTTATTAAAAGGTTCATTATTACTTGACGGATCTGCGTCGCGTCGGCCTCTATGGCCGGAATGTCTTCCTGAAACTCGTACTGGAGCTTCGTGTTTTCCGAAAGGGAAGCAAACAGTATCTGCGACATTTCGCGCACGGTATCGGCGATATCGACCGGGCGTTTGAAGAAGGAGCCTTTTCCCGAATAGGCGAGCATCTGCCGGCACAGGTCGGCGGCTCTGGTGGCGGCGGCACCGATGTCGGCGAGATGTTCGTAGACTGGTGATGATTGCGGGAGTTCGGAGATGGCGAGATCGGTATTGCCGATGATTGCCACCAATATATTGTTGAAATCGTGGGCGATTCCTCCGGCAAGAACACCCAGTGACTCGAGTTTCTGAGACTTGAGGATCTGCTCCTCTAGAACCGCCTTGTCCGCTTCAGCCCGCTTTCGCTCTGAAATATCACGGCTGACGATGTGAAATGCCTCGATTCTGCCTTCGCTGCTAACCGGTTTGGCTATCATTTCTATCGGAAAAGGATCTTTCCAGTTGGGTAGGAACATCAATTCATAGGTTATAGATTTAGCGCCTTCGTTATCATCTTTCAGTTGCTTGTTCAGTAACTCGATTATCGTCCGCCCCTCGACCAGATATTTCTCGATGCTATCGCCCAACAGGTCCTCCGGCTCATAGTCCCCGAAATTCTTGATCGCCGGACTGCAGTAGGTGATCGCACCCTCGGGAGACAAGGTCATGACAACGTCACGCTGTCCTTCGAGAAGGAACCGGTGTCTCTTCTCGGTTTCCTCCAGCTTTCTCTCCGCCTCTATCTGTTTTGTGATATCTTCGAGAATCGCTATGCCGCCCGAGACGGAACCGTTCATCTCAAACAGCGGACGAAACCGGACCTTGAGAATCCTACTATTTCCCCCGGCTAGGTTCGGGACCTCTCCCTCGAAAGATCCATCCTCGCCCGCTAGTGATTTCCTGAAGGCTTCCAGGATCTTCCGTGCTGGAAGCATCGCTGGTATCTCAATGCCTATGATTCTTTTCTTCTCGCTTCCGATGATCTTTCTGGCGCTGTTGTTCGCGACGGTAATGATTCCCTTACTATCGAAATGGCATATGCCGAGGGGCGATTCCTCGAATATCATGCGGAATTTGGCTTCGCTCTCGAAAAGAGCTTTTTCCGTGAGCCTGCGGCACGTTATATCGGTGCATACGCCGAGAAGCTTGACCGGATTGCCCGAGTCGTCGAAGATCGTCGTGCCGCGATCCGTCCAGTGGAGAATGGCGCCGTCTTTCTTGATTATCCTGTACTCGGTGGAAAGAGGCTCGCCGCTTTCCCTGTGCACACGGACCTCTTCGATCAATCTTTCCCTGTCGTCGGGGTGGATGGAGTCGAGCCACGCATCAAGAGTACGGGGAAACTCTCCCGGCTCGTATCCGAGCGCCGCATCGATTTGACCGAACCATTCAAGAGTATCATTGCCGATATTCCACTCGTATATCAGATCGCTCACGCTCTCGGCCGCTATCCGGAATCTTTCCTTCGCAGCTTCCATTCTGTCGGTAATCCTCGCCTGCTTCTCCTCTTCGATCATCTTTTTACCCATCAGGATCGAGAAATCGACTATGATATCGACTATAAGTGAAAGTTGCTCCGAAGATAGGATGGTGGCGTTTTGAGCCGTTCCAGGAAGGCTTACGGGCTCGGCCTTCCTTTTTTCCGGGGATAGGATAAAATCTCCTAAGTGGCAGGACGCAATGTGCATCCCTTCGAGAAACACCGGAGCGATGATGTAATTAAAGCCGTTTTCGCTTCGATACAGGCTGAACTTCTTTTGCCGGAATTCGCCTTTTCCTGAATTGTCTTCCTCCTCCTTTGATGGGAGGGGATTGAGAGTATGCTGATGTAATTGTTCGCGAGGCGACGAAGATTGGTCGGAAGTGGATATAAGGCATTCTCCGAGCGGTGTCACGACTGAGACGGATAGACCGGTGAGCGAGCAGAATTTCTCGAATAGATCTGATATCTCCCTTGTGATGATATTCTCTAGCAGGTGCTCGATCATATTCTTTCCACTGATTACAAATGAAACCATTTACAACAGAGGGAAAGTAAATTTATCCCTTCCGGCGAGATTGTGGGAATATATATGGACCGGGTCCCTCTTTCAATAATTTTAATTATATTCGTATGTTGCTTTGAAATTGCCGATGCGGTTAATATGTTTGAAATTTACAATCCTCAATCAGGTTTCCGGACATCTTGGGGCGGGCGTCACCCGCAGCCCGCCTCGTTTAACAGGGGGGAGATTCGATGACGGCGAATATTATAACCCTGTCCAGGATACTCCTGGTCTTTGTGGCTGTTATACTTTTCCAATCGGGGTTTTTCGGTCAACTTGCCGCTTTTGTCCTTACGATCTGCATAATCTACATGGACGCGCTCGATGGATATATCGCGAGGAAGCTGAAAATTAATTCGGACCTGGGCGCATTGCTTGATATTACGGGCGATAGAATCGTGGAAAATGTCTACTGGATATATTTCTGCACCGTGGGAATGATCTCCTTCTGGATTCCGCTAATTGTTATCACAAGAGGATTCCTTACGGATATGCTCCGCAGCATCGCCTTTACCGAGGGAAGGACCGCTTTCGGTGAACGGACGATGATGAGATCGGCGGTTACAAGGTTCCTCGTTAGTTCCCGATTCAGCCGGGGGTTGTACGGGGCGGGCAAGGCCGTAATCTTCTGCTACCTGGGGGGGCTGATTGCGCTTAGGGGGGCGGCCGAGCATTTCGATTTTTTATTGCCGCAGGAGCTGATGAAGGCTCTCGGTCTCGGAGGACAGATAGCCGCATATGTCGTTCTCGCTATGTGTGTCGTAAGGGGGGCGCCGGTTCTATGGGATGGCAGGATATACCTGCTCAAGCAGAAATATCCCAAAGAACTACGGAGGGAGATGCAGGAATAGATGGCCGGGTCGATTGCCGTTTTCGATATAGACGGAACTATTATCCGGGGAAGATCTGCGGAAGAGATCTTTGTCCGATACCTCGTTGCGAATCGTGAGTTGAGCCTACCTGATCTGATTCGTTTTATAGGAAAGGCTGTTTCGGCGTGGGGCAGGGGAGGCCTTGAAGCGTTGAAGGGGAATAAATCGTACCTTGCTGGAAAGAGAATCTACCGCATAGCGGACTTGGCCCGGGACTGTTTCCGCGAAAATATCACCCCGGCCATTTTGCCGGCGGCCAGGAACAAGATCGAGGAACATCGGGCCGCTGGCCGCGAGGTAGTGCTGCTTTCCGGAACGGTTACCCCCCTGCTGTCCTGTTTCAAGGAGGAGTTGCAAGCGGATCATGCGCATGGATCGGAGCTCGAGATCTCGGAGGGGTGCTTCACGGGGAGGATTATAGGCCTGCACCCGTATGGAAGGAATAAGAGTGCGATAGTCCGCTCGAATTACACGGAGAGATTCGACCTATCGTCATCGTATGCTTATGCTGACGATCGGTCGGACTTCGAATTTCTCCGTTTATTCGGATATCCCTTCATTGTGAATCCCGGCCCCCGTCTTGCGGAAAAAGCGAAAAAAGAGGGTTTGGATCACATCATATACTGGTAGAGCCTAATCGCTCCCTAAGGGCGCGCATAAGGTGAAAACGGTCGTTGCATTGCTTGAAAACGGTGGAGTAGGCGTTCCTCCCTCTGACGGCGGTCTATCCCCTCTCGCCGATTCTCGCGCCTGGGAGGGTGGGAAGCGTCCGTGTGGGTGATTCTTCCCTAATACGTTGGGGATAAACAAAAAGCCCCCACTTGAACCGTGGGGGTGAAAAACTCTGGAGCAAACTCTTAATGAGTTGAGCCCGCGGTTTTAATCCAAAATCATTCACCTCACCAATTCAGCAGGGACTTTCATTTATATTATATCCCTGTTTAACAAGCTGTCAATAAGCTCGGCCAAATTATAATGTCTAGTCGAACAATATATCTTATAATATTTATACTTAGAGTTCAATTTTTGTCGGGACCGCCCTCAGCCGGATCCCGATTATAGTATTTCTTGTCATCTATTTCCTGTTGCCGAATAACGATTTTTTGTATCTCGTATGGGTGCGCGAGAAATAATCTTTTGTCAGCTTCTTAACAACACCGGATAAGGCGAATATTGCAATCAGGTTGGGAATGGCCATAAGTCCAAGCGCCGTATCTCCGAAACCCCAAACGATCTCGAGTGAAAAAACCGCCCCGAGGAATTGCATTATACAGAAGAATATCCTGTAAGGCATGATCGCCGACGATCCTAGAAGGTACTCTATGCTCCTGTCGCCGTAATAGGACCAAGAGATCGCTGTCGATAGCGCGAATAGAAATACTGCTATCGTGACGATATACTTGCCCCAGCCGCCGAGCGGAGAAAGCCCTTTTTCGAACGCCCATCCGGTCAGGGGAGATCCGTTTTGAAGCATGAATCCGCTGATCTTTATATCGCCCAGGGGAATCTTGCCCCCGAACTGAT
>CAZPAH010000149.1:0-6234 GCA_964584495.1 uncultured bacterium | reverse complement strand
GATTTACCTGTAGAACAGAATACCTGTCTATAAGCTGGCACTTTCAGAGGGTTTCCGTTACCCGGAAGGTCGACCAAAGGGGAGAGTGAAGAAGTGAATGTCGAACAGGGGCGGCATGAGAGCTTCATTCTCCCCCGACTTTTAAATTATATATAGATTGCGATTAAAGAAACGGCCGGTTATTATCCATTACCTATGAAAGCGGTTTTTCTATATCTGGCGGCTATTTTTTTTGCCGTTTTTCTCACGGCGGGGGATACCCTCGCCGGCGATGTAACGAGGGCCGACGCGATGGAAGTCCCGGCGGTCGAGCCGCCGGGTCATCCGAAAGGGCCCCTGAACGGATTATACCAGCAGGGAGCGTTTTCGGCTGTAAGGGACGGAATTATACCGTCCGTCGATTCATTGAAGATGCTGATCGTGCTAGTCACCTTCACCGACATCACCTTCTCGGGCGGCAGGGATTCTCTCTACTTCGCGAACGAATTGAAGCATCTCGTAGAGTATTATGACGGTGCATCACTCGGGTCGTTCGGCCTGAGCTGGGAGATCGCCCCCGGCGTGACGGCCCTTTCGAGGGAGGAGGGGTGGTACGGCGAAGATGATAAGTGGGAGGAGAGGGTCGCGCTTCTCTTGATGGAGGTGGTGGCGGCCAACGACGAAACAATCGATTTCTCGCAGTATCAAGCTTTTGCGGTGATTCATGCCGGGTCGGGACAGGAGACCGATTTCAACGGGGATTCCGACCGGCAGCTCTGGTCCGGTTTCATGGATCCGGAAGAGATGGAGCAGGCCCTAGCCGATACGACAGGAACTCCGGGAGTGGCGACGAACGACGGCGGCGGGGCAGAGACCTTTTTCATCGACAACCTGATGGTCCTGCCGGAGACGGCCACGCAGGACGGCTACACTTTCGGATCGCTCGGAATATACGCCTACCAGGTGGGTCTTCGCCTCGGGATGGTTCCTCTATACGACACGACGCCTCCCGGCTTCCCCGATTCGCAGGGGATAGGGACGTTCGGATTGATGGGGTACGGTATATACAATGCCGCGGGATTCATTCCCGCCTTTCCCTGCGCGTTCAACAGGTACCTCATGGGGTGGGCGAGACCGGTCGTAGTCGGCGAAGAGGCGACTATCCGGCTGAAGAATATCAACAATGGGAGCGGGGGCGATACGGTGATGGCGAGGGTAGATATCAACCCGTCGGAATACTACCTGATCGTCAACAGGCTCCATGACGACAATCTGAACGGCAGGTTCGACTTTACCGATTTGAACGGAGACGGTATCCCGGATAACGAGGACCCCCTCGGGGGCGCCGAATTCGACTTTTTTCTCACGTCGACGACGGACCCGGTCAGCGTCGTGAATATAGACGGTGTCGATGTAAAGCTAACCGATACGGGCGGAGGTTTGATGATATGGCATATAGACGAGCGGATCATCGCCTCGAGGCTCGAATCGGGTTCGTACCCCAACGACGAGTCTGCTTTCAAGGGTGTCGACCTCGAAGAAGCGGATGAGGTCCAGGACCTGGACAGGCCCGGCGGCGCGTATTCTTTCGGCGGCAACGGCGATTCGTTCCGAGGCGGCTGGAGAACCGTTTTCGGACCGGAGACAATACCTTCGAGCGCGGCGAATAACACTACATCCTCGGGAATTCTGGTAGAGGATATCTCCAATAAAGCTCTCGTGATGAGCTTCAATCTCCGCCTTTCCCCGGTTCCGGGAAAGGTCCGCGCCGGGTTGGGTGGAGATATTTCGGGTCTCGACCCCATTCCCGCAGTTCTCGGCGGAGGGATTGGGGAAGAGCTTCTTTTGCCTGTCAACAGCAGCGACGGTGCGGGGAGGATCTATACGACAAGAGACGCCGGGTTGTCCTCATGGACGGGTGAGGCTTATCTCCTGGCCGAATCGGACGGTACCCGGTGGGCCGGCACGCCCGTTCTGGCCGATATCGACGGTGACGGCTCGCCGGAGATATTCCTGCCCTCGACGGGGGGGGAGATACACGCTTTCCACGCCGACGGATCGCCCTTTAAGATCGGCTTCGGCGGCGATCCGGGAATTCTCGATCCGCCAGGGGACATCGTGACATCCGGGCTATCCCTCGAGACCGACGGAGATGGGCTGAAAGAGGTTGTTTTCCTCGCATCCGACGGCGACAGCACGACTATCTACATGATAGGACATTCGGAGCCGTTGCCGGGATCTTTCGAGGCGGGAGCGGGGGTCACAGGTATCACACCCTTCTCGGGGCGGCCCGTTTCCCATCCGGCCGAAAGGACGGGCCTTTACACGGGCGGGGTTCTGGATGGTTTTTCATTTGTCGCAAGTATCGAGGAAGGAAAATTCACCCTGCTCAGCGCGGGGTTCGATCTTTCGGATCATACCGTGGAATTTCATACGGGGCCTGCCTTCGAGGCGCCCGACGGCGGGGGGAACTCCCTCCTCGTTCCCGCCTGCGGCGATATCGACAGGGACGGGGTGGACGAGCTGGTGCTCACCGTTGGAGGTGTCGGCCTGGTCTACCTGGCAGATGAGATCAAGGGAAAGGTATCGATAAGGGATAGAAATATATCCCCGCCGGCGCTGGCCGATCTGGACGGGGACGGGATACTGGAAACGTTCTTCAGGGATGACGAAACGGTATATATCTTCACGGGCTTCGGTGTTTCGGAGAGGGGATGGCCTCTCGAATTCCCCGGCCCGGCGGAAGGGCTGGAGGATCGGGGGGCGGGATTGGCCCAGCCCCTGGCGGCCGATATCGATGGAGACGGAGATATCGAGATCATATTCAACGGCGCCGGCGCGATCTACGCGATGGAGAGATCGGGGAAGATAACCGGCGGGTACCCGCTCGACGGCGAAGGCGACAGGGCTGTGACCCCTGCTCTCCTCGAAGGAGAAGAGGGGATCCTCTTATTCGCCGTGGGAAGCTGGAAAAGGGTAGACGGTACCGGGCAATTCGGCCCGACCGCGATAAGCGACAGCACATCGATAACGAGATACTCGACCGGTGTTTCGGCCGGTGATGACATAAGCTGGCCTTTCTTCAGGCATGACGCGGGGGGATCGGGACGCCAGGCGATTCCGGCGGCTCCGGGAAAACCGGCATCTTTCGTAGACGACCGCTCGTTCATCTGCTATCCCAACCCGGTCCGCGGGGAGAGCTTCACCGTCAGGATAGAATTCGAGGGACCGGGCGAGGTTACCGTGAGGATCCTTAACCTCGAGGGCGAGGAGGTTACGGTATTGAGGGAGAGGCATCCCTGGACGGCCGGCACGGTTCCATTCGAGACAACCGTACCGGTCGGGGATATGGCAGGTGGAGTCTATTTCTGTCACGTCGATATAAGCGGAAACGGGGGGAAATGGAGCGGGGCGAGAAAGATCGCCGTAACGAGATGAGAGGCCGTGTCGGCAAAATCGAATTGACGGTAAAGGCCGGTTGGATTAATATATACTAAGTAGAGCGATTGGAGGAAAGATGCTCCGTAGAGTTGTGCTGCTATCGATAATACTGCTTCTGACGGTGAGCGCAGAGCTGACGGCGGGCGAGCCCGGAACGAGTGGATTTATCTTTCTCAGGCTCGGCAACGGCGCCCGGGCGAGCGGAATGGGGGATGCTTTCACCGCCGTCTCGGACGACGCGACGAGCATCTACTGGAATCCGGCCGGGATGGCGGCCATCAAGGATGTCGAGCTCAATGTGACACATTCCGAATGGCTGATGGATATCAGGTTCGAGCAGGTATCGGTTGTGAGCGAAATGTTCGGAGGCTCGGTAGGTCTCGGTTTTACGGGAGTCTATTACGGGGAAATGGACCGGTACGGAGACACGCCGACGCTCGTGCCCGATGGAACATTCGCCCCTTACGATTTGGCGCTGTCGGGGGGATATGCTAGGGATATCCTGCCCAACTTGGCGGCGGGGGCTGCTATAAAGCTCATCTATGAGAAGATAGACTTCGAATCGGCGACCGGGTACGCGATCGATCTCGGTGTCACGCACAAGAGCAGGGTAGAAGGTCTGACCCTGGCGGCCACGATACTTAACCTTGGGCCGCAGGCGAGTTTCGTGGAGGAGAAGTTCTATCCACCCCTGCAGCTGAGGTTGGGCGGTCTATACACTTTGACGAGGGATTGGTTGATGGGGAGGCTGCTTCTGGCGGCCGATGCCGTATTTCCGAACGATAACGATGCCAAGGTGCATTTCGGCATGGAATACTGTTACAGAAGCCATCTGGCGCTGAGATTCGGGTATAAGAACTCGTACGATGTGCAGGCGGCTACGATGGGGATCGGCGTGTATTACAGGAACCTGGGATTCGATTACGCTTACATGCCGATCAGCTATGAGTTGGGCGATGTTCACAGGGTGTCGTTGAACGTTTTCCCCTCTTTCTGAGCGGATTCCAGAAAGAATTCACCCTTTTCCATTCTCAGGAAAGAGTAGTGCTTGATCCAGTCTCCCAGTATCACGAACACCTTGCCGCCGAAACGTTCGATCCGAGGAAGATGAACGTGTCCCATCACAAAAGCGTCGTTACCTTTATTGAAAAAAGACGATTCGGCGATCCGTACGAGGGATTCGGCGTACCGGGCGGTTTTCTTTTCCGAGACGTTCCTGCTTCTAAGCGAAAAGAAATTCCCCAGGGAGTAGAGAACGGCTGGATGAATCAGACCGGCCATTTTCACGACCGGCCGGCTGGTGGTAAGCCTCTTGAACGCTTTGTACCCGCGATCACCCGGCATCAGCATATCGCCGTGGGTTATCAGGACCTTTCTTCCCTGGATCTCGTGGACCGCTTCTGAGGGGAGAAGAGATAACCCGATCGAGTCGGGGAGAAACCGGCCGAACCAGTGATCGTGGTTGCCTCCAGTAATGTAGATCGAAGTGCCGCTAAGCCTTAGCTTTTTCAGGCCGAATAGGATGTCGTGGAAGTGCGCTGGTATGGCCGACCGGTATTCGAACCAGAAGTCGAAGATGTCGCCGACGAGATAGAGGCCTGCGGTACCGTCGATCGATTCGAGAAATTCGAGGAAAAGCCGCCTTTTTTTGCTTTCCTCATCATCTGAGCTGTGATATGAACAGTGTGTATCCGACAGAAAATATACCGAATCGTTCAACAGGTGTTCTCCATTCTATCCGTTAAAGGATGCTCGATATATGTCAAAGAGGAAAGGAAATTTCAAGGGAAATCATCGGCCGGGCCGGCGCCCGGGAAAGGGTTGAAGGGATGGAAACTTTATGGAACAAAGTAAGGAAAAACCTTGTTGAATGGTATGGCACCGCCTATGACAAGACCGACGAGCTCGCAAGGCTCGGCAAGAAGAAGATCGAGATAGCCGGGCTGAACAGGGCGATAGAAAAGCATCTCTCGGAGCTCGGCGGGAAGATCTATGATCTCATCGCCGTTCATAATCATAGGGGCAACAAGACCGCCGATAACGAGGATGTACAGCATCTGGTAGGTGAGATCAGGAAATTGGAGAAGCAATTAAAGCTAAAGGAAGAGGAGATAGAATCGATAAAAGAGGAGAAGAAACAGGAGTAATCTTACCGTTGTTCGCAATAGGGGTTGGGACGCGGGTATTGTTTAAGCGATTACGGTTTAGAGTTCCGACGGTGGGAAAATTCTGCCGGGAGTATTTGAAGTAATTGCCGTTTAGTAATGATTACGAATAAGTGTCGGCATAGTAAACAGGAGAAACAATAAGAAAAACGGTGTATTTGAAAGAAATCAACTTAAGTTGCGGATTATTGTGAGGATTTGATTAGTTATCAGTGTAATTATCCTGATACTTGCTCTTGACATAGTTTAAAATTTGGTGTAAACTTTGCGCAGTGATTTGGTGTAATTTGGTGTCAGGAGTTGTTTGAACTTTAGAAGGGTCGCGTTCGCCAACCGTACCTTCTGTTATAGATACCCCGCCTGGTAAGGATTAAATCAAATCGTCGGCAAAGTTTCGTTTTTGAAGTGGAGTAGTCTCCATACAGCCGGCGGGAAATTAAGAGGGTGTCATGAAGGTTACGACAGCAGCCATTAAGAAAAAAGAGAATAAACACCCTTCACATTTCAGCTTAATTTGTATAGATTAAGTATGGGGGATGAAAATCATGTATCCTGAAGGAAGAGATAGCGAGTACCTCGGCGAGAAGAGTCTCGACCTATATCTCAAGGAGATAAATCATACATCGCTTCTCAGCAGGGAAGAGGAGAG
>CAZPAH010000148.1:0-6249 GCA_964584495.1 uncultured bacterium | reverse complement strand
AACGGTTACTTCGCCGCGATGGCGAACAGGGTCGGAAAGGAAGACCGCCTCACCTTCGCGGGGGGGTCGTTCGTCACAGGTCCTGACGGCAGGGTCATCGCGAGGGGACCGGCGGGGAAGGATCACATCCTTTACTGCGATATAGATTTCGGCGGGCTGGAAGGCTGTCACGCACGCAGGCATTTTCTCCGCGACCGCCGGCCGGAGATCTACGGTAGTCTTTAATCTTTGACGCCCTGCCGAATAAATTGAAGCCCGAGGTATCCCGGGCTTCAATTCGTCGTTTCTATCAATGCTCTTTTACTTTTACCTTTTCTTTATAAAAATGTTCCCGTTGACCGTACGTATTTTTATATGATTCTCGCCCCCGCCGACCTCGCCGGTGCCGTAGATATACTTCCTCTTCTGGCCCCATTTCCTCTTCCACTCGTCCGTTTCCCTTATATTCATCTTGAAGTCGGATTCGATCCTGTAGTTGTGCCTTCTCCCCTTCGTGTAGGCTATCTCTATATCGAACTCCATCGACAGCCCCTCGGGAACTGTAAGCTCTATGTCCCCCCCCATCGACTTGAGCTCGACATCCCTCTTCCCCTTGGAGGGATCGCCCACCATCTCGACGGTCACGTCCCCGCCCATCGTCTTCGCATAGACCCAGCCGTCGATCTCGGCTATATCGATATCCCCCCCCATCGTTTTGGCCTTCACGTACCTGCCGGCGGAGTTGACGGTGATGTCCCCTCCCATAGTGCTGACATTGGCGCCCATCGGGGCCTCGTCGACGTCGATGTCTCCGCCGAAGGTCGAGACGTTCACCTCCTTGGCCCTGCCGACCTCGATATCCCCTCCGAACGTCTTCGCCTTCACGTTCTTCCCCTCGTAGTCGAGATTCAGATCTCCGCCGAAGGTCGAGATCGAGACATCGTCGTCGTCATCGCCCCCCTTGCCGCGCTTCACGTCGTTGTATGTCACGTCCCCTCCCAGGGTCGATCCCTTCAGGTCTCCGGTGACATCGTCTATACCGACGTCGCCCCCCAGGGTCTTCACGTACCCGTCCAGCTCGCTGTGCTTGACGGATATGTCTCCTCCCAGTGTCGTCACTTTCAGCCGCCCCCTCAAATCGGCGAACTCCATGTCACCGCCGCAGGTCTGCCCGGAGAACTCGCCCCGCACCCCGCTGATCTCGATGTCGCCCCCGACCGTCTCGAATTTCACATCGTACTCCTTGGGGACGCTCACTGTGATCACCATATCGATATTGTTCCTTCTTCTTCTCTTCTCGAAGTCGGCCTTGATCTCCACCCCTCCGCGGCTCTTCTCTATCTCGAGCTTGATGTTGTCCTTGTTCCTCCCCCTCGCGAAAACCTCGACGAGGACCCTGTCCTTGTCCCAGCCGGTCACGACCAGGTCTCCACCGGTCTTGAGATCGACCCTCAGCCTGCCTCCAGGCTTGACCTCGAACTCCTTCCTCGAGAAGGCTTCACGCTTTTCCGCGAATATGTCCGTCGAAAGAAGAATACCGGCCAAAAAGATCAACGCCGTAACAATCGCTATCCGTCTCATATCCTTTCTCCCTTTTGCTAAGATCCCGTATCTCTACTACGCTTTCACGCCTCTTTTGTTTCAGGCGGGTCCCGGGGCGAGACCCAATTCATGAATACTCTCCGTTTGAAGGCCCGTTGGCAGGTTTTTCATAATCAGCCAAGTACGGGAACAGTGGTGCGGACTGAATAAATGGAAGGGGCGGCCTTCTGTAACGGCTTTTATCACCATACGTTAACAATATTTACTGCCGTATTGGTAACAACTTATCCATCCAATCGTATACATATATGAAACATTATCGAATCATCATCAACCTATCGGTAGATGCATTTACGGTGCGCTATACGGGTCTCGAGCACTTTGTGCATCTCCATAGTTTTTCAACACCCTCTGGGCATCCAGTTCGGAAACAGGAGACGAACATGAAGGTTTTTACCTTTGCAATGCTCTTCATCGGCTGCATGGTAATATCAATTGACGCCAAAGCCACTCCCCAGGTTGAAACGCGCATATATAACACCAGGAAAATCAATAGTGAAGCGCCCTACATCGACGGTATCCCGGACGAAGCAATCTGGGACTCGGTCGAATGGAGCGGCGACTTCATCCAGCGGGTACCGGCGGAGGGCGAGCCACCTTCTCATCAGTCCAAATTCAAGGTTCTTTACGACGATGAGGCTGTCTATTTCGCTTTTAGATGTTACGACAATCCCGAAGAGGTCAGCAAAATCCTCGCAAGAAGGGACTGGTTCCCCGGTGATTGGATCGAAGTGAATATAGACAGCTACTGCGATCACAGAACGGCCTTTTCGTTCACTCTTAGCGTATCCGGAGCGAGAGGCGATGAATTTGTCTCGAACGATGGTGATAATTGGGATTCCAGCTGGGATCCCATTTGGCACGGCGCCGCGAAGACCGACAAAGAGGGATGGACCGCAGAGATGAAGATCCCTCTGAGCCAGCTTCGTTTTAGCGGTGAGGAAGAGCAGATGTGGGGGTTGCAGGTGCAGCGCCGGCTCTTCCGTAAGGAGGAACGATCCACCTGGCAGTGCATTCCCAAGGAGTCTTCCGGCTGGGTAAGCAGATTCGGCGAGCTGCGCGGCATCCGTGGTATCCGCCCGCGCCGGCGCATGGAAATCATGCCCTACGGCGTTGCCAAGACGGAACGCTTCGAGACCGTGGTAGATGACCCGTTCCTCGACGGCAACAGTTCGGCCATCACGGGCGGCCTCGACGGAAAGATAGGAATCACGAGCAATTTGACCTTGGATCTCACGATTAATCCCGATTTCGGACAGGTCGAGGCGGATCCCTCCGAGGTGAACCTCACCGCGTTCGAGACCTTCTTCAGCGAGAAACGTCCCTTCTTCATAGAGGGTAACAACATCCTCAGGCTGCCCCTGTGCCCGGCAGTCACCGGAGGGTCCTTCACCAGCGACATTCTCTTCTATTCCCGCCGAATCGGCCACTCTCCCTCCTACAGTCCGGATCTCGAGGATGACGAATCGATAGAGTACCCGGACAACACCTCTATCCTCGGAGCGTTCAAGCTGACCGGTAAGACCTCGAGCGGGCTTTCAATCGGAGTCATGGAAAGCATGACCGCGAGGGAAAAAGCCCAGATCGACAGAAACGGCGAGCGGCGCTACGAAACCGTGGAACCCTTGACCAACTATTTCGTGGGACGTGTTCAGCGGGATTTCAAGGAAGGTAACACCTATGTGGGTGCCATGATGACCGCCGTCAATCGAAAGATAGAGGATTACAATCTCGAATTCATGAGGCGGCAGGCATACGCGGGCGGCATAGATTTTTCCCACTACTTTCTAAACCGCGATTACCGAATCGAGGCCAACATCCTGGCCAGTCACTTAAGGGGCAGCGAAGAATCCATCTACGAGGCGCAGACCGCCTCGGCCCGCTACTATCAGAGACCCGACAACTATCATGTGACTTTGGACGAGACCCGGACCACCCTGAGCGGCCACTCGGGATCGGTTCGCCTGCGCAGGACCAGCAACAACAGGTTCATATTCCAGACGGGCGCCGCCTGGCGCAGCCCGGGGTTCGAGATCAACGACCTGGGATACATGCGTAGGGCCGACGAGATCAACCAATTCACCTGGGCCGCCTACTATCTGCGCAACCCCTTCAGTATTTTCAATAACCTCTATATCAACACCAACCAGTGGCTGAACTGGGATTTCGGTGGCAATCCCCTCTGGCGCGCGGCGAATACAAATTTCAATACCACGTTCCGCAACAACTACCAGCTTGGTGCCGGTATAACGCGAAGCGGAGAAAGCATTTCCAATTACGAGCTCCGCGGAGGCCCTTCCTCCAAGTGGCCCGGCTCCACCGAATACAGCTTCTGGATGTACACCGACCAGCGTAAGAAACTCTACGCCGGGTTCGGAGGCTATACGGATCAGGGTGATGAAGAGTATATGAATTATACGAGCAGCTGGGTGGAATTTTACTACCGCCCCACAAACGCGCTCAGGCTTTCATTCAGCCCCACCTATGTGCGGAACAAATCCGAGATGCAGTATATCGCGACTGAATCTTTTGCAGGCAAGGACCGGTTCCTGTTCGGCAGCCTTGACCAGAAAACCGCATCCTTTGTATTCAGGATAGATTACTGCATCAAACCAAACCTGACCGTGCAGTATTACGGCTCCCCATTCGTCTCTGTGGGGGCATATTCGAAGTTCAAACGCATAACGGATCCAAGGGCGGACAATTACAGGGATCGCTTCGAGGTCCTTGCCGACGAGCAGATAAGATACGACAAAGCCGACGAAGTTTACTATATAGACGAGGATTTAAACGGGGCCGATGATTACTCCATAGACTATCCCGACTTCAATTATCGCGACTTCAATTCCAACCTCGTTATCCGCTGGGAATTCACGCCCGGCTCTCTCATCTATCTCGTCTGGGCGCAGGCTCGAACCGACTATATCTCGATGGGCCGTTTTAATTACAGGAACGATATGGACGCTCTTTTCGACACGCATCCGCACAATGTGTTCCTGATCAAGGCGGTAAAATTGTTCTCGCTGTAACTCGCTTACAATGAGGAGAATCGCGATTCACGATCCAGTGGCTACGAATAAGATTCGGCTCCCCGGATGCGACCTTCTTCATGAACACTTTTTATTTTGGAGATTTCGTGCTGGATTAGGAGAATTCCTCTTACTTCAATGATAGTAATGCGAATGCATCAAGCAGGGGGAACATGTCTACTTGATCAATACCATTTTCTTCGTATGAGAGCCTTTTACCGTTTTCAGGACGTAGTAGTAGACTCCGGATGACACCCTGTCGCCGCTATCATTCGTCCCGTCCCACAGTTCCTCGACTCTCCCGGGACCGAGAACACTCCCCTCTATCAGGCGCCTCACGAGCCTCCCTGAAACATCGTATATCTCGAGCGATACCCTCCCCGCCTCCGGAAGATCGAACTCTATCCTGGTCCCCGGATTGAAGGGATTCGGGTAGTTCTGCCTCAGCGTAAAAGGTATCTCGGGTACAGCTACCTCTTCCGTGGCAAGCACCTTCGCTCCGCCATCCTTCTCGACCGCCTCCAGCCTGTATATAGAAGCTCCAGGTGGAGCTTCACCGTCGGTAAAGGAGTAATCCTCCCTTCCCTGGATCAATTCCGTCTCTCCAATAAGCCTGAACAGGTCGCCGTTCATCGACCTGTAAATTCTGAACAGCTCGCAGGTGGAACCCTTCGCCACCTCCCATTCGAGAACCACTCCCTCGGCCTCCCTGTAGATGGCTCTGAAGCTCTGAAGAAAGGTCGCCACCTCTCCCGCGTTCAGAAGAATCGCCAGTGTGTCTCTTGCGGGGAAATAGCAGAGGTCGTCTCTCCCGTCATCATTCAGGTCAAAGCTTAAAAATCTGGATATCCTCTTTGAAGGGAGTATCAGTGTATCGCATCCTGCCTCAAAACCGTTACCCGAGCAGAGACGGAAGTGGACGGCGAGCGTATCATTTCCACTTTCCATGTAATATCCGATATCTACAAGGCCTATATCATCCAGACCGTCCGAATTCACGTCAGCTACCATGGTATACGCGTACAGATTATCCGAGAGATAATAGACTATGTTATCGAAATCGAGCCCCTCTTCACTGCCGTAAACAATAAAGTTCTTGTATATGCACATCTCACTGAAAGGACTGTAGGTTATATCATCATAGCCGTCACCATTGAAATTGCCGACCTGTAGATCCATGACTCCGCAGCCAGCATTAAAACTCTCGTCGAGCGAATAGTGGCATGAGTCGGAGCCGAGATAAACGGATAACAAACCATAGCTCATGCCATCCGATCCCAGAAAATCAAATATCCCATCCCCATTGAAATCCCCCATAGGATAGATGTTCGACAGCACATCAATCGTTTCTATCTCTTGATTAAAACGAAAAGGCTCCGCCGCCGGATCTGAAGTCCCCGTGAAAATAAAGAAATACCCCCTGTACCCGCTTGTAGGCTCGGCTCTGGCAATGAAATCAACAATACCATCCTTGTTGCAATCACATGTCCCCAGGAAATAAGATAGGGCAGCTTCTCTTGGCCATGAAAAGTATTCCAGCCAAGTTCCTGTGCCATAAACGATAAAAGCATAATTCCTATATTCACTTGATGAAAAGATAACTTCATCAAGGTTGTCTCCATCAAAATCTGTGATCAGG
>CAZPAH010000147.1:0-6268 GCA_964584495.1 uncultured bacterium | reverse complement strand
GCTGCTGACCTCTCTCACGACGATCGCGGGCCTGGGTCCCCTAGTGTTCGAGCGCAGCCACCAGGCGCAATTCCTCTCTCCGATGGCGATCTCTATAGCCTACGGAATGGTATTCGGCACGGTGCTGACCCTGCTGATGCTTCCTTCCATGCTTGTCGTGTTCAACGTAATCAAGGTTTACCTCTATCGACTCGTAAGGGGGCAGAGATTGAGCTCTGAGGCGGTCGAGCCGGCGGTAAGGGAAGAGATATTCATACAGAGGGAAAGTGACAGCGGATCAAAAAGGGAAGGCTGTTAAGATGAAACGGATTCTTATTCTTGTTATTGCTCTTATACCGGCCACCGGTCCCGCCTTCGCGGCGGATCTTCTCACTTTCAACGAAGCGGTAAGGATCGCCCTACAGCGAAACCCGGCGATCGCCGTAGCCAGGAACAACGCCGAGATCGCGGGAAACAACACCGGCGCCGGAAACGCCGGGCTTCTTCCGCGGGTCGATCTTGCCGGCTCGTCGACCTATACCGGCACCGATCCACAGACGGGTCCTGATACCGGAATCACCAGAACCTCCGCGCAAATAGCCGCCTCGTACACTATATTCGACGGCATGGCCAATCTCTTGAGGTACAGGAGGCTCGCCTCCGAGAGCAGGCTCGGCGAACTAGAGGCCCGCCGGCAGATCGAGTCGATCCTCGTGACCGTCAGCCAGGCTTATTATGGCGCCGCCGCCTCACAGGAAAACCTTAGAATCGCACGAAGTCTTCTGGAGATTTCCCGCGAAAGGCTTGCAAGGGCGAAGAACCGGGCAGGCTTCGGCCAGGGCGGGACGGTGGACGTTCTGGCGGCCCAGGTCGATTTCAACACCGACACGGTCACGGTTGTAAAAGCCGAATTCGCCTGGCAGCAGGCCAAGCGAGATCTGAACGTGCTCCTCGACCGTGACATATCGGCGGATTTCGAGGTGGAGGGCGACGTTGTCTTTTCCAGCTTGGAATCGTACGATAGGATGCTCGATGCCGCCGTCGACCAAAACGCGGCATATCGTTCTTCGGTTGAATCCACTGAGTACAGCCGCCTCGGACAGAAGATCACCCGCTCGGCATATTTGCCGACCCTCAGCATATCCACGTCATACGGCTACGACAGCACGAGCGACGGCTTCGATCCATCGCTGAGCGACCCTTCGCGAAGCTGGGACGTGATGGCGGTGCTGAACTTCAACCTCTTCGACGGTTTCCGCAGGAGGACAGCTTCGAAGAACGCCGCAATAGAGCTACGCAGCCGGCAGCTGGAGGAAAAGCAGGCGAGGCTTGAACTGGGCAGGGAACTCGCCGACTCGCACGAGTCGTACAGGATCAGCAGGTTGATTCTCGATCTGGAGGAACAGAATTTCGAGGCTGCGCAATTGAACTTCGATCGCACGAGCGATCTCTACGACTTGGGGCAGGTGACATCGACGCAGTTCCGCGAGGCTCAACTCAACCTAATACAGGCGGAAATCAATGTCTCCGGCGCCAAATACGGAGCGAAGCTCGACGAGATAGATCTGCTGCGAATAATGGGCAGGCTCGTGACCCTGGTAGATTCGGGCGAGATCGACTAGTTATCGGATCTCCGCGCCGAAACCGGAGGCGAAACGGCTAGGACGGACCATGAAGGCGAAGATTCTGCTGATAGACGACGATGACAAGCTCAACGCACGTCTGGGCAAGTATCTTGAGAAGTTCGAGTTCACCGTCGTATCCGCAACACGTCCCGGCGACGGAATCAGATTGATCGAGAGAGAACGTCCCGATATCGTCATACTCGACGTGATGCTTCCAGACATGGACGGATTCGAGGCGCTGAAGGAGATCCGAAACCGCGGCGACATCCCGGTTATCATGCTGACCGCGAGGGGGGACGTGACGGACAGGGTCGTGGGGCTGGAGTTGGGCGCTGACGATTATCTGCCCAAACCGTTCGAACCGAGGGAGCTTGTAGCCCGGATACAAACGATACTCAGGCGCCGGCTCGCCGGGGCGGACTCGACGGCCGTCATCCGGAATTTCGGAGCCCTGACGCTGAATTCCGGCGATTACACAGCGACGGTCGATGGTAGAACGGTCGAGCTGACCCACCTCGAATTCAAGGCGCTCTCGGTGCTGATTCAGAACACGGGGCGGGTCATGAACAGGGAAAGGCTTCTCGACCGGATCCGGGGTATCGAGTGGGACGCATTCGACCGGTCTATCGACGTGCTGATAAGCCGCCTCCGCCAGAAGCTTGGGGACGACCCGAGACATCCGCGTTTTATAAAAACGGTCTGGGGATCCGGGTACATGTTCATTAAAGAGGAAAATTGATGAGGGATACGAATCTTCATTGGTGGAGGCACTCGATCTTCTTCAGGATTCTGCTCATCATCCTGCTGTCGTACATAGCGATGATCTACGCGAGCATAGCCACACACCGCACGATCTTCAGGTCGCACCGCTTCGGCAAGAATATGGAGAACTCCATAAATTTCTGCCGCTATATCGCCGGGGATATCGGCATCCCTCCCGACACGGTCAGGGCCGCGGCGATAGCCGAAAAGCTCAATATTAGCATAAGGATCTTGTCGGAGGGTCTCAACTGGTCGAGCCCCGAGGATATGAAAGCGATAGACCGCCTGAAGCTCACCGAGTGCGACGAGGAGGGGGTGTACGCCGGATTCGACCACGGATTCGAGGTGGAGTTGGAATCCGACGGCACATGCTACCAGTTTCTCCTCCAGAGCAGGAAGGAATCGATCCCCTACGCGGTGGAGCTGGGGATCAGCCTCCATTTATTGTACATAACCGTCCTTCTCGCATTGATCTATCTGGCGCTGAGATGGCAGCTGAAGCCCCTCGGCCTTCTACATCACTCGGTCCTCAGGGTCGCCTCGGGGGATTTGGATTTCGAGATAGACTCGCCTAGACGGGACGAGCTGGGAATGCTCGTCAGGTCGTTCAATGCCATGCGCGTGGAGATCCTGGAGATGCTGCTGGCGCGCGAACAGCTCCTGCTCGATGTCAGCCACGAGTTCCGGTCACCGCTTACCAGGATGAAGGTCTCGCTGGAGATGATGGAAGGAAGCGACGAAAGAGACAACCTGATTTCCGATATCGCCGAGCTTGAGACCATGATCACCGAGCTCCTCGAGAGCGCCCGGATTCAGAGCCCTCACGGAGGACTCGAGATGAGACACACCGATATTACAGCCCTCCTCGAAGAATCATGCCTCGAATTCGAGGGAAGCAGACCCGGCGTGAATCAGGCCGGAAAGAGCAAGCCGGTATTTCTCGAGATCGACGAGGCGCGCATGAGGATAGTCTTCAAGAACATCATCGCCAACGCCGTGAAATATTCTCCGGCGGACGGGAAACCGGTGGAGGTATCGATCGATGACTCGGACGCTACAGTGACGGTCGTTGTGAAGGATCATGGATCCGGCATCCCGCAGAAGGAGCTCCCCTTCATATTCGAGCCTTTCTACCGGGTCGACAAATCCAGGTCTAAGGGGACGGGAGGCTACGGCCTGGGCATGCATCTCAGCAAGAAGATCGTCGAAGCCCACGGTGGAGATATCTCTATCGACAGCCGGCTGGGAGAGGGCACCACGGTGACCATCAGGATCGGGAAAAAGCCCACTTCCAGGGGGTAGCGCGTCCGATATAGCTGATATTTAATGCCTTATATAAATCCGCCGATTTTTTTAGAATTTTCTTCCGAATCTGGAACCTGTCTCCCCGCCATCCGTATACTTAGCAGGTGCTCCCGGATCAACGATCATGGGAGGACTTTGCGTTATGATTGAAAACCCGGAGAGAAAAAGGATGGGACCTGACCGCTTTCTCAAAAGCCTCATTATATTTTTAAACACGTTAGCACTTTCGCTCTTCATCGCTCCTCCCTTCGCATCGGCCGACGATCAATTCGTTCCGGTCTACCATCCCAGTTTGAGCATCTCCAGGGCGGTGGGGTTGATAGAGATCGACGGCGAGATCACAGACGCCGGCTGGAGGGGGGCGGCGAAAGCCGGAAACTTCTCCGAGCACAATCCGGGGGATCAGACGAAGCCGGAAGTCGACACGGAAGTAATGATCACCTACGACGATGAAAATCTTTACATCGCCTGGATCTGCTACGACGACCCCTCTGAAGTCCGCTCCTTCATGTGCACTAGGGACAACATATTTACCGGCGATTACGTGATACTGTGCCTCGACACCTATGGAGAGTCCTCGCACGCATACGAGATAGCCGCGAACCCTTTCGGAATCCCCGGCGATCTTCTCTATTCGACCACCAACGGTGAGGATATCACCTATGACATGATCTTCGAATCATCCGGGAAGATCACAGATTTAGGATACGTTGTCGAGATGGCGATTCCCTTCGAGAGCCTCCGGTTTCCCGATCGTGAGGAACAGATGTGGAGGGTCGACTTCTGGCGCAACCGCCCCCGCGAATCGCGCTTCCAGTACTCGTGGGCCGCTTACGACCGGGATGAAAACTGCTGGCCGTGCAATTGGGGAACGGTAACCGGCGTGTCGGGAGTAAAACCGGGACAGGGGCTCGAGCTTCTCCCTTCGGTCGTGGCGCATCAGTCGGGCTCGCTGGGAGACGACCGGAGATTCAAGAACGGGGACGTGAAAGGCGAGCTCGCCCTCGGAATAAGCTACGACGTATCCTCCGAGCTGACCGCCGAGGCGACCATCAACCCCGATTTCAGCCAGGTGGAATCCGATGCCGCGCAGATCGACGTCAACTCGACCTTCGCCCTCTTCTACCCGGAAAGGCGTCCCTTCTTCCAGGAGGGAAGCGACCTTTTCGACACATATTATAACGCGGTCTATACCCGTTCCATCAACGATCCCACCGTCGCCGGGAAAATGACGTGGCGCAAGGGATCCAACAGTCTCGCTTACCTTTCGGCCCGCGACGAGCACTCGGTGATCATCCTCCCTTTCGAGGAAAGCAGCGAATTCGTCGAGAACGGAAAGAGCTACTCGAATCTGGTAAGATTCAGGCACGACTTCGGCAAGCAGACACATGCCGGCCTTGTCGCCACCGACAGGCGTTTCGACGGTGGGGGCGCGGGCTCCCTTGCGGGGATCGACGGCCAGCTCCGCCTCTCCGCCAGCAACACGCTCCGGATGCAGTTCCTCGCCTCCCACACGGAGGAGGTCGATAAGCCGGCGCTGACGGACAGCTCGCTTATCGGGGTCATGTTCGACGACGACAGGTATACGGCCGTTCTCGACGGCGAGAAATACTGGGGACACGCTCTGGTGGCTGAGCTGGAACGAAGCACCGGCAACTACTGGATCAGCGGACAGTTCATGGAGATGAGTCCCACGTTCCGCGCCGATAACGGATTCGAACCCTCTAACAATGCGCGGAAGGCGTCGAGCAATTTCGGCGGCATCAAAAGATTCGGGGAAAACAGCATCCTGGAGAATATCAACGGCAGTATAGACCTGGCAAGAAAATGGAATTTCGACGGGGTCAAGAAAGACGAGTGGATAACCTCCAACATCGAGTTCAAGTTCCGGACCGCCCAGACGGGGATACATTCACAATACATGCGGAGCGACGAGCTCTTCCACGGGATCCAGTTCAACGACATCTGGCAGGCGCACACCTGCTTTTCCACTCAGCCGAGCGGCTCGTTCCAGTGCGGAGGCTACATCAACTACGGTCATCGTATAGCCCGCCATGAAGAGGTTATGGGAAAGGAGACGAGCTACGGCCTCTGGGCCGATATTAGGCCCACGGGGTGCCTCCTTCTGGAAACCGCGTATGATTATATCTCGAGCGATCACCTCGAGACCGGGGAGAGGCTCTTTTCCCAGTCGGTTTTCCGTTCGATCGTTTCTTTGCAGATGTCCCGGGAGCTTTCCGCCCGGGTGATCACGCAGTACAACGACCGGTGGGACTCCTGGGATGTCGATCCCCTTATCACCTACAGGGTCAATTCCCTATCGGTCTTCTACATCGGATCGACCCATCTTTACAGGGACCTCAACCCGATCGACGACGGCCGCGAGGGCTGGACGCTGACAGACAGGCAGTTCTTCCTGAAGTTCCAGTACCTTTTCCAGCTATAGCCGCGACCCGAGCGCCGGACCGAGTTACCGGCCGGGAGTCCCAGGCTCATCTCAGGATCGGCACCTTTTTAGTCTCCGACTGCCCGGAAGAGACGAACCTGCAGAAGTAGACACCGCTGGCCAATCCGGCGGTATCCCACTCGAAAGTATG
>CAZPAH010000146.1:0-6302 GCA_964584495.1 uncultured bacterium | reverse complement strand
CATACCATGATTGAGGGTACAGCCGGTGGAAGTAGCTGCCGCAATACAAGCCAGGCTGGCTGCCAGAGCCATGTTATAGCGCGCATCGGGGAGTTTGGCACCGTAAAAATAAGCATTCCGCAGATTATCGCCAACGAGTTGAGGCGCTGCCAGTTCGTCGGCCTCGCCTTCAGCTGGCCGACCGATACGCCGAACACGGTCGGGTACGGGGGTCATGCCACCACCGCTTGGGGGGACAACATGGGAAAGGGAGAGCTGTCGGTCAACCCGGCGCAGTTGCGAAAAACCGATTCCGACAGGGACGGCGGAGGCGACATCCAGGTCTACAACTACGACAGCTACAACAATCCCAATCCCGGAGGGGCCAACGAGGGGAACGGCTGCTACTTCGATTACAGCACGAACCATCCATACATGAGGTGCATAACGACGTTGTGCCCCACGGACGATCCCTCCGACAACAAGATGACGCAGATCGTGGTCGGCTCCTACAAGATACATCAGTCATCCAATACGGCCGCCACCGATCTGCATTACAAAGTCGGCACCGACGTGACGATCCTCAGCTACAAGACGACGATCGATTGGGAGGGAGCGCCGTCGCCGGCTATAACCGAGAGCCAGCCGCAGAGAACCGAGCTGACGGTCGATTGGGACTTCAAGGGCAAACCGATTCCCAAGTGCAACTGGGTCACGATAACGACGGAGTTCGTCCTTCCCGGCTGGAACGCGATAAGATACAGGGAAGTCCGATTTACCTACCCCCTACGCATAGAGATGGATATCCCCCGGGAGCTGCAGTGGGAAATCAAGACACCGATCTTCGACGATGCCGACAAGATAGAGGACGTTACCGGCGGCTACGTGATAGGCGCGTTCTCGCTGGTCGCCGATTCGGTGACCGGGACCGCACGGACGGTGGGGGAGTACCGCTTCATTCACCAGTACCTGTATAACCAGGAACCCGAGGTCCACAAATTCCTGATTAACGGAGACGGGAAATACAGCGTCGCCGATCTCAGGTTCGGGCACAGCTATGGGTACCTCGATACGGAAGAGCTCTGGAAATTCGAGGAATGGATGACAAGATTCGATCGTGCCATCCCCCTGGAAGAGAGGACCGAGCTGGATCTGAACTGGAAAGGAAGGCTTCCCTACCCGAAGGGGATCGATATCCACGATGCGATAAAGGATATCCAGGAGAGAAACGGAGGATCGAAGCCGAAAAAATAGGATTGTTTTAACCGCCCTATCAATTCCGCGGAGACCGATTTTGAGTATTTCGTGATTCCGCCGTAACGATAGCATTTCTCGAGGAGGGGATGTTATGAGATCTTTTCTTAAAGCCGCGCTCGCCGCGACGATCGCCCTGGCGATACTGCCATCCTGCGGACAGTACGACCCACCGCTCGATCTGTCACGGCCAAGCCCGCAGTCGGACCTATCGATACTCACCGCCGCCCCGCCGGGTACCCCATCTGTATCTTTCGACCTCATCGCCGCCCGAACGGAGGTGATAGGATCGGTGACCTGCTGGCTCGATGGAGATTTATTGATGATCCAATACGCGACCGAGGGAGACTGGTACCTCGCCGAGACACATACCGACGTAGTCGGATCTGTGTATGACTTTCCCTTAACCAAGAAAGGAAATCCGAAGGTCGGGCATTTCGCCCTGAAGCAGGAACACGCTCCGTTCACTTCTTCGTACGTTGCCGAATTCGATCTCGCCGCCGCCGGCCTGGAGAATGCCGGGGAGCTCTTCGTCGCCGCCCACACGGCAGTGCAAATCCTCTCTCCGGATGGAGACCTTTTGGATAACCAGGGTGCCTGGGCCTGCTGCGAGCCTTTCTCGGAGATAGGGCTGTATGACGAGGAAATGACCGAAGAGCTCGAGCGCCCGCAGGATACCTACAAAGGGAAAGGCAAGCAATTACATCAAAGAGAAGGCCAGGGAAGGGGCAACTGGGCGATGTATTTCCATATCGAGATGGAGGACCTCCGGCTTCTCCTCCTTTGGAACACCCTCGGTTCGGAGTACGAGGTGACACACAGCAGGATCGGGCCAGACGGGGTAATAGTGGGCGATCTCGAGTACCACCCCTGCGCGCATGGAGACGGTTTCCTGCCGGCCCCGCGGACCGGCGATCCGAATATCCCCGATAACTACATAATGTTTTCCGGACTCGACCTGCAACCTTGCGGCTGCGTGGAGTTCTGGTATCATCCCGATTGGATAGACTATTACCTGGGTCATGTTGCGACCCTTTTCGTCTATGGCTTATACAACAATTCGAACCATGGTTATTTTCAAGTCGGATACAACGACTGGCAGAACCTCTTTGGGTGCAGCCTGATGAGCCCCGGTGGCACGAACCGGATCGCCGAATATTCTCCTCCGACATCGATCCCCGGCTGGTCCACGGTCGAGCCGTTCCATATGGCTTTCACCTGGGACGCCTCCGAACCGGCCGTTCCAAACAGGTTGAGGGTCTTCGTGAACGGAGTAGAAATGGCCACGTCGAGAACGATTTATGACCCCAATCCGGACTTCTCGGGCTGGCTGCCCGATGCCGTATTCTTCCTTGGGACAAGGACGGTTATCGGAGACTGGAACCGGCACCACTGGGAAGGATCGGAGGGGATTATAGACAACATCAAGATCTGGCGGTACGCGAAAACCGATTTCTCCGACCGTTTCGTCGAGTAGGGTTTTGGGACTATTTAAAAAGACGGCGGAGAATACTCCGGTGTCGAACGATCCCGGAAGTATCAGCAGCTCCATCGATAAAAGGACCCGGCCCCTCTGAAGGGGCCGGGCTTTCTTATTAGCTTTTATACCGGTAGCCGGGTCGGCGGCCGCGGCCTTCCGGCCCGGTTCCTACTCTTTTCCCGTCCCTGTCGTATCGGCCGCTGCGGGCAGCTTCGAATCATGGATCTCCAGAATCCCCACGACTACCCCCTCCATTCCGACGAAGGCGGAATCGGCTTTTTCGCCGCCCTTCATCGCCGCTTCCCAGACATCGATTTCGGCGGTGAACTCGAGGGCCGCCCCTGCCAGATCGAACGGGATCGCCGATACGTCTTTCTCGACCCCCTCGACGCGCGACAGGTTGGAATATGCCTTCTCGTTCGATTCATCCGCTTCAACCGCTGCTGCGTACTCCTTTTCGGCCGCCCGAAAACGCCCGGTCCTCTCGAGGGCCATGCCGAGATTGTTCCTGAAGATCGCGACATCGCCCTTCAGCTCGATCGCCCGGGCCAGCGGCTTCAGCGCCTCGTCGAAACGTTCCTGCTCGATCATGATCAGGGCGAGATTGTTCATCGCCCAGGCGTCGTTCCGGTCCACCATGATCGCCTTGCGGTACGCATCGACGGCATCTTCGATCTGTCCGAGCTGATGGTAAGCCCTGCCCTTCAGCCTGTCGGCCGATTTCACTTCCGGATCGAGGGCCAGGGCCGCGTCGATCTTTTCCAGCGCCTCCGCCGGCCTCCCCGCATCCAGAAGAACGCGGCCCAGGTTGATCCAGCTCTTCACATGGTTCGGATCGAGCTCGAGGGCCGTCTGGAAAGCATCCTCGGCCCGGGCAAGATCGCCGGCCTTTCTCGATGAGAGACCGAGCATATAGTAACCCCAGGGGTTCTCGCTCTTTCGCTCGGTGTAGAGTACGAACAGCTTCACGGCTTCGGTGTATCTTTTCTCGTTGTAGGCCGCTTCGGCCTCTTCGTATGTGACCTCCCGCGGTTCCTCGGCGACTACCGGCGTTACCTTCTCCGGCTCCACCGCAGCCGAAGCTGTTTCGACGGTCGACGGCGTATCGCTCGTCACGGTCCGGGTCGAGGCGTGACCCCTCGAGCCCGAGTACCTGTTTCTATCGCTCGTCGATTTCTCGCTTCCGCACCCCGTAAGGCTCACGGCGAGAATCAGCGCGGCGATCCCCGCGGCGCAGGAGATCACCCTTCTCCGCAATCCAAGTGAGTAGAACATCTTAAACCTCCCTTTCGTTATGCCCTCTCGGGCCGCCTTCTTTACCTGTCTCGGTTGTGTAAATGGCAATCCCGGGACCAAACAGGAACGTTCCGGGCTGAACCTTCATAACATATTATAATTTAATTAGATAAAAATGATTTTGGGCGGAAGGATATTCACCGCGAAAGTGGGTTTGTGTCCGTATGGACACCTGTCGGGGATCATTAATGTGTCCATCAGGACACTATAAATAGTGAGGAAAAGGGATCGCTACTTCTTCTTCAGATCGTGGCGTCGCATGATCTTGAGGAGGCTCGAATGGTCGGCGAGCCCCAGTTCCTTCGCCGTCCTGGTGATCTGCCAGTCGTTTCGCTCGAGGGCGGCGACGACGATCTTCCGCTCTGCCTCCGCCTTGAGCTCCTGGAAGGTGACCGGCTTGGCCGGTCCGCCGTCCCCGACCGCTTCGCTCAGCCCGGCGGGCAGATCGTCGATCCCGATAAGATCTCCCCCGGCGGCGATTATCATCCTCTCCACGATGTTCCGAAGCTCCCGGACGTTATTTTTCCTCCAGTCGTACTCCATCAGGGCATCGAGGGCGGCCGGATCCATCCTCTTCTCCCTCATGCCGAAGCGCTCGCATGTCATGGCGAGAAAGTGCCCGGCAAGCTCTGGGATATCGGACGGCCTGTCCCTTAACGGCGGGACCTCGATGATATGGACATTCAGCCTGAAATAGAGATCCTGCCTGAACCGCCCTCCCTCGACCTCGGCCTCGAGGTCCCGATTGGTCGCGGCCAGCACCCTGGCGGTCGTCTCTATGACCCGCTCGCCGCCGAGCCTCGTCACCCGGCCGTCTTCCAGAACACGCAGAAGTTTCGCCTGCGCGGCGGGCGGCAGCTCTCCTATCTCGTCGAGGAAGATCGTTCCGCCGGCGGCCAGCTCGAAGGCGCCCCTGTGCATCCTGTTAGCTCCGGTGAACGCTCCCCTCTCGTGCCCGAACAGCTCGCTTTCGATCAGGTTCTCCGCCAGGGCGGCGCAGTTTATGGCAACGAAAGGGCTCTTCGGCCCCGCGCCGAATCGGTGGAGCTCCCTGGCCACTAGCTCCTTGCCCGTGCCGCTCTCGCCCGCGATCAGCACCGGGCTCGGTATCTTCGCCAGGATCGCGATCTGCTCCTTGAGCCGTTTCATTGCGGCGTTGGATCCGATCAGGGGCGTTTCCTTTCCGAGGTCGCGCCTGAGCGTCTCGACCTCCGCTTCCAGCCTCACCCTTTCGAGGGCGTTGTCGACCTCCCATGCGACACGCTCCATCGGCTCCGATTTGTCTATAAATCCGTATGCGCCGAGCCTAACAGCCTTGACGCACCTGTCATAGTTGCCCGTCCCCGTGTATACGATCACCGGGACCTTTATCCCCCGCTCCTTCAGGGTGCGAAGAACTTCGAAGCCGTCCACACCGGGCATCTCGAGATCGAGGATCACGCAGTCTACGGCCTCCCTCTCGATCGTATCGAGGGCTTCACTCCCCCCGGCGGCTACCAGGGTCTCGTACCCTCCAACCCTCTTGAGATCGTACGCGTACTGCTCGGCCAGGTTGACGACATCATCCACTACCAGTACTACTGCCATTGTCACCTTCCTCCCCCGTCCCGCTGCCGGCATCCCGGCCGCGGAGCGCGGGTAGATCTATGGTGAAGACGGTCCCCCTCCCTTCCACGCTCTCCACGCCGATCGAACCGTCCAGATCCATCACGAGCCTTCTCACTATAGAGAGACCGAGACCGGTCCCCCTGCGTTTAGTCGTATAGAAATCATCGAATATCTTCGCCCGCTCATCGGGATTCATCCCTCTCCCCGTGTCGGCGACCGAGATGCGGACATTAAAAGATCCATCCGCGCCTCCAGCCCGCCCCGCTGAAGGAGATCCTTCGGCGCCGCCCACAAGGAGCGTCGAGACGGTCACGGTTCCGCCCCTATCGTCCAGGCTGTCGATAGCGTTATTCACCAGGTTCTCGATAATCCGCCTCAGCGAGACGGGATCGCCGGAGACGACGGCCCCCTCACAGAGATCGATCCTTAGCTCCTCCCGGCCCGGGCTCCGAAGATCGTTCACCACCCTTCTTGCTATATCGCTCACGTCGCAGGGAACGCGCTCGACGCCGGGGGAGAGACCCGCGTACCGCGAGGCCAGCTCCTCCAGGTAGGAGATGCTCGAATCGAGAGTGCCCTCCCTTTCACGGAAAACCTCCGGGATCCTGGCCGGCTCGCTCTGCGAAAGCTGCGCCAGGTGCCGGAAAACGTTGCGGATCGGCGTGAGCCCGTTTTTTATATCGTG
>CAZPAH010000145.1:0-6307 GCA_964584495.1 uncultured bacterium | reverse complement strand
TCGCCCCGTCGTTGAGCAGCGCCAGCATCACGATCATCACCGCCGTCAAGGGATAGAAATTAAAAATCAGGATCGCCAGCGTCATGAATAACAGAACGCGCAGCGTCTCGGCGATGCGGTATGTGGCGTAGCTGTTCATGCGCTGGAAGATCCTGCGGCTCTCCTTGATCGCGTCTATGATCACCGAAAGGCCGGCGGTTAAAAGAACGATCGAAGCGGCCGAGCGAGCCGCGTCCGTCGCGCCGGAAACGGCGATCCCGCAGTCGGCCTTTTTAAGCGCCGGAGCATCGTTCACACCGTCTCCGGTCATGCCGACGATGTGGCCGCGTTGCTGCAACACGTCGACAATATGGAACTTATGCTCAGGGAACACCTGCGCGAAGCCGTCCGCCTTCTCGATCGACTCGGCCAATTGCGCCGTCTCGTGATGCTTGGTGTCCCCGAAGCCGGCGGCGTCGAGGATGTTGGAGCCGAGCCCCAATTTCTCCGCCGTTTCACGGCCTATGGCCACTTGGTCCCCAGTCACCATCTTTATATTGAGCCCCATCTGTCGGGCGGTCGCTATCGTCGCCTTTGCCTCTTCCCTGGGCGGGTCGAAAAGCGGCAGCACTCCCAGAAAACGCCATGCTCCCTGCGCATCGGCACGGGCGACACCGAGCGACCGGAAACCCCGGGTCGCAAACTCATTGACGGCTTTCTCGACGGAGGGCTTAACTTCATCGGCATTGGCTGCCAACTCCAGGATCACCTGGGGTGCCCCCTTGGTCACCTTGAACTCCTTGCCGTCAGAACCCTTGACCGTGGCCTCCGTTCGCTTATGCACGGGGTCGAACGGCTGGAAATGGATTAACTGATAATCCTTCAGAGCTTGATCGTTCTTCAGCCCGCCCAGTACTGCAAGGTCGATCGTGTCCTTGCTGTCAGGTCGTGACGCCAACGCGGCGTTGAGGATGACCTGCTCGCCCTCAACTCCTTCCACGCTGAATGGATCGCCCAGCGTCAGCTTGTTTTGGGTCAGGGTGCCGGTCTTGTCCGAGCAGAGCACGTCCACTCCGGCCAGCTCCTCGATCGCCGCCAAGCGGGTGACGATCACCTCTTTCTTGGCAAGAAGTCGCGCGCCCACAGCCATGGTAACCGACAGCACTGTGGGCATGGCCACTGGAATCGCGGCCACCGTCAACACCAGGGCGAACTGAAGGGTGGTGAGCATCCGGTCTCCGCGGAAGAGGGCGACTGCGATGATCAGCGTCACCATAGCCACTGCCAGGATGATCAAATAATTGCCGATCTTCAACACGGCGCGCTGGAAATGGCTTACAGTGTGCGCCTCCTGCACCAGCTGCGCCGTCTTTCCGAAGTATGTGCTCGTCCCCGTGGCATAGACCATGGCGTCTATCTCGCCCAGTCGCACGATCGACCCGGAAAATACCGCCTCGCCGGATTTGCGGGAAGCGGGTAACGATTCTCCAGTCAACGCGGACTGATCCACTTCCACAGGGTCGCCCTCCAACAGCCGAGCATCGGCCGGAACGATGTCGCCCAAGCCCACCCTGATGATGTCACCCGGCACCAGCTCGCGCGCCTCCAGGCTGGTCCATTTCCCATCTCGGCGAACCCTGGCCTTGATCGCCAATTTGGCCTTGAGGGCTGCGATGGCGTTTCCCGCCTGGTGTTCTTCCCAGAATCCGACCACGGCATTGGCCAGAAGCAGGACGAGTATGATAACAAAATCCGGCCAATGCCGGTCAATGGCCGACAGAATGACGGCAGCCTCGATCATCCACGGTATAGGCCCCCAGAAATATGTCAGAAATTTCAGAAACAGGTTGGTCTTCTTTTCCGCGATCTCGTTGGGACCGAATTTTTCCAGCCTTTGCTGAGCCTCGGTTTGACTCAGACCGTTCGGTGAAGCTTGGAGCTTGGCCTTGAGCTCGGTCATGTCGATGGTTTTCAAGTCATCATTATCGAGCGGCTTTGCCGGCTCTCTTTTCGCGTTTTTCATTCTGAATCCTTATTCTTGACCTTACACGTATTTATACCCAGAAGAGCGTACAGAGGACAGAACCCAGCTATCGCCGTCAACAGAGCAATTATCCCTATCACGATGAAGATGACTTTCACCGGCTGCCCGACCGACACTGTAAAGGCAAGTATCAACAAAATCAGTCCCAACACAATTCGAATAACTTTGTCCGCCGTTCCAACGTTCTTTCTCATCTCTCCCTCCTTTGTGTATGGTTAATGTACCATGCAACACCAGTCCGTCAGAATATCCCTTGATTCTCTAGGGCCTGTTTTTCGAGAATCCAATTGAGCGAGAGTACTCCGCACTTGAGCCAATGCGGTTGTGCCCGGTCCTTTCATCTGTTAAATAGTCGCATGGTGTTTGTATTTAGTGATCTATCGCATATAGTATCCGGGGTCCCGGGGATTGTCAACCCCGCTTTTCTCAAGAGGTTATCCCGACATTTGGAACCACTTGTAAGTTGTGAATCTACGCCTACCCTATTCTTTCGCTTTATTGCCGGGAACAGTCATGGTAAAATCGGTTTTGCCTTTGCTGCCGCCTCAAAACTCAACAAGCACAGGCATGGTAAAATGAAAGCATCTCCGGATAGAATATCGATGAATATCTGTTTTCCCCAGCCGGCACGGATGATTCCGTACCTCATATCCTTTGCATTATTATTTTCATCCGGCTGTATGCACATAATTCACCCCTCGAACATCGATCCCGGCTGGTCGGCCGATGTCATGGGCGGCGTCGGCAGAGAACATTACCATGCGAACGTCGAATGCGGCGGCTGCTTCGAGAATGAGCCGGATTCACAGGATGTCAACATCATTCAGCTGGGCTTGGCGTGGGGTAAAAGGCTGGAAAACGGCGACGCCCTGCGCGCCGGACTGATCGTCCCGCTGTCGATGAATAACGGGAGCGCTCTGGGCGCTATGGGTGGCACGACGCTTGATATCTACTATCAGTTCATGGACGGCCGGTTCGATGCGGGCTTTGGCGGCCTTGTGAACCTGGCAAGCAGCGGCATTTACCTGGAAGCGGGAAAAAGGTTCAATCCTTCAAAAGGGTTGGAGCTGAATTTCGATGCGGGAGTGTCGGCGGAGTTCGCACTTTTCAACGAGCCGGGAATAAGGCTTTTTTCCCTCGCGGGTGTTTCGACGGGAAGATGGCGATTGGGTATTTGGGCGGACTATCTGAAATATAGAGACTACCTGAAGCGCTGCGACGAAAACTGCGAAACCGATGATTTTCTTGAGAGAAGCTTTTCTGGCGGCTTTTACCTGGGAAGAAGCTTTTAGCTATCCTAATTCCCCCTAATCCCGGCTTGGCAAGGAAAAGAAACGATGATAAATCTATTCCCGGGCTTACGATTTCAATCCACGCTCACCAGATGTACCGGTAGCCGCAATGCCGTAGGCCATCAACTCCACTATGCTAACGGCGCCGCCGGTGCTCGATCCGAACCGCGGCCTGACATAGACGCTCAGCGGCGTTGTGGCCGTCGGATCCTGCGCGATCGGGTCGGCCTTTAAACCGATGAATACCGACATGCCATCGTCCATGCTGAATACGAACGTATAGAGGTTGTAATCGGTTGCGTAGTGCTCGGCAGCGTGGCGATGAGATCCTGCCCTCTGTGCGACATAATCAGCGTGTTCTCATCCCAGAAACCGATCGAGAGGTTCTTGTTCACTTCCGAGCTCGTGCCGAACATGAAGTACGTAGGATAAGGTATCTGCGTGGCTTCCAGCTCCGCTGAGCGTGACGGCTTCGCCCATATCGACATCGAAGTCGTCACCGGCCGCAGCTACCAGCGTCGTATCGGGCACCAGAGTGCAAAAAGTCGAGGAAACCTCATCCTCCAACGTGTTCCCCGCCTTGTCGGCTATATCGGTGGTAATCGTCACCGTGAAAGGAGTGCCGTATGCCAACGGATGGTCCGGAAAGCAGGTTGGGGTCAAATCGGAGCAATGAATCGTGCCGCTCACCGTCTTCCGGCTTGCAATAGTTACGTCTACGGTATAATGCAATCGCACTCGCCATGAGCATAAGATGCCACGGTTGGCGGGCCGGATAGCTGTAATAGCATAGGTTCCCTTAGGATTAGTTTAAGTCTGCCACTAACCTAATTAGATGTCAAAGCGATATTCGCATGACAATCGTAACTACAATAATAGCAATTGTAACGTAACAGCTAGAAGATATAACGGGTTTTGTCGCAGCTAACGCTGCGGCTGCATCTTCATTCGCGATTGTGAATGAAACGGCTCTGGGCCCGTCCGCCCCTGCGACGGGCACCACCGCCGTTCCCGAATGTCTTCGGCGGAGCCGATCGGCTCGACCGCGAAGCCTTGTCGCAATGATAGGCGTGCTCCATCTCGGCGGGCACTGGGTGACCTAGCAGAAGTTCTATTTCACGTAGATATGCACGATCCTCGGCGCAGCAGAACGAAATGGCGTTGCCTTCCGCTCCCGCCCTGGCGGTGCGCCCGATCCGATGCACGTAGGTCTCGGCTTCCACGGGAAGATCGTAATTGATAACGTGGGTGATGTCGTCCACATCCAGACCCCGAGCCGCCACATCGGTGGCTACCAGTACGCGGAAACGGTCCCGCTTGAAACCGTCCAGCGCCCTCGTGCGTGCCGCCTGGCTCTTGTTGCCGTGAATGGCGGCACCATGAATGCCCGCGGCGAACAACTTCCTCATCAGCCGGTTTGCCGCGTGCTTCATCTGTGTGAAAATGAGAACCTTGTTGATCTGTGGGTCTTTCAGCAGGGAGACGAGCAAGGCATCCTTGTCCCTCTTTCCCACGAAAAGCACCTTCTGCGCGATACGCTCCACGGCCGGTTTGTCGGGCGTGATCCTCACCCGCACGGGGTCGCGGACTATCGTGCGTGCCAGGGTCTCCATCTTGGGAGACATTGTAGCCGAGAAGAACAATGTCTGCCGCACGGCCGGAATGTAGGACAACACCCGCTTGATATCGGGAATGAAACCCATGTCGAGCATCCGATCCCCTTCGTCGAGAATAAATACCTCCACCTCGTTCAGCTTGATGAATCCCTGCCGCACGAGATCGAGCAGCCGGCCGGGTGTGGCCACTAGGATGTCGACTCCACGATTCAGTGCCTTGATCTGATGAAACTGATTCACGCCACCGAAGATCACGGTATGTCCGAGTCGCAGAAAACGTCCATACGTTTGGATGCTCTCCCCGATCTGCGCCGCGAGCTCGCGGGTCGGTGCTAGTATGAGGGCCCGGGGGGTTCCCCTCCGGGTCCGCCGGTTGTTCCGCGCAAGCCTCTGGAGAAGCGGCAGGGTAAATGCCGCCGTCTTGCCTGTTCCGGTTTGTGCGATGCCTATAAGATCCCTGCCCTCAAGCAGGTGCGGAATGCACTGCTCCTGGATGGGGGTGGGGGTGATGTATCCTTCGGCGGCCACAGACCGCTGAAGCTCCGGTATCAAAGTACCAAAGACGTCTTGACTTAAATGTGGTTTTTCTTTTGGTGCAGACCGGCGGGTGTTTACGCGCCGCGCGTTTGCATGTTCCTTCATCTTTTTCCTAGTCCGGTGTTTTACAAATCTCTACCCGCCGGACGCGTGGAAAAGAAAGGACCGCAATAATCGCAGCAGTTAATAAAAAATCGCCCTGTTTGGCGTACCGACACATTATCAGAGAAACCGTCCCGGATGTGCATCGTAGGCGTAATAATACCTCAATGGGGCCGCATGCGCAAGCGTAATCGATAGAAAGGGTTTCTCATCCCTGCATTGTTGACGGAACTCTACGCCGGTAATAGGGAGGAAAAAACAGGGTTGACAGTTGATGATCTATACTCTATAATATAGAGTACTCTAAATAAAGAAGGAGGCACCGATGGCTTTCAATGAAATCGAATCCGACCTCGGATACGTACGGGACCTGGTCCGGAAATCGGATCGCGGTCCTACACCGGCCCCCGTTTACCTGCTCTGGGCGGTACTCGTGCTGGTCGGATTTTCGCTCGTGGACTTCGCCGTCCAATGGGTCGGCTACTACTGGATGGCCGCCGCCCCCCTGGGCGGTATAGCAAGCGGTCTACTGGCCCGCCGCGCCGGCATGAGCAGAGGCCAGGTCAGACGCGAAATCGGCATCCGACACGCCCTCCATTGGGGAGGGATGCTTGTCGTGATCGCTCTTGCGGTAATTCTCGCGGTAAGGGGCCGCGTTCAGGGAGTAGATCTCGGCCGGGTGATCCTCCTCATCGTCGCTTTCGGCTGGTGGACCGCGGGGGTCCACTTCGACCGGA
>CAZPAH010000144.1:0-6464 GCA_964584495.1 uncultured bacterium | reverse complement strand
GGAACATTCGACGAAGGAGTTGTTTATTACTTCCTCCATCGCGTTCTTCGTCACCGAGAATGCCTTGTAATAGGTTATCGAGTTCGGTATCGTCGACGTATCGTAGAAATTATACCTGGTCCCTGGCACGGTCTCCATGTCGACAACGAGCCTTCCATCGTTGTAACCCTTGGGGTAACGATCCACCCGGGCGCAGATTATCGTATGCGTCCCCTCTCCTGCTGTCAGCGTAATCTTAACCGAGTAGCCGTAGCTTCTCACCGCCACAAGATCGGTGACGCCGCCGTTCGGCTCCTCGCATATCGGTTCCTGGCATGTATAGAGATACCCAGGACCGATGAACCCCCCATGGTTGGGGGAAAACATATAATGCTCGTTGCTGGAAGCGTCAATCGCCGACATGTTCCCCGTAATGTGATTGGGGACGAGGTTCATCCATGTCACTTCCGACGTTTCGCCCGGCATGACGTAGGCGTATCCGGCAAGGGCCGGTCCGCACACGGGCATCCCCGAAATCAACTTGACGTTCATCCCATAGATGTCCCCGACCTTATCGAACGACAGCTGGTAGAGGGAAAAACCGCTCTGCGGCGTGAAGTTCACCATCGAATCGTTGGATTCGACAGTGAATCCGAGCCAGGTGACACCCTCGTGAGCATTGTAGACGAAAACGGGAACCTCGACGAGCTCCTCACCGGACATTCTCTCCCTGCCGCATATGATATCGGCCGGGAGGGACGATTCGTCGCCGAAATGAACGGCAAGCCGGACGAGAAAATCGTACTCGAAATAGGTCGGTGCGAGCCCAAGCGCACCGTAGCACTGGGCGGCGGCATTCCCGCCCATTACGCCTATAAAGGCGATAACGAGGATACCGCAGGTAAGATATAGAAGGGGCTTAAAATGCCTCATGTTGTTACTCCTATTGATGTGCCCCAGAAACACCAGGTTCTTTCAGTCCACGCCGGGTCGCGACCCGGGTACACTTTGACATAAGTAATTATTACACAGTCGCGTAAAAAAGTCAAGATTTCGCTTGCAATCGTTTTGCCGTTCTGATAGAGTTTGGCTGGAGATTGAAGGTGGAGTGTATCTGGGGAAAATTCAATTAACTTGAATGAATGTAGTGGTTCGCTAATAGCTTCAAGGTATAGTTAATTTTTTCTTGCATTCCTTTTCAATTTTCGAGACAGTGGTCCGGGGTAAGCGGCCTCGACTTACGTTAGCTTTCGCGAGAAACGTAACCGTTTACCCGGATCTCTTCAAGAAAATAAGGCTCAGGGGGGCTTCCAGAAAGGCGGCGTGGTTAATCCCGAGATCTCCACTTAACCCTACACTGGAAGCCCTTGCTTTATCAGCCCTGCTACGGTCGGCAAACCACCGAAAATGGTATCGATACTATTCCAAAATTTGGAGAGGGAATTTTTCTAAAGAGTATCCAATTAAAAGATGACATATTCACTTCACCACCCCTATATATAAAAAAATAGATAACCTCTTAATTGTCAAGAAGAACTGAAAAATAGGCGGCTACCGGGCGGATCCTTCATCTCCTTTTTCAGCCTCCTCCTCTCTCCCTTTATCCGTCCCGCGGACCTTGCGCCAGTAATCCAGCCTCTTACGCATCTCTCGCTCGAACCCTCTCTCGACCGGCCGGTAATAGACTTTACCCTCCAGTCTCGACGGGAAATATTCCTGGGAGACGATGCCCCCGGGATCGTCATGTGGATAGATATATCCCCTGCCGTAACCCATCTCCTTCATCATTCTCGTCGGCGCGTTCCTTATCCACATAGGCACTGGCAGCGGCCCGTGCTCGTTCACGTCGGCCGCCGCGCCCGAATAAGCCTTATACACCGAATTGCTCTTCGGCGCGGCCGCCATGTATGTGACCGCCTGCGCCAGGGCGAGCTTCGCCTCGGGAAGCCCTATGAACCTTACCGTTTCAGCGGCATCGAGCGCGGTGCGCAGAGCCTGAGGGTCCGCGTTGCCGATATCCTCGGAAGCGAACCGCACCAGCCTTCTTGCTATATACAGGGGGTCCTCCCCCGCCTCGAGCATCCTGGCGAGCCAGTAGAGGCTCGCGTCCGGATCCCCTCCGCGGAGCGACTTGTGCAGGGCCGAGATGATATTGAAATGCTCCTCCCCCTCCTTGTCGTAGAGGATGTTTCTCTTCTGCACCGCCTCCTCGATGCTGTCCTTCGTCAGAACAACCTTGCCGGTGGAATCGTCGAGAGATTGCACCACCATCTCGAGAGCGTTAAGGGCCGTGCGGGCGTCGCCGAACGCCAGATGCGCCAGATAGGCGAGCTCCTCGTCCCCTACCTCTATATCGATTCCTCCAAGTCCCCTTTCACTGTCCCCGATCGCCCTCCTCATTATCGTGACGACATCATCCTCTCCGAGCTGTCCCAGGACAAAAACCCTGCATCTCGAGAGCAGGGGGGGGATGACCTCGAAGCTGGGATTCTCGGTCGTCGCTCCTATAAGGATGACGGTGCCCTTCTCTATGTGCGGAAGGAAAGCATCCTGCTGAGCTTTATTGAAACGGTGTATTTCATCGACGAATAGGATCGTTCTCGTGTCGTTCAGGTTGAGGCGCGACTCAGCCTCGGCGACCACTTTCCTGACATCCGCTATCCCCGAAGTCACCGCGGAGAAAAAGACGAAATGGGAATCGACGGAATTCGCGATAAGGTGGGCCAGCGTGGTCTTGCCGCAGCCCGGGGGACCCCAGAATATAAGGGACGATTCGAGTCTTCCCTTCTCCAGTATCCGCCGGAGGATCTTCCCCTCTCCCACCACATCTTCCTGCCCGACGAAATCATCGAGGCTGCGCGGTCTCATCCTCTCTGCGAGAGGAGGCGGCACGTTCCCGGAAAAAAGATCCTGCATCTCGATCTTCCCGTTCTATCTGTAATCGGGATCCTTGTCGAAGAAATGCTGCGTTTTGAGAAATCTGATTGTCCCCGATTTGCGCCTTAACCCTATGCTGTTGGTTATCGCTCCACCGGGGCGGAATTTGACGCCGTCGAGAAAATCGCTGTGGGACACTCCCGTAGCGGCGAACATGATGTTATCCCGGCCTATCAGGGCCTCGATATCGAAGACCCTATCATAATAATCCGGGGGGTCTTTCTCTTTTCCCTTCTCCCTGACGAGCTTTCCCTGGAACCCGCCGCCCAGGCATGATAGGGCCGCGGCCGCTATCACTCCCTGGCTGGAATCTCCTACCCCCATCAGCGCATCCACACCCGTGCCGGGAAGGGCCGTCGCAATCGCCGCCGCCAGATCCCCATCCCTCAGAAGCTCGATCCTCGCCCCGGCCTTCCTCACATCCTCGATAAGCTTGCCGTGCCTGTCCCTGTCGAGTATCGAAACGGTAAGATCTTCCACGTACACCCTTTTAGCTTCCGCTATCCTGACAAGGTTATCGAAGGTCGATGCTTCCAGGTCGATACTTTCGGCCGCCTCGCTCCCGACCGCTATCTTCAGCATCTGCCGTGTCTCGAATTTTCTGAAAGATCCTTTCTCGCCGAGCGCTATTGCGGATATCGCGTTCTGCTGGCCGTCGGCGAGCGAGCCCTTGCTTTCAAGGGGATCGAGGGCTATATCGACCTCGGGCTCTCCCCCGGCCCCAACGGTGATGCCGGAGGCGAGAAGCGGATCGGGAAGCGTATTTTCCTCTCCAATAACGATATGTCCGGTGATCTTGACGCCTTGGATCGCAAGCTGCATCGCGGCGGCCGCCGCCAGGTCGGCCGCGACGGGGTCGCCCTTGCCCAAGAATCTTGCGGAGGCCAGCGCCGCCGCCTCCGTTACTCGAACCAGCTCCAGAGCCAGGTTTCGATCCAATTCAGATCCCTTCTCACAGGTCGTCCTCGGACTCTTCGTCCACCCTCGCCCTACCGGAGGCCTGAAGATCGGCCCGGTCGGCGACTACCATCTCGTTGAGCTCCTTGGCCAGCTGATACTGGTGGATGGCAAACACAACGGGTAGAAGAATGTAGGCGACACCCGCGGTGAGAGGAACCGCAAAGATCTGGATCACGAAGGTCAGCCAGAACCAGTTCCACTGTCCAAGGTAGACATACCCGATCGGGCCGAGCAGTATCCAGCCGAGGAAAAATCCGATAGAAGCGGCGACACCCGGATTTTTCGTGTCATCCGGGGTCTTGAGCTTTGTCCATTCGTGCATATACATCGACTTGCCAGAGGTCTCCCTCTTCACACCCTTGCCGCAGTACACGCAGAATGTAGCTCCCTCTTCTATCTCTTTTCCACAATACTGGCAGTACATTATGTCTACCTCCGTTCCTGGACCCACATCTCTACTACGGTTCCAGTACAAGTATTGTTTCTTAACGGATAGGAATTGTAAAGAAAAAGCGCGCAGAAATACAAGATTTATTTGCTGTTGCCTGGTTTTAACGGCCCGGTGGGGGCCGAAAAATCACTTGCCCGCTTCTTCTCTGGCCCGCTGTATCCGCTCGAGATTGATCTTCGCCGCAAGATTCTCCGGATCTATGGAAAGAACCCTATGAAGAAGCTCCTCGGCTTCGTCGAGCTCGCCGATCGCGCCGAGGATCACCGAGAGGTTTACAAGGCCGACCGGCCATTCGGGATCGAGCGAGACGGCCCGCCTCTCGATCTTCAGCGCCTCATGGAGCTTGCCCATTCCCCGAAGCGACATCGCGATCCTGTCGAGGACCTCCGCCGATTCCGGAAGCTCCTCGTAGTACTCTTTCGCCTCTTCATACCTCCCGCCGGAGAATGCCATGCGGGCCAGCCTTTCCGTAATATCCTCCCCCGGCTCTTCCACCGCCAAAGCATGTAAAAGAGTCTCCGACTCCTGCCTCCTTCCCGATCCGGCAAGGGCATCGGCAAGGGCGAGAACGATTTCCCTTTTCTTTGGCTCCGACTCGAGGGCAACCTCCAAGGTTGCAGCCGCCGGTTCGAACTTGCCCGATCTGAGGAAGATCATTCCCAGCTGGTAAAGAAATTCCGGCTCGATATCCCCCATCTCCCGCGAATTCGCCATAAGAGACTCGGCGACCGACGGGCTTTCCTCGGCAAGGAGCATCCCCTTCAACCCCAGCAGGTAAGGATCCTTCGGCGCGTAATCGAGCCCTTCGGCGATCTTTTCGAACGCCTGGTCCTCTCTTCCGGCCTTTATATCGGCAACCGCCATATTTCTCATGATCAGCGCCTGATCGGCCGCTCCGCAGAACTTTCTCGCCTCTATGAACTCGGTTCTCGCCCTACCGGTCTTTCCCATCCTCATGAGCATCACGGCGAAGTTCAGGTGGTTCTCGCAGTTGGCGTAATCGGCGAGGAGCGATTTCTCGAAAAGGGGTATCGCTTCCCGCTCCCTTCCGGTCATCGCCAGCGCAAGCGCCTTCTGCCCCGTCAGGCGGGGGTCCGAGACACCGGCCCCCTCCAGGCTGTCGACGAGCGCCAGCATGGCATCGAAATCCTCCCTCGCGGTAAGGGACAGGATCCTGTTATCGACACCGAGCCTCGATTCGTCCCACGCTCCCGCGTCCGTCTCTCCGACCGATCTTCCGCCCCCTGTGCACGAGGCGAGCGCGGAGGCAAATATGGAAAAGATGAAACACCACGCCGTAAAACGAGCCGACCGAAACCCCGCCCTTCTTACAGAAATAGCGTCCATGAACTAATTATATATCACGGATAATCTAAATCTAGAGCTTTTTCATCTCGGGGGAGCGCATCTGGCGGAGCCTGTGCCTTATCTTTCCAAGTGTGACGTTGAGAGGATGCTTCCTTGAGAGAAACGGCAGGACGGGGCTTTTCCTGACCCCCATCCTGGATAACTCGAGGGCCGCCGGAGCATTGGTGTTGTCCAGCCTGTAGGCACTCATGAAATTCTTACGTGCCTCTTTTCTTCGCCCGTCCTCGAGTACGACCTTACCGATATTGACATAGAGAATGGGATCCTTCTCCTGGCTCATCGCAAGGGCCTGCCTGCACATCTTTTCCCCGACGAAGATGTTACCCTGCATGCCGATACATAGGCCGAGGGATGAGATGTATGTAGGGTTGTCGGGAGATATCTTGAGCGCCTCTTTAAGCAGCTGGGCCGCCTCTGCGAAATTGCCGCGCTTGATGCTGGCCTCCGCTTTGTCGAAGAATGTTCTGGATTCGAATGTCTCTTTTGTCTTAGTCGCTTCCATTTTCCGGTCCGGCGCGTAAAAGCATGCAAAATAAGGTATCGGAAGATTCCACCGCGGTAAGATCCAGGTTCAACGGGGAACCCTCGGGAACGACAGGTAAGATCGTTCCATCGAAAGAATAACGTGCAAAATCCATACCGGGCCCCATTATCGTCCGTAATCTGCGTTCCATCTCATAAGACCCTTTACCCGTTGCTATTTACGATTGACTAATTGCTATTTTGAGTCGGTCGCTCTGGGGTTGATCCCGGATAGGCCAATGGCAAA
>CAZPAH010000143.1:0-6466 GCA_964584495.1 uncultured bacterium | reverse complement strand
CGGCGAAGTGCTGGTCATTATGAACGCGGCGTCATTCCTGCCGGTTACTTTGCGTTGACCTGCCGGTTCAATCGCTAATCCATCGGATCTTCGCGACCATTTTCCTTTTTTTCGCTATAGACAAGATGGTTGTGCCGGCGGTCTGATTGTATTAACTTCAAAAGCGAAGAGATCCGTAGGTGGATCGATCAGGATGTTGAAGGAGGGAAATATGGATAATATGAAGAGGCTCCTGGATGTTCTCGACGACTGCGAGGAAGCCGCCGGATTCTACAAGGGCAAAAAGCTGCTTATAGTCAACAAAAGGTTTGCGGATATCTTTGGCCTGAGCGTGGATGAATGCGCGGGATTGCCGATAGTGGAGATATGTCACAACGATTCGATCGAGATGATAGGGGATTTTATTCACCGCAGGGCGGCCAACGATCCCTCGGTTCCATCTCTCTACGAGGCGGCTTTCAGGACCCCGGATGATCCAAAGCATATGTTGACGGTAAACGTCCTGAAGATCAAGAAGACCGATGGCGCCGTTCTGGTTCTCCTTAGAGGCAGGGAATAACGTCGAGTTGATTTAGCGATAATACCGGATGGTCGGTTCCCCTCCATGCCGTGACGGGCGGGCCGTATACGCCGCTACGGAAAAATCAAAAAAATATGTAAAGCGAGCTTGACAAAACCTCAGGGTGAAGATATATTGAAGAATGTAAAGCGTGCTTTACTAAATCGGCCTTTTTGAAGTTGCCTGCCGGGACAGTGTCCGGCGAATGAAGGGAGATGGAAATGTTGATAGAGTACAAGAGGGCACTCACACCGATGGGTCTCGTATGCCTATGCGCCTCGGTAATATTCTTCAGGTACGAGAATAGTAACTCCGTGTTCGCCTTTCTCGAGGGAGTGTTCATGGGACTGGCGTCGACGTTCGGTCTGGCCGGCCTTGTATTCAGCTTCAGACGGTATGGTAATGGTCGAGAAGATAGATAATTCAATCAGGGAGAAGAGGAAGGAAGCCGGGTTGACGCAGGAGGAGCTGGCGGAGGCGATGAGCGTGTCGCGCCAGACGATCATTTCGATTGAGCGCGGCAGGTATATTCCCAGTCTGCCGCTGGCGTTGAAGATCGCTAGGTTTTTCCGCTGTCCGACCGATGACATGTTCAAGATCGAAAGGGAGAAATAAGATGGTAGACGAGCGCTTTATCCTTCACAGATACAAAGCCACGCGGTTCGCCGTTCTGCTGGGTAGTATTTTGATGCTCGCATCGTTCACCTACGGATACCTGCGAAACGGAGTGCTGAGATGGGACCTCTTCGCGATCATGTTCGCCATGGCCGCCGGAAAGGTCGGAGCCATGATGTATCTCCGCAGAAGATATTGATATGCCGGCAGGCCGGTCCACATGAAACCGAAGGTGCCAAAGATGCGCATGTCTCGATAAGATTCTTCTCCACCAACCGGCTATGGATGGAAGCGGTCCGGAGGAGCCCGCCGCGGCGGATTTATCTGTTTTAAAAAGCTTACGGGTACGGTAGAATGCCGGTATCCGCCCCGAAGATAAATTCCTCTAGGCTGGAGGCAATCAACATGAAGAAAAGCGGTAAGGTGACGAGACGCGGATTCATGGCGACCGCGCTTTCCGGTATCGTTGGAGCGGGAGTCATTGGAATGACACCCCCCGGAGCGGGAGCCGCGGAGAATAAAGAGAAGACCGAAGGTAAAACAGGTATTGTCATTCACAGGAAGCTGGGTAAAACGGATATCACTCTTCCCATAGTCGGAATGGGGGTAATGAACGCCGACGATCCGGCTATCGTCAGAGCGTCGTATGAAATTGGTGTAAGGCATTTCGATACGGCCGCCTACTACCAGTCGGGCAGGAACGAGGAGATGGTCGGCGGCGTAATAAAAGAACTGAAAGCGCGTAAAGATGTTACGATTGCGACAAAGATCTTTGCTCCGAACATGCGAAAGGACGTCACGCCCGAAAAAGCGAGAGAAATAATTCTGGCGCAGATAGACGAATCGCTCTCTCGTCTACAGATGGATCATGTGGATATCCTCTACGTTCATAATATCGCTAAGGTGGACGAGGTCGGCGACATGGCGATCCTCGGCGCCATGAAAGAGATAAAGAAGGCGGGTAAAACGCGTTATATCGGAGTTTCCACGCACGGAAACATGCATGCCGTGATAGACGAGGTCTCGAGAACGGGTAACTACGATGTGGTGCTGACGGCGGTCAATTTCACGATGGGTGACTACACGGAGCTGTTCGCAGCGATCGATAACGCCGCTAAAAAAGGTGTCGGGATCATAGCGATGAAGACGCAGGCCGGGAGCGCAAGACGTTCGAGGATAGAGATAAGCAAGGATTTCAGCGGAAGCACGGTAGCGACGGCGGCTTTGAAATGGGTTTTGAGGAACAACAATATTCATTCGGCGGTTCCGGGCTATACTACATTCGAGCATATGAAGGAGGATTTCTCCGTTGTCGGCGGCCTCGAGTATAATGAGAGCGAGAGGAAGTTTCTTGAGGAATGTAACGTCAAAGTGGGGATGGGATTCTGCCGTCAGTGCGGATTGTGCATTAATACATGTCCGTCGAAGGTCGACATCCCCACCCTCATGAGGACGCATATGTATGCCGCACGGTACTCGAACTTCAGTCACGCCCGCGCGACACTGGGCGAGATCGGAAAGGGTGCCGGACTCGATGCGTGCAGCTCCTGTGTCAGCTGCCGGGCAACGTGCAGTCACAGTATCGATATCACCGGGAAAATCGACGAATTGAAGCTGATATACTGTTAAGAGATTGCGCCGGCGTTCTTTCAGAAGTTATAGCCCAGCAGGTTCCAGTGATTCAGCAGCCAGGCGAACAAGATCGAAGCCGCGGCGATAAGGGAAATATGTATTCTTACCGGCAGAGGCCTGAGGCTTCGAGTCCACGCGCTGAAAAGAATCAACGGGAAGCCGAGCAAAAGCAGCGTCGAAACGATAGGTAATGTCAGAAGCAGTTTCAACGACAAGGTCGGCCCGTATTCGACCCTCCATGTTTTCATGAATGTGATGAAGGCGACGCAGAAGATGATGTTCAGTGCCGATACGGTAATTGAGTGCATGTGAGAAAACGTCGGGCGTGTCCCCGTAAGCCCGTCTTCTTTCACGCGGGCGCCCGAAGAAAGAAGGGCCGGTGAAGAGGCGAATATAACAATACATAAAACTAGTGCCGTGATCTGGAATCCAACCCCCTCAAACCATTTCTGGCGGCGATAGACGGTCAGCCCCGAAATCAGCTGCCGGTCGGGCCTACGGTATATCCATTTGGCGCCCGACGCGGTTTCCTCGATAATACCTTGAGTAGCCAAGGCGGCCGGTCTCCCATCGATGAGAAGTCCGCCGTTTGCCGTTTCCTTGACCTCGATCCTGGATGAAACGAAAGCCATCACCATTTCGACGGTCGTCGAGGGAACACCGATATCGACATACGATCCAGTAATCCCGTCCGGCACGGGGAGTTTTTCCTTGACGGGGATGTCGATCCTTTGGATATGGGGCATGAAAATGTCATCGGCCATTAGATTGAACTCATCAATAAATCGGGCGGCTGCATTGTCGTTGAAGATTAGGAAGAATCCTATTCCATGCCAGGGATATAGAAGAAGGAGTGATTCCGCGCCCAGGGAACTGCTGCGGTGAAAAACCGATTTAACTCCGTTTCTCGTTTTGGTGTGCCACCCGAATCCCATAGCCGGCTCGAAAGCCTGGTCGTACTCGAATTGGCGTCGGAACATCTCGTAAAGCGTACGATCATCGAGAATCCTTTTTCCCTCCAGCCCGCCTCCATTGAGACAGGCGATCATGAAATTCGCCATATCCGATCCGGTTGTCAGCATTCCCGAAGCGCCTCTGGAGGTCGGGAAATAAGGCCCCAGGGCGACTCGACCGCCCCTTCCTTTCATCGAACTGTATCCGGACATCATCCCTGCGACCAGCGAATCATCGGCTTCGAAGCTTGAATGATGCATTTCCAGGGGGAGGGTGATATTTTCCCTGACATACCGGGCGAAAGGTATTCCGGACGCATTCTCGACGATTAATGCCAGTAAAGTCATGCCGTATCCGGAGTATATGTAGTGGCGGCCGGGCATCGTGCTCTGCTTCGGCATTCGCCGTAACACGAATTCCGAGATAGACGGAATATTTTCGATCGTTTCCGCCATAGAGCCCATTTTGCCCGCTTCAAAGCCAGCCGTATGGGTCAGAAGCTCCTCGATGGTTACAGGCTGTTCAAACGAAAGTTCTATTCCGGCATTTTCCATGTATTTCGCCGGATCGTCTCCGATATCCAGATGCCCACGCTCATCAAGCTGCATCACGGCGATGGCGGTTATCAGGCTTGAGATCGAAGCGGCGGGAAGAATCGTACCGCGCGCGTCGAAGGGAACACGGTCGTCGATCACGGCTAGGCCACAGGCCTTCTGGAAAAACACGCCGAACTGGTTAACGGCGATGACCAATCCTCCGGGAGAGGCTGCACCGCATTGCAAAGGGCCGCCATTCAACAGCGAATCGCAGATTGCCTCCAAACGCTCGGTTGCAAGGTGACCGCCCGGCGTTGCCGCTCCGCCGGTGCGACATGCGGCCGTCAGTGCGGCGGCCAGTAATATTACCTGAAGGTTAATTATATGCCGTGGCGTTTTCTTCAATAAACCTTATCCCGCTTTACGAGTAAAACTTTCCTTCTTGATACCAATTTTCGTCGGATATATCAAGGGTTGCGCTCGTACCGCACGAGGCAGATCCGGACGGTGGAAAAATATATATGCACCGAAGGACGATTTATGTTAATTATTGACGGTCGGGTTTTTCTTGAAGTTTGAATCTTTTAGTTTTTAAGAGGTTATTCGTTTAGATAAGGAGTCTTGCGAAGATGAAGGTTCTTGTCATTGGAGGCGGCGGAAGAGAACACACACTCGCTTGGAAGATCGCCCAATCCCCGATCGTAAAGGAGCTCTACGCGGCACCGGGGAATGCCGGTATCGAGGAGATAGCCAAGTGTTTTCCCGTGAAAGCCGATGACAAGAACAGCTTGCTCTCCCTTGCCAAAGAGAAGAAGATCGATCTTACGGTCGTGGGTCCTGAAGCACCCCTTGTTTCGGGGATAGTCGACCTGTTCAACGAAAACGGATTGAGAATATTCGGATTTGACGGAAAGGGGGCGCTCCTCGAAGGCAGTAAGGTCTGGGCTAAGGAATTCATGCGAAAGTACAAGATACCCACGGGCATTTTCAGGACATTCGACGATCATTGCGCAGCCCAGCAAGCCCTCGAGGTCGATTCACCACCCTTCGTTATCAAAGCCGACGGGCTCGCCGCGGGGAAGGGTGTCCTTATTTGCAGGACGATGAAGGAAGCCCGCGATGCGGTCGAAAATATTATGCAGAAGCTTGTTTTCGGCGAGGCGGGCAGGAGGATCGTCATCGAGGAGTATCTGGAAGGACCCGAGGTCTCGATCCTGGCCGTGTTCGATGGGAAGGATTACAGGCTCTTCGTACCTTCGCAGGACCATAAGAGGGTTTTCGACGGCGATAAGGGGCCGAATACCGGTGGGATGGGAGCTTATGCCCCGGTACCGGTGCTCGGCAAGGATATCTCCGAAGCGATAAGGATAGAGATTATCGAACCTACCCTGAACGGTATTCAGGAGGAAGAAATATCAGGCGCAGGCGTTATCTATTTCGGCTTGATATTGACGGCCGAGGGCCCCAAGGTCCTGGAATACAACTGCCGTTTCGGCGATCCCGAGACCCAGGTTATTCTGCCGCTTTTCAAGGGCGATCTCTTCGAAGTGCTCTACGAGTCGACGAATCGGAACCTTGAGAGCGTGGATTTCGAGAACAGCACCGATTCATGCGCCTGTGTGGTCGTGGCTTCAGGCGGATATCCCGGTCATTATGAGAAAGGCTATGAAATCTCCGGGCTAGAGGAAGCGGATGAGAAGGGGTGTATCGTATTTCACGCCGGTACCTTGAAAAAGGAAGGAAAATTCGTCAATGCGGGTGGAAGGGTTCTCGGTGTGACCGCTGTGGCGAGAACGCTCAAGGACGCGCTTGAGAAGGCGTATAGCGGGGTTGATGCAATAAGCTTCAAAGACTGTTTTTCCCGGCGTGATATCGGGAAGAACGCCCTTTGACCGCCCGGATCGTCGCTTGAGCCGTTCAGATAACGGACTGGTGCGTAAGTGCAGGGGGGCCCCCGATCTGCAAAGGGCGGCGGAGAAACGAAAGGAGTTTACGGTGAGCGATGATCTGCAGGTCGCCGTTATAATGGGAAGCGAATCCGACAGGGAAGTGATGGAAGTCTGTCTGTCCCAGCTTGAGAAGCTGGGTATCAGCAGTGAGCTGAAGGTTTCTTCCCCCCACAGGATGCCGGAGGAAACCAGGCGGTACATTGAAGATGCCGAAAAGAGGG
>CAZPAH010000142.1:0-6485 GCA_964584495.1 uncultured bacterium | reverse complement strand
CATGACGAGGGACAAGGACGGATACTGGAGCGTTGTTGTCCCCCTCTCGCAGGGAGAGCACGAATACCAGATCGTCGTCGACGGGGCATGGATAACGGACAGCGAGAACCCCAATACCAAGGCTGACCCATACGGCGGTTCCAACTCCCTTGTCGAGATCGACGCGGGCGGCGATATTATTCTCAGCGCCGACATCGTGCCGACATCGAATACACCCCTGAACACGCAGATCCGCATCGGGGGACGCTACCTGTCGAGAACGCTGACGGAGAGGAATATCGAGGAGGACACGAGGTGGAGGATGCAGCGGCCCGAGCAGAACCTCGATCTCGACTTCACGGTGTCGATCAGCGACCTGGTGCAGGGGTACTTCCGTCTCCGCGTCGACAGCGAAAACGACCTGGTGCAGCCTAACAACGTCGCCGCCTATCTCGACGACGCTCATGTTACGATAAGCCCGTCTGCATTCGATCTCACCGCCTACTACAGCGAGGAGATCCTAAGATCGGGCGATCCCCTGCTGTTTTTCGGTGACGTCGATCTACCTGGCACCATCTTCGACGATCACCTGAAGCAGGGAAAGGGAACGAGCGGCTTCGTGCTCACTACCAGCCAGTACGGGATAGATTTCGAATCTTTCGCCGCAAACGTGCATGATTACGACACCGACAACAATCCCGATCTCTTCGACAACACGGGGACCGACCTTATAAGCATCCGAGGCTCCAAGAGGTACCGCAACGTCACGGCGGGCGCGAACTTCTTCATGATAAGAAACATGTGGTGGCTCGATTTCGTCGACAGGGTCGGCAGCTACCCGGCCAACACCGGGATTCCAATACTCGACAAATATCTCGACAGCTCCAGCGATAACAGTGACTGGTTCGAATTCGACGATAGCAACTGGTATGCCGGTGGAGATATTACACTGCACCTGTACGAAGACAAACTGCTCCCCCAGCTCGAATACCTCCAGGGAAAGGATACGCAGACCTTCGTTACGAGCAACAAATCGGGGATAAACGACGACAACGGACCGATCGACGTCCCGATCATGGACAGGGATATGCGGATATACCACGGATCGGTGAGAAGCTCGATGATAGAGAACTTCAACATGAACATCGAACATACCAGGACGGAGCAGTCGGGAGGCGGCCCCGGCGAAACTATGCTTATCCCCACATTCCTCCCGGAGACTGAAGCCAATAAGCATATTTTCTTCACGATCGACTCAGATCCGGCGACCTACAAGGAAGATTACAGCGAATTGGAGATCGACTGGGACGTGGAGGGGTACAGCGCCATTCTCTGGTTTCAAAGATCGCTGGGCGAGTTCGACAGGCCCGGCGGAGTAGACAAGGAATGGTACTACTCCTTCTCGGTCGCTCCTTACCTCAAATTCAGCCCGGTTAAAAAGCTGGCGCTCGAGCTCGAGGGGCAGTTCAAGCACATGGACGGGTCTTCATCTTCCCCGTTCTACGGAATGTCCCTTATCGAATCGATCACCAGGGCTTCCTACCAGCTCACCGATAAGCTGAGCGCCATCATGGATATCCGCATCGCGAGGTATACCGTTTCCCGGGGCACTCCGGAAGAGGAGAATCATACCTATACCGACCCCTTCGTGGGTCTTCAGTACAAGCCGATGAGAAAGGTCGATGTAGTCCTGGCCTACGGGGTCGATCCGCTCGATTTCGACATCGATTACAACGGCCGCCAGATCGGCAGGTACAATTTCAGGAGAGATTACCTGTGGGCAAATCCCGGCGCCTCTCTTACCGACGCGGAGAAGGAGCTGGCGGACAGGAAAGTGATAACCTTGAGGGCAATTTTCAATTTCTAGTTCAGGAACGGAAGAATCAACCATGCTGCTCGATGAAAGAAAAGGAAACGGCAGGAGATATTTGAGGATCGTTCTTATCGCGGCCGTCATATCCACGATCGCCGCCGCGGGCGGGGGATGCCTGATGACGAGGATAATAAGGAACCGCCTGCCCGCGCCGGGACCGGTTGAAGGCGGAATCATCTTCCGCTACGAGGCCCCGTCGGCTAAATACGTGAACCTCGCCGGCAATTTCAACACCTGGTGCGGGACCGAGGGAACGGGAAGGTTCGATGCCACGATAGATCCGATGTCCGACGAGGACGGCGACGGTATCTGGACGATCGTCAAGGATCTAAAACCGGGACGGTACCAGTACAAGTTCGTTATCGATCACGGCCTGCGATGGGAGCTCGATCCGAACAATACCGACACCGGCGAAGAGGGCGGATTCACCAACTCCCTCATCATTGTAAAATAGGATCAGTTCTTGCCCTCCCCCACGAGAACGGCTCCCGACATCCCCGCGAGACGGATCTTTAGAACTCCACCTTCGGGGGCGAATCGATTTCCAGAGAGTTCGTCGGTGTAGCCGGCGATCCCCTCCAGATCCAGTCCGCCCAGATCGAGTTCGATATCCTTTTCAGCGCTCTGGTTGTTGAGTACCACAACGATACTGTTCTTCTCGTCCTGCCTGAGGAAGGCATACACCATGCCGTCGGCCAAAAGCGTCGTGAAGCTTCCCGTCCTGAAGGCCTGGTACTTGTGCCTGATCCCTATTATCTTCCTGTAGTAATCGTGCAGATTTTTCCTGTTGGGGCTCTGCTCGTACGTCCAGGGGAATGTCCTCCTGTCATCGGGGTCTTTCCCTCCTCTGAGCCCCACCTCGTCTCCGTAATAGATCTGGGGTATTCCAACATATGTCATCTGCATCAGGGCGGCCAGCCTCAACCTGTCCTCCTTGTTGCCCGCCACCGTTAGAAAACGCTCCGTATCGTGGCTGTCGATGAGATTCATCATCACCTCGACCGCCTGAATGGGATAGAGGTTTCTTCCCGGCGCGAGATCGCTGTCCAGCATTACGGCCGTCCCCTGTCCCAGGGCGAAAAACTTGAGCACGGGGTCGCGGAAGAACTTGTAGTTCATCGTCGATTGAAAACAGTCGGGTCCGAGCCATGGCATCGCGTTTCCCCATATCTCGCCGATCAGGAAGGCATCCGGCTTCACCTGATCCACGACGTGGCGGAACTCCTTCCAGAACCACATCGGCACCTCGTTGGGAACGTCCAGCCTGAACCCGTCGATATCGAGGTCTCCCAGCCAGTGCCGCGCCACGTCGAGAATATATGCGACCAGCTCAACATTGGGCTTCGCCTGGGTTATATCACTGATAGAGTTCTCCTGGGCATTCGGTCTCGATAGATCATAGTTAAGATTGGGATGTATTCCGAATCCCCACCAGCAATCGTAGTAATCCTCCGGGTTCTTCAGCTCGCCCTTAGGCAGCGGCCAGCGCTTCCATTCGTACCAGTCCCAGTATTTGGACTCCCTCCCCTTGTCCCTGGAATCGATAAAGGCGAAATGGTAGTTTCCGGTATGGTTGAACGCCATGTCGACGATCACCCTGATGCCGTTATCGTGGGCTTTCTTCGTGAACTCCTTGAACGTCGCCTCGTCGGCGAAATGGGGATCGATCTTCAGGTAGTCCACCGGGTCGTACTTGTGGTTCGATCTCGCCTCGGAAAGAGGATTGAAATAGATTATCGTTATTCCCAGATCCACTAGGTAGGGTATCTTATCCATTACGCCGGCTATATCGCCGCCGTAAAACGAATAGTAGTCGGGTTTACCGTCGGTCCGGTAGGGCGATTTGGTCAATCCCGATATGTTATCCCATTGGGTCACCAGGTGAAAATACTCGCCGTTCGTCTTTCCGCTCGCGGGAAGATCCCTCGCGCCGTCGTAATAGAACTCCTTGAAGTCCTGGTCGTTCGTCTTGTCCCCGTTGTAAAACCGGTCGGTGAAGATCTGGTAGAACACTCCGTTCTTGGCCCAGTCCGGCGTGAAGAACGGCTTCAGCACCTTCGGGGAATACTCGAACATCTGTCCGGGTTCTGGCTTCTTCCCGGTGAATCCCTTCGGGGTAGCGAAGAAATATACCCCCCCGTCTATGTAGGCGAAAGCGAACCTCACGGTCGATTCCGCGGGTATATCCAAGAGAACCCTGTAATAGCTGAAAACGGGATCGACGCTGTCCTTCGTCATATCGACGATCTTCTCGGTGCCGTTATCGACGTAGAGAAGCTGGACGGATTCGACATCATCCCTGTGCGTCCGCGTCTTGAATTCTATCTCGCTCTTGCTGAGCGGGTTAACCATCGAGTAATCGAGAGTCAACGGGATATCGCTCGTCATCATTTGTCCATCGCCCGGTTCGACCTTCACCTCTTTGTAAGAATCGTCGACCGTTATCACCGAGTTACGTCCCCCGAATCCATCGTCGGCGAAATCGGTCGCCGTCTCGTCGGTGATCCATTTTCCGTCGGCGACGAACTTGTATTGGTACTTACCGGGAGGAAGCAGCAGGGTGACTTCGAATGTCCCGTCACCGTCGTTGTCGGTCATCCGTGTCTTCGATTCGTTCCAGTCGTTGAAGGTTCCCGCCAGAAAAACGTTCTGCACACCGCTTATGACCGGCTGGAAGCTGAACTTCACCTCACGGACACCTCCCTCGCTGCCGGATGTACCTGCCGCCGCTCCCGCCTTATTTTCACCTTGAGTGTCTTTGGTCTTTCCTACGATTATGCCGTCTTTGGCGTCCGGAGGCACAACGAGCACCGAGTTTTTCCCTCCAAAGCCGTCATCGGCGAATTCGGCGGCGCTTTCGTCGGTCAGCCACTGGCCGTCCTTCACGAACTTGTACTGGTATCTTCCAGGTTCCAGCATCGTGGTGTATTTGTAGATGCCGTCACCGTCGTTATCGGCCATCTTGTAGGCTGTTTGGTCCCACCCGTTGAAGGTCCCCGCGACATATATCTGGGCCGAGACCCCCGCATCCGTTTTGAATATAAAGGTGACTTTGATCTTATTTCCCCCCGCTGCCGGGGCGGGAGCCCCCTCAACGGGCTTGGCGGTCTCGTTCCCGCCCTTTCCGGCTATACCTACCTCGATCGCTTCTTTGCCATCCGGCACGTCGAGGAGAGAGTTCTTTCCCCCCATCCCGTCATCGGTATAGCCTGCGGAGAACGGATCCTCGATCCATTTGCCGTCTTGTACGAACTTGTACTGGTAGCTTCCCGGCTCGAGACGGATCGTTATCGAGTAGACTCCGTCCTTGTTGTCATCCTTCATCAGGTCTTTCGCCGGATTCCAATCGTTGAAGGTCCCCGCCAGATACAATTTCGACGGCTTGCCGTCGGGTTTGTAGTTGAATGTCACGCCGACCTTGCCGTCGTCGGATATTTCGACGCCGAATGCGCTGCCGCACGTCACGGCGGCAAACAGCACGACGGCGAGCAGGAATATCACTGCCCTTAATGTTCCCCTCATCGCCTTCAGCTTTCTCGATCTCCCGCGCATGATTCATCCTCCTTACCTAAACGTACCATCTACCGTCCGGCTTAACATCCCACCGGCGCGCTTCGACCCAATTTTCTCGACATGAATAGAACCCGGTCCAATGCGGATCGTCATTGATCGATTCAAGGGAAATTATCAGGCAAAAGGGCCTGGTTGACAAGATAAAAACAGATAAGCACGTTCTCCCGCCGCGTCTCGACAAGAGATCGGCGCCGGGCGGGGGCCCGGCGCCGATTCCCCCCTATCGCCATGCGTCCGGTTGGAGCATTGCATGGCGCATGCGCAATTATCGAAGCAGAATCATCTTCCGGCTCAAACGGTCCGTTCCGATCCTGAGATCGTAGAAATATATCCCGCTCGCGAGCGGTCTTCCATTATCGCCCGTTCCATCCCATATCACCCTTACATCACCGGGCTCGACCTCCCTGTCGAGCAGAGTCCTCACCAGTGCTCCATTGACGTTGTAGACACGCAATAGTGCCCTGCCTCCCGAGGGTGAGCTGAACCTGATGGTGGTAGCCGGGTTGAACGGATTCGGATAGTTCTGCGACAAAACGAAGGCGGAGGGGATCGTCTCCGGCCCGTCGAGCCAGCATGTGTTGAAATACGCCAGCTCCAGCTTCTGCGGATTCCCCACCGCGTCGAAGCTGTCATCGAGTAACAGTCCGCGGTTGGCCTGCGTAGTGCATTCGTAGGTCGAGTTGTAGAGATACTTGTACTCAACGAATATATCCGACGAATCGGGGAATATTATCGATCCCGCGTATATGCCGTCGCCGGCCAGAGTGTCGGGATACGACCCATTGTCGTATATCCTGTTGATCGAGGGAATATTCCAGTTGATCACCTCGGGCAGTTGGTTGTTCGGCGTGCCGTTGACCGCTATCGTATCTCCAGGACCCGGCTTGACCCACCTTGTGTCGACGGTGAATATCACCTCTACATCCCTTCCGATCACGCCGCACCTGTCGAAATACTGAAGCGGCATTACCAGCGGCCCCAGGGTCCCGCCGACCGTATCGAAAGCAGCGTCATTGAGCCATACCTCCCTGTTGCCCAACCCGAAGCATTCGTACTCGTC
>CAZPAH010000141.1:0-6546 GCA_964584495.1 uncultured bacterium | reverse complement strand
ACTTGTCTGGCAGACAAGAGGTCACGGGTTCGATCCCCGTCAACTCCACTTTTTTTATTTTGGATTGGAGCCGTTTCCGGACTGGGATCCAACCGTATAAGGATGCGTGATTGCCATGGAAGGAAATGCTGTCCAAGAGGCTCTATGCATCTTCGAAGATGATCGTTTTCCAAATTTCTTCCCCCTTTCCCTCAACAAGCCGGTATTCGACCTTCTGATAGGTATCCAGACGCAAATGGAACGCATAATGGCCGAGCTCGACCGGGACGAAGTTTTCCTTGTCTGCCGGCCTTACCTGGCCGAGATCGTCGCCGAGGATTTGGACCGTTCGGGACTGGAAGGAAACATCCATGTAAACGGATTGCCCGAGACTTCCGTGCTTTTCATCAACGGAAGGTTGCTGATAGAGGGCGATACGATCCCCCTCCTGATCGAGGAGCTCGAGGGCAACTCCCTTATAGAGAAAAACGGTGTTACGGTCGCCGCCAGACTCGACAGTGAAACGGCGTTGTCATTCATGAGCTTTCTGTCCGAGGCTATCACGGACGAGAAAACGGTAAAGATCTTCGGCCGCTTGAGGGACCTCGGCGAATCGGCGGGGGAGAAGGTTCGTGGAGGCACGGAGCCTGAAGAAGAGTCCGAGAACGCCCTTTCTGAATGGATTAAAGGTAACGGCGTCAAAAGAATTCAGACCGGCTCGATGCTCCTTTCGCATTATTGGCAGTTGATCGAGGTGAACGGTAACTGCCTGCTCGACGATTTCAAGAAATACCCGATGAGAGGCCCCGCCCCGGACTCGGCACTGTTCAGGGGTGTGGATCTTATCAACGAGGAAGACATCGTGATCGGGGAGGATGTCGAGGTGCGCTCCGGAACCGTTCTCGATGCCTCCGGCGGACCGATTATCATAGCGAACGGTGTTCTGATAGAACCCACCGCTATCATTAACGGGCCGTGCTTTATAGGCGAGAAATCGATCATAAGGGGAGGAGCGAAAATAGGGCACGGGAGCTCTATCGGCTGCCAATGCAGAATAGGGGGTGAGGTAGGAGAATCGATAGTCTCGCCGTTCACGAACAAACAGCATGACGGATTTCTGGGGCACTCGTATATCGGATCGTGGGTCAATATCGGAGCGGGCAGCTGCAACAGCGACTTGAAGAATAACTACAGCAAGGTCTCCGCCTGGAGCGCTGGCGAAATCAGGGACACGGGTCGCAGATTCCTGGGATTCGTCGCCGGCGACCACTCCAAGTTGGCGATAAATACAAGGATCAACACCGGCACCGTTATCGGTTTTTGCTCCAACGTGCTCACTGCCGATTTTCCGCCCAAGTTCATCCCGAGTTTTACATGGAAGAACGCCCCGGAATGGATAGAATACGATCTTGAAAAGGCCGTAAACACCGCCGAGATAATGATGGACAGGAGGAATATCCCGTTCTCCAGCGAACGAAAGGCCCTTTTCAAGAAGATCTTTCAGCTTTGCCGCCAGGGCGGACACAACGTATGACGGCAATTTGAATGGAGAGAATGCACTCGATGCCGGCCACTATTATAATCGGGGAGCGTCTTAACTCGACCAACCCGAAAGTCAAATCGATACTCGATTCCCGGGACAGGGACCTTCTCCTTAAATCGGCAAATGACCAGATCGAGGGGGGAGCTGTCCATATCGATATCAATGCCTCGATGATGATGGGGAACGAGCTGGATGTTTTGTTATGGGCGGGAGGGGAGATACTCGAAAGCCTCGATGTAGGGATATCGGTTGATAGTCCCGATCTTTCGATCCTTCTCAGATGCGCCGTAGAATTCGGCGGTAAATGCATAATCAATTCTCTTACCTGCGAATCCGAAACACTCCGAATAAGCCTCGATAAGCTTTCAAGTGCCGGGTCCGGTCTCATTATCATGCTTAAAAACAGGGAAGGCATACCTCGAAGCGCCGCCGAACGGCTCCTGCTGGCCGAAAAATCGTCGGAGATGATCATCGAGGCGGGAATCGAGCCAGGCAACGTCTATTTCGATCCGGTCTTCACCCCGGTCGCCACATCGGAAAAAGGAGGCCTCGAAGTCGCCCTTGAGACCCTTCAGGGGCTGAAGGATCATTTCGGAGATTTCAGGACCGTCGGCGGTCTTTCGAATATCTCCTACGGGTTACCCCTGAGAAAACTTCTAAACAGGACTTTTCTCTCGATGATCGTCGCCAGGGGCATAAGCGCCCTCATCTGCGATCCGACGGACAGGCGTCTTATCGAAACGCTGCTTGCCGCCGAAGCCCTCACGGGAAAAGACAGAGGCTGCAAGGGGTTTTTAAAGCATTACAGGTCGACGAAGACCGGTAAATGACGAGGGCGCTCGATTCGTCTTTTGAGCACAGGCAGCTCATTTTGCTTCGAATAGAAGCTTCCATCGATAGACAAGAAGATTGAACGAAAGGCAATGGCCGGGCTAACTGGTTAATTATAAAATAATTACGCTCTAAGAGCTTCGCCGAGTCGAAGTGGCACAACTCTTGAATAAGCAGGGAACTGCACGCGGAAAGTTCCCTGTGAGTTTGTGGTTTGTCCCTGGCGTGTTTCTCATCCTCACGTGTTGTAGAATATTCACGAACAGGGGTACACGTTCTTACCAGGGAACTTTAATATATTTTAACATATTATCCGCTCGGATTCAATGACCCCATATTACAGCCTTCCAGCATGAGCCGTTCTTTCATCCGGCACCCGATGCGCGGGACATCTATGGACCTTAAAAACGGCTTTCGATCAGCCCAAGGCGCCGAACCTGGTATAAGAAAAAAATTCAAATTAAGGAATTTTCTTTTTGACAACAAGTTGCCACTATGATAACACTTCTTGAGTCAAGCATCGGGAAACCGATCGGTATGAAATAGGCCCGGTGTGAAAGGGACTCATGAAACTAGTGGGGTGAACGGCTATGACCAAAGCGGATCTCGTTGAGGAAATCGCGAAGGATACGGGTCTGAGCAAGAAAGACACGAGCATCGTAGTCAATCTCATTATCGACAATATCTGTAAGGCGTTGGCTGAGGGGGACAAGGTGGAGCTCCGGGGTTTCGGCAGTTTCAAGGTGAAGAGCCGCAATCCCAGAAAGGCCCGCAATCCCAGGACAGGGGCTTCCGTGGAAGTTCCGGCCAAGCTTGTGCCTTTCTTCAAGGCTTCAAACGAATTGAAGTCAAAGGTTAACGAGTAGGAAGGAACGGCCTGCCGTCGAAATCCATAAAATCCGTTTGCTATTTGCGGGCGGATTTTTATATTATCTTGAATTAATCAGCTTCTGGTAGACTTAAAAGACGGGAAGTAATATGCCCAGCGGCAAGAAGAGAAAAAGAAAAAAGATCGCAACCCATAAAAGGAAAAAACGGTTGCGCAAGGATCGCCACAAGAAAAAGAAACGTTGATATAATTCTCTTTCTTTTGTGACGGAGAACTGATGTTTTCCATCCAGCCTGACATTTCGACAAATATCGAAAGCTTTAGTGTTGGTATGTCCCATCCCGCAGCAACTCCGCTTTCATATCAAAGCGGGAGGTCGTCATGAGCTTCAAGGAACGGCGCAAATCTCCCAGGGTCGACGCAGATTTTCCAATAAATGTCGGCGGCGAAACGGGTGAGGCGACGGGCCGAACGATAAACATCAGCACTAACGGCATCTATTTCGAATCGCCAAGGTTCATAGAACCATTGACGAAGGTCAGGATGGATCTTGTCCTTCCTGCCTCAGTGATGGATAGTGATGAGGAGAGGCTGGTGGAGTTCGACGGCGTGGTGGTCAGAGTGGAACCGGAAAAGGAAGACAAGAGCCAGCCCCTGTACAAGATCGCCATTTTCTTTACATTCGTGCCCAAGGACTCGATGGAAGTCCTCAAATCCTTCATTTCCAGCAATAGCCGGTAATTTCCGCCGATCAGGATTATTTTATCATCAAGGTTTATCCGTTTCGGTCGATGTAATGGGGTGTCTGTTTCTTGCATCACCCCGTTCCTAGGCGGATTATATTGGAGATCATATTTCTCTACAACAGGTTGCTCGGTTTGAGTAAAAAGCAGCTTGATGCCATCAGGAAGAGCGATTTCGATCTTATGGAGGAGCTTACCAGAGACCGGGAGAACGTCACGGCCAAGATATGCGCTCTTCTCGATAACGGAACCGCCGATCTGGGCAATGAGCTTGTCGGAAGAAAAGCCGGCGAGATAACCGGGCAGATACTCGATCTCGATGAAGAAATAAAGGACGCGCTTCTCGATGAGCTGTTCAACAGGACGATTGAAATCTCCAATTTCGAGCTCAAAGAGGAATAGATACCCTGTCAAAAAGACATTCCCTTAAAGCCTTTTCTATTGCAGTATCGATAATCATGTGCTATTAATGCCAGTGCTGAATCGCACGGTACCCGTATTTCTATTCGGAGGATGCCGATTGGAAACAAAAGGCTCTGTTCTGATCGTTGACGACGAGAAATCACTCACCGATATACTCGAGCAATTTTTAACGGAGCGGGGCTACGATCTGAGCATCGCCCATGACGGGGCACGGGCTCTCGAACTCCTCGATGAGAGGGGATTCGACGCCGCGCTCGTGGATCTCAAGCTCCCCGATTGCACCGGGCTGGACATCATTGAGGCCTCATACAGAAAGTACCCTGCGATGAAATGCATAGTCATGACGGGATTCGCCTCTCAGGAATCAACGATCGAAGCGCTCAGGTTGAACGCTTTCGATTATATACTCAAGCCGTTCGATCTCTTGAAGATAGCGGAAACGGTCGATGCCGCGGTAAGCCATACTGTTCTCGTCAGGCAGAATACAGTGATCATCAAGCGGCTCGAGGAAGCGAACAGAAAGCTCGAGCGAAGCAAGAACAACCTTAACAAACGGATTCTCGAGACTAACGAGGAGCTGGAAAAAGCTAATGAATCCTTGAAGAGGCACGTTACCAGGCTGAAAATGCTTTTCCAAATGGGAAGGGATATCAGCTCCGATGAAAACTGGAGCGACGCGCTGGACAGGTTCCTTATGGCCTTATGCAAATACCTCGAGGCCGAGGGAGCCGCATTGCTGATGTTCAGCGACGCCGGCAAGGTTTTACAGGTGCGCACTTCCTACAATATCGACGCCGGCACTCTCGATGAGATAGTCAAGACGATACTGGAGGGACAGAAGTCCGACATGCTTCAAAACGAGATATTCAGCCTCGAATCCAGCGAATCGGGTCAGCCTGCTTCATGCCTTGCCATGAAGAAACCATGGGAAAAAACGGTCGTACCGCTTTTATACAAGGGCCGATGGCTCGGCTTCCTAGCAGTTCTGAAGTGGTATGAAACCCGCGGCATTTACCTGAACGATTACCATTTTATAAACACCATCCAGACCATTCTCGCCGAAGAGGTCGCGAATGCCGTTAATATAAGCAGGTTGCGTAATCTTAAGGATTTCAATGAAACGATTCTCGAAAATATCAACAGCGGTGTTTTGAAGACGGACAGAAACGGCAAGGTCGTCTTTCTCAACAACAAGGCCAAGGACATCCTCGGCTGCGATGTGGAGAATCTTTCGTTCAACGATCTCTTCGCCAATCCTTTCGGAAACGGGGGGTTGTTCGAGCGTCTCGTAGGCTCTGAGGAAAAAACATGTTCGCTAGAAGGTATTCTCTCAATCCCCGGGGGAACGGGAATCCCCGTGCGTCTCAATTCTACGCTTGTCGAGGCGGACGATTACCAGGGGAAAACGATCGTCTCCGTATTCGAGGACCTTACGGCGCAGAAAGCGATGGAGGAGGATTTGAGAAGGGCCGACAGGCTGCGGTCGCTCGGCGAGCTTTCCGCCGGTGTGGCCCACGAGATAAGAAATCCGCTGACCGGGATTGCCACAACGGCCCAGGTCCTAAAAGAGCAACTCACCGGCGAAGCGGAGAAAATGCGCTACCTGACAGTGATCCTCGATGAGATAAAGCGGCTGGACGATATCATCAGAAATCTCCTCAATTTTGCCAGGCCGGCGGCGCCGAGGCCGGTTGAAGTGTCGATTAACGAGCTGATCGAGAATACGCTTAATCTGATCTCGGATGAAGCTTTCAACAAGGGCGTTTCGGTAAGCTTCGATAACTACCTGGAGGATGACCTGTGTTGCCTGGATAGGGATCAGATCAAGCAGGTGCTTCTCAACGTCGCCACGAACGGGATCCAGGCGTGTGACGCTGGAGGGGAGCTTTCCATTAATCTACGCGGCGCCGAGGATCCGGCCTTCATCAGAATCGAGATAAATGACAACGGCGAGGGGATCAGGGACGAAGACGCCGACAGGCTGTATAATCCTTTCTTCACGACTCGAACAGAGGGAACCGGTCTCGGATTATCCATTTCCAGAAAGATAGTGGAAAGCCATGGAGGATGGATCTCCCATAGAAACCTGGAGAGCGGGGGCACATGCTTTTTCGTAGAAATACCGCGCAGGATAGTAGGCACCGCCTCAAAAGAGGCGGAAAAAGTTTCATAAAGAGGTGAATAGATGCCAGGGAAGA
>CAZPAH010000140.1:0-6605 GCA_964584495.1 uncultured bacterium | reverse complement strand
CGGGCATCTACTTCTACGCCGATGCCCTGATCGAGGCGAGGGACCGAGAGGGCAGGCGCGACTGGTACGACCTCGACGGCTTCCTCGATAACGTGAATCTCAGGGCGACAAAGCTCAACAATATCACTCCGCCCCGCGGGCAAGTCATTTTCTACAACAACTCCGACACGACGGCCGCGACCTCTATATCGCTTGTCGACGGCAGGGGCGGCTTCCTGATCTCTGGTGACCAGATCGAGGTCCTAAGGATCTTCACCGAGACGGGAGAAGGAGGAATATCGGGGAGGTTCAAGCTGGGTATCCGATCGGCGGAACCGGAATATATCGAGATCACGGCGAATAAAAGCGAGATAACGGCCGATGGCGTGGAGGAAGTGACTATCGAGGCGAGGCTCCTCGACATAAGCTACAACCCTGTGAAGCTACAGGGAGTCCCGGTGAACTTCACCCTCGCCGAATCTTCCACCGGGAGCGGAACCTTCAGCACCCCGTCGACCCTCACCTCCTCCGATGGAGAGGTCACGACGACCCTCACAGCGACCGGAGCCGGCGTTCTCCATATAACGGCATCGGCCGTATACCTGAACCGCACGCTGATCGTTCTCGCTGGCGAGGAAAATTACGTGGAGATTGGCGTCCTTCCGGGCGCGGCAGCCGGTATCAGGCTGTCAGCGGCGGCGGACGCGGTGGGATTCCTCGAATCCCTGCCCGTTTCTGCCCAGCTGGTCGACAAATTCGGAAACGATGTGGCCCATGGGGGGACCAGCGTGACGTTCTCCCGCACGCCGGCTTCGGCGGGCGCTTTTTCCTCTTCGACGGTGGTACTGGATTCCGAAGGATACGGTGAAACATCCTTCATCGCCGGCGCGGCCAGGGCGGTCGTTCAGATTTCGGTGGTCTCCTCCCCCCCGCTGGCCTCCAACAACATCGCCGTCATAATCGACAGGATCATGACGGTCAGCGATCCCCCCTTTCCCGAACCCGACCTTGCGCACCAATGCCTCCAAGAGATGGACCTGACCAAGGTGCTGGTGAGCAACGACGAGGATGGGATATCGATAAAGGTGAAATTCGACTCCGACTGGGAATGCACGCACATCGGGATAATCATGGAAGCATTCAACGACGCTGCCGGAGCGGTGAATGAGCCCTACCTGTTTCCTATCAGCTACGATCATCCGCTGAAACCGGATTTCGCGATAACGTACAAGTACTCCTGCACCGGGTCCGCCGATTATGCAGACATAAGGAAATGGGGCGGCACGGAGTGGCTGTGGTGGGACGACGTGGGCGACCAGTACATACCGACTTCCGGCACATGGAACTCGGGGATAGATATCGCGGCGACGCGAATATCGAGGTCGGAAGGGTACGTGAACTACTCTATTCCCTTTACTGTTTTCGAGGGAGCCGTCCCCCCGGAGATCCGCCTGCAGGTCTACCTGATGCAGGAGACGGGCGGAGAGAAGCGTTCCGCCTTCGATTCCGCTCCGCACGATTCGACACTCAACCTGGATTTCGATCCCCTCGACCCAACTGTCGACTGGTCGGTTGCGCTCGAGCCGGTCGTGCTTCATTACTACAGCGATCCGTTCGAGCTCGTGACCGATTTTCCGCCGAAGCCGGTGATCCAATCGGCCGGAGCGGAGCCCGCTGTCATCGATGCAGGAGGAACGGTCTCGTTCACGGCCTCGGTCACGGACGGAGGCGGCGGCATCGGTTCGGTCCTGATAGACCTTTCTCCGATAGGAGGATCGCAATACCAGCACATGTACGATGACGGAACGAACGGCGATCTCACCGCGGGAGACGGAACCTATTCCTTTCTCTACATCGTTTCTCCCGGCATAGCGGGCGGAGAGTACACCCTGACCGTATCGGCCAAGGATGCAACGAACGCGTCGAGGGCCGACTCCACCTTCACCCTGACCGTGGAGGGGGTGGTTACAGCGATCCGGACGATGACGGACGCTCTCGACGACGATCACGGGCCGAACCAGTTCGGCCGCGAAGGCCTTTACTATATTTATCCCACTAACGTAGTCTTCGTGAGACACGCCTTCGACCTCGAGGGTATGACGATTTTCGAGACGTCCAAGATCGTGGCGGGAGAGATCATTCCAAGCCTCGCCTTCCAGGTCAAGATAGGAAACTTCCCCAACCCCGCCGATGAGGGTACAGCCGACTGGAATCCCAACTATGCCGATATAAATATACAGAAGGTCGATATATACATAGACGCATTCAAGGGGGGAGCCACGGAGGGATTGCCCAACAGGCAGAACGATTTTGCGCTCTGGGACGCCTGGGATTACGCGATCGTGATGGAAGGCTGGTACAAGGGAGTGATCTCCTCGGAGAACCAGAACACGCCGCAGGCCTGGGCAAGCGGCGCGAGGAAAACGGATCGCGATATTATTCTGCTCTCCGATTTCAATCAGAACACTATGACGGCAGTCGTATCGATGGAGGCCCTCGGCAATCCCACCGAGGCCGATATTAAAAGCTGGGATATAATGGTCCTGATGACAAGCCACGACGGAAACAGCACCGACAATAATTTCGGCGATACGCGCTGGGTCAACGCCTACACGTCCGAATGGAATCCTGGTGGTGGAAACGACACCGACAGGGATTCCAACATAATGGACCTGATGTCCTCGCCCGGCACCGGAAAGACCGCGGGAAAAACACAGGAGGAGATGCTCGACTACAAGTCGGCTGCGGCGGTCGCGAGGATCAACGACGGCCTGACGGCGGTGGTCGTGGAGATGACGGTCCTCGAGGATCTGGGACCGCCCGTCATCGATGTCGGAGTCCTTTCGGGGGAAACGGTACCGATGATCGCGCTGGCCAACTCGCCGCTCTACTTCACGGCTCGTATCACCGATGACTTCTGGGTCAGGGGCGCCACCTTCCGGTGGAGGCCCGATTCGGTCACGACCGGCCTTTGGCTGGAAGAGATCACCATGGGATACGCGGGGGATGATATCTGGGGAGCCGACCTGGACCCGTCGCAGATCGAGGTTCAGGTACCGCTGGCCCCGCTGGACAACACAAGGAATATCGAATTCGAGATCGAGGCGGTCGACGCGACGGGATCGGTGTCGTTGACTCCTCTCTATACGATCGAGATACCCCTTCCTATCCCCTACTACGAGATTAGCGGCATAGATATGACGAACGATTTCAGCATCAGGTCTCCGGAGGGATCGGTAATCTGGATACCGACCGCCGCGATCCCGGACGGCGGCCTGCCCTTTCCGTTCAGGTTCAGGCTGACGCCGGGCTATCTGCACGATTTCAACCTCCCCCCCCACCCCGCGTCATCGATAAACGTCATCAGGAAATTAGAGTTCGAGGCGGTCGCCGAGACGATCGACAGTGAAACCGGCGAGACGGTGGAGGTGGCGATACCGGTCGACGAGTTCAACCAGGATATCGAAATATCGGTTCATTACCCGCAGTACTCCGCGAGGCACATCGACGAGGACCTGCTCTCCATGTACGAGTATATCGAATCGACCGGAACCTGGATATACACGGGGGGCAACGTCAATCCATACGGAAACCTCGTAAAGATCTCGGTTAAAAGACCGGGGGACTACGGAATCTTCTACAACCCCGACGCTGGATACGACGCGGGCCGGGTAATCTCGGGAATATCCTTCTCTCCCAACCCGTTCTCCCCAAACGGCGACGGGCTCTACGAAGAGACCGGCATAAGTTTCTACCTCTCGCAGGAAGCGACGGTGACGATCGAGATCTACGATATGGACGGATACAGGAGGAGGATTCTCGAGAGGAGATTCCCCTTCACCGCCGGCGATACACCCGACGGACGGCCGAGAAGGATTACGGGGCTTTCGTGGGACGGACGCGACAATATGGGCAACATCGTTCCTTACGGAATCTATATAGCGAGATTCACGGCCGCCGTTCAGACCCCTTCGGGGGAAAGGGCCTACAGGGAAAACGTCGGCGTGGCGGTGATAAAATGATATTGAAGCGGCTGCATAACGGCCGATCGAGGCCGGAATCCTTCACCCGTCTCCTGGCTGCCTTCTCGGCATGCATTCTCCTTCTGGCCGTCATAGCCGGGCCGGCGAGAGCCGATTTCCGACACTGCAGGGTGGGTCCCAGGCCCCGGGCGATGGGCTCGGCGTTCGTCGGCGTCTCGGACGACGTCAATGCGGTCTACTGGAACCCCGCGGGGATCACGCAGATCGGCCGTTTCGAGCTGACCGGCTGTACATCGATGCTCTATAACGTCGAGAACCTGTCCAACAACTATGCCGCCGCGGCGTACAACTGGCACGGCATGTTCGCCTTTGGAATGAGTTGGGTCAGGCTCGAGCTTAAGGATATTTACCATGAAGATACGATCAACCTTGGGATCGCCCGAACCGTTCCCTGGCTGAAGGGACTCTCTATCGGGGCGTCATTGAAGCTCTTCACCCTCGCCGCTCCCGGATACGAGAAGTACAACGATCCCTCGTACGAGGGAAGCGTGACGAAACCGTCATGCGATATTGGTGTGCACTACAGGTCCGGAGGAGCATGGACGTTGGGAGCCGTCATCTACAACGTGAACGAACCGGGCCTGAAGCTGCTCAGCACCACGAAAACCCCCGATCCCGTGTACCGCGACGCCGCGATCGGGGCGAGCTACCTATTCCGCGAGCTCCTGCTCCTCTCGTTCGATCTCAGAAGCAGGCAGGGAAAGCTTTCCAACGCGATCGGCAGGATAGGAAGCGAGATTTGGTTCTTCGATGCGGTGGCTCTGCGCGGCGGATTCGAAAGGGAAAACATGACCGCAGGCCTCGGGCTGAAGGGGCAACGCTGGCAGGTCGATGTGATGCTGGAGACGCACTACGACCTCGGAAACAGTTACCAGTTTTCATCCACGATAAGGTTATGATGAGAAAGACAGATATCGTTCCGATCTTGCTCCTGGTTACCGCCGCCTCCCTGGCGCTGCCGTCCGCTCCGCTCCTCGCGGTGGACAAGCTGGAAGGGTTCTACGAGACCGAGCTATCATTCCAGCGTATCGACAACCACTGGCAGTTCGGCCCTCCCGGCTCTGAGGGCATGCCACGCCACTACCTCGAGCTGAAGTACCTCAGCTGGCCCTACAAGAACCTCGAGTGCTTCTACAAGCTCCGGTACCAGTCGAACAGGGACGAGTACCTCACGCCGGAGCCCGAATACAAGCGCCCCGGACTGCTTGCAGCCGAAGGGCATATGAAATTCAATGGAGATAAGTGGGAGACCTATATCTTCTCCAGGCAGAACCGGTTCTGGATAAACGACGAGCCCCTTCTCAACCTTGTGGACCAGGACAAGATCAAGAACGACAATTGGGGCCCCCAGTCGAGCGGGGTCAGGGCCGATATCTGGAGCGTCGACCTCTGGAAGATCAAGGGAGTGGGAGGCACGTTCATATATTTCGACGACGGTGGAACCTTCAACTGGACCGACAATCCCGACAGCCTGGTGGCCGACGGCACCGATAACTTCATCGTGAGGCTGCGAAAGAAGTCTTTCGGCGACAGGCTCGAGTTCGGATCGACCTTTCTCCGCAAGGACTGGACCAATACGAGCGTCGCGAAGAAGTACCTTTCGGACAGCTACAACCAGGTCCTCGCCTTCGATGTCTCGTTCTTCCCGCGGCAGATAAGGAAAAACGGGCTTTGGGTCGGTCCGGTCAGCCTCGAAAATACCAGCCTTATATCGGAATATGCAGTAAGCCGCGATCCCTTCCAGACCGAAACGAGCGAGGTCCGCGGGAAGAACAACCGGTACGCCTTCTCCACCGAGGTCCGCAACATCCGGATGTCCAACCTTACCGTTCACGCCTGGTACAACGATTTCGGCGAGAACTTCCGCGATTACATGTCCCGGCGTTTCGACGAGGACCAGCAGTTCAACAGGAAGCAGTACCACATCGAGGGAAGCTACCTGTTTCCCCAAAAGGCCGTGACGGCCACCGTCTCCTACGATGCCTACGAGAAGAGGTTCGTCAACGAGGAAGGCGGCGAGAGGCGCAAGACCCACGAGTTCTATTCGGAGCTGTACATAGAGTTCATAAAGGGATTCAAGGGCAAGATCGCATACAAGCAGTGGCACGGGTTCGATGCGGCGGCGGAGGTTTTCGATTTCTACACCTATCCGAACCTCTTCGCCGAGCTGACGGTCGAAAACGAGCTGGTCAAGGTCCGCATCCAGGGAAGGATCAGGGATTTCGATACTTTCAGGGAGATATTCGCCTACGGATACGATATGGAATTCAACGCGACGGGAAAGATCAAGGGTTATTTCAGGATTCTCAACGTCAATGGGAAAACCGATGCGCGTTCGACCGTATTCGCCCAGATAAGGTACGATATCGGCTATGGCGCCGAATGCTTCGTCGAATACGGAAACGCCGGACAGAGCGAGCACCTCGTCAATACCGACTACTTTGTAAATGAGGGAAACCATGACCGGATAGATCATACCGCGAAGATGTTCCTGAGACTTTATTTTTGAGTTAAACGCGAGAGGGAGTGCTGCCGTTAAATCAATAAGGTAAAGAGGCCGGTGTAAGACGATATTCCTCGCCG
>CAZPAH010000139.1:0-6714 GCA_964584495.1 uncultured bacterium | reverse complement strand
GGAGTCGGCGGAAAGCCCCGGCCTGACACTTAAGATCGTATCGGTGATCGTGATTACGACCTTGAAATCGACACCCTGCTGACCTGAAACGGAGGAGGATAGAATGGGGCTATTTCCCACCTCGGTCACTATCCCCGCGTAGGTCGTATCGGGGAAAGCGTCTAGCGTGACCTCAGCCTTGTCCCCCAGCTTGATATTGATCACCTCGGTCTCATCTACCTCCACCTCCGTCTCTATCGTGGAAAGATCGGCGATCGTCATGAGAACGGTTCCCGGATTATTCAGGGTTCCCATTATCGCTATCTCTCCCTCCTCGACATTGAGCCTGGTGACAATGCCGTCCATCCCCGAAGTGATCGTCACTTCCTCGAGATTGTGAAGGGCGCTCTCGAGAAGAGCTTCCTGCTGGGACACCTGGTGACGGGCCGCATCAAGATTGGACCTGGCGACGTCGTAATTCGTCTGGGCGACATCCACCTCGCGGTCGGTAAGGTATCCCTGATCGAATAGTTTCTTGCTTCTCTCCAGCTCCTTCTCGTACTGGTTGACCTGGAACAACGACTGTCTCTCGTTCGATCTGGCCGTTTCGATCGCAGCCCGCAGCTGCGCCACGGTCGATTCGAGCTGGATCGGATCTATCTGTATCAGGAACTGCCCCTGCTTTACTATATCACCTTCCTTGACGGCCACCTTGGTCACTTTTCCTATGTTGCTCGCGCTGATATCGACTTGCCGTTTGGGACGGATCGATCCCGATGCGGTGACCTTCATCGACAGATCGCGGCTTGTGACTTCCTCGACCTGGACGGGTAGGGACTTACCCCGTTTCGCCTTGAGATTGATCAGGATCAGAACCGCAATGATCAGTATAGCGCCTATTACGATGAAATACTTCTTTTTCATCAACTCCCCCTACCTGGAAAAACTGCCCCGGTCGTTCTAGAGCGGATCGGCGGGGCCTTGCCATCTATACGCCTCTCGGCTAATTGCGAACCTTCCGGTCGGATTCTATCCTGCCGTCGAGTAGCCTGATTATCCTGTTGGAATGTTCAGCGATATACTCTTCATGGGTGACCATGACTATGGTGTTCCCCGCCTCATGGATCCTGTTGAATATCGACATGATCTCCTCGCCGGTCTTGCTGTCGAGGTTTCCGGTCGGTTCGTCGGCGAGGATGATCGAGGGCTTGTTTACAAGGGCTCTTGCGATCGCCACCCTCTGTCTCTGACCGCCCGACAGCTCGTTCGGACGGTGAGTCGCCCTATCACCGAGACCAACCGCCTCGAGGGCCTCCCTGGCCCTTCTACGCCTCTCCTCGGAAGCGACTCCCCCGTAGATCAGCGGCAGCTCGACATTCTGCATTGCCGAAGCCCGAGGCAGAAGGTTGAAAGTCTGGAAGACGAAACCGATCTCCTTGTTACGAATCCTGGCGAGCTCGTCGTCATCGAGATTGCTCACCTCTTGGCCGTTGAGAACATAAGTTCCGGCCGTGGGAGTGTCCAGGCACCCGAGTATATTCATGAAAGTAGACTTCCCCGAGCCGGAAGGCCCCATAATGGCAAGGTATTCGTTTTTGGAAATCTCCAGATCTACACCGGCGACCGCTTCGATCTTCTGAATCCCGACTTCGTATATCTTCTTGACTCCATTGACTTTTATAAGCATTCCTTTTCTCCCGTAAGCACCTTGCCTTAACGCTGTATTCTCCTGCCTGTCGCTCTTGCGAGATCGGCCACGGCGACAAGGTAATCGCATTTCGCTTCTATCACGTCCGCTTTGGCCTGGGTGAGCGCGACCTGGGCGTCTATGGTCTCGAGCATCGTCCCGGCCCCGACGCGATATCTTTCCTCGGCGAGCCTTACATCCTCCAACGCCTGCTCCACAGTCTCGGATGCGACTCCTATCCTCTCCCTGGCCTCCTTAATGCCCAGGATGAGAGACTTGACCTCCTTAATCGCTTCCAGCTTCGATTTTTCGAGGTTGTATTCGGCTATCCTGCTGTTGGCCCTGGCCGATTTGACGTTGGCGCTTGTTTGAAACCTATCGAAGATGTTCAGGCTCAAATAACCGGCGACGTACCACTGATACTCTTCCTTGAAGAAGTTCAGGTTGTCGGCCATCGCCCTGTCATTCCAGGAGTAGCCGAATTGAGCTCCCAGCACAGGGAGCCACCCGCTGCGCGATGTCGTGATATCGCTTCTGGACGATTTAAGATACAGCCCCAGCGATTTGAGGTCGGACCTGTTGTTCAGAGCATAATCTATCTGGTCGGCGGGATCGGGATCGGTGAAGGTGATTGCAAGCGATGTATCGACCTCTCCGTTCCAATCTTCCCTCATATTCAGCAGAACCGCAAGATCTTCCCTCGCCAGCTCCATCTGATTCCTCGTTGTGATCATCGCAAGACGGGTATTGGAGTGACGCACCTTCGCCTTGAGAAGATCCGCCCTCGTGGCCGATCCCACCTCTAGCAGCGCTTCGGTCCTTTCGAGGTTCTGCCTAGCCTGTTCCATGCTCTCTTCCTGCACGGTGAGGAGCATCTTGCTCCTCACAAGATTGTAGTATGCCCTGATCACGCCGGCGGTCAGCATGTCCTTGCTGTATTCCAGCTCCTCCAAGGCCGCGGCCCTGTTGTACTTCGCCGAATTGATCCTGCTGTAGTTGGCTCCCCCGTTGAATACGGTGATATTGGACGTTATCTGCATCGCATACGATTCGTAATCGAAACCGCTCGTTTGCACTGGACGTCCCTGCGCATCGTACTGAACCGACGAGGGCCCGTAGAACGTATGGCCGGTCGAAAAATTCAAGTTCAGGTTAGGCATAAGGTAACCGTAGCTTCTCAGCAGCTCCCCCTCGTACCTTTTGACCCCTTGGGCCGAAATATGTATATCCGGATTATTCTTCAACGATATCCCTATACATTCCTCCAGCGAGAAAACCCTTCCGGAGGCGGCATTCAGATTATACGAGATAAACGACGTAACAATGAGCGTCACGGTGATAACGGCAATTCCCGCCGTACACCTTTTCATAAGATTCATTGCCGGACCTTTCTCCTGAAAATCAATCCCTGTTTAAATGAAAACCACGACTAAATATTGATACGTCGATGATAGGTCATTAGTTTCAATGAAGATGAGTAGTTTGTCAATTTATTAAAAAGCCCGGCCGGTGAAGCCGGGCTTCAAATCTTCTGCTTCTTCAGGCGATACTAGCCGCCGTGCACCTTGAACCTGATCGGCACCGCCATACTGGCTCTTACGGGCACCGTACGCTGCTTGGCCGGTTTGAACTTGAACTTCAACGCGGCTGCAATGGCCGCGCGCTCCATAGCCGTAGTGACATCCGAGCGGATGACGTCGGCGCTCATGACCGAACCGTCGGTATCTATCACTACCCTGAGGAGCACCGTTCCCTCGATGCCGGCCTGCTGCGCAAGGCTGGGATACTGCGGCGGCACGAAACGGGTCAGGACCGGAGGTTCGTCGAAGGCGTAGAAATCCTGCGCCGTCTCCGACGGAGGAGGCGGCGGAGGAGGAAGATTGTCTATTTTATCGAAACTCGTGGGCGCTATCTCCGTATCCTCATCCACCTCTTCACCTTCCTCCGCGGCCATCGGGATCACGGGCTGGCTGATCTCCTGGGGCGGAGGAGGAAGCTCGAAGTCGTCGACCGTCTCGACAACGACGAATTCCTGTTCCTTCAGAACATACGGTTTGAATTCGAAGGGGGGCGAGAAATAGAAAACGAGAAAATGAATTACCAGAGTCGCATACAGGGAATTAAGGAGATACTTGTTATATCCCTTCTTGAAATTAACATTTGCAATTGCAGTTGCAGCCACCCGGATTCCCCTTGTTTTTAATCTTCTCCTACCGACACGAATGTCACGTTTACGGCATTGGCTTCCTTCAGCTGATCCATGATATCCGAAACAAGGCTGTATTTTGTCCGTTGGTCGACGTTGAACGCTACGATCAACTGGGGATTCTCCTCGAACCTCGAGGTGATCACCTGGTTGATATAATCGACCTTGATGAGCTTGTCGTTGATGCTTATTCTGCTGTAACGGTCGGCCCAGACATGGAGGAGCCTTTCCCTCTCGAGCTCGCTGCCGGATTCGGCCCTCGGCAGCCTTATAGGCAGCCCTTCTTCCATCTTGAATATAGTCGTCACCATGAAGAAGATAAGAAGAAGGAAGATGATATCAGCCATGGAGCCGGTCGGGATCGTTGATTGGACACCTTGTTTTTTTGCTATCTTCAAAGCGGTTTCTCCTCTAGGAACCTGTCTTCATGGTTCTCAGCGAAATATATTCTGCGTCCGCCAGACGGAGCTCGTCGAGAATATCGATCATCAAACCGTAATCGGCTTCGGGATGCGTCTCTATAACAATGACCAGCTTGCTGTTCTGTATCAGCTTGTTACGGATGAACTGCTCGATCCCGCTCAGCGGAACAGGCCCGGTACCCTTCGCCACGATCGAGCCGTTCGGGAAAGCCTGAAGGGTAAGCACATTCTCGCTTTTCAGCTTGACCGACTTCGACTGCTGCCCGGGAAGGGCCATCGGAAGACCCTTCTCGACGGCGAACATCGTGCTGACCAGAAAGAATATCAGCAGCAGGAAGTTAATATCCGACATCGAGGCCGTGCTGAATTCTGAAGATACCTTGCTTCTTTTCTTAATCATCTCTCAGCTCCGGGCTGTTAATTTGTAACTCCCATTTCGATCAGCTCGTTGACCAGCTCGGCGGAGGCTTCCTCCATCTCCAGCACGAATCTGTCGATCTGAGAAACAAAGAACGAGTGCCCGATAGAGGCCGGAATAGCTATGATGAGACCGGTCGCCGTTGTGATAAGCGCCTCCTCGATACCGGAAGCCACTACTTTCGCGCTGACCTGCTCGGCCGAAGCGATAGCGGCGAACGCGCTGATCATACCGGATACCGTTCCGAGGAATCCGAGAAGGGGAGCCACCTGCGCTACCGTTGCTATTGCGACAAGACCCCTCTCAAGAAAAGATGTCTCGATCGAGCCGGCCGTCTCGATCGCTTCCTTCACGGCGTCGGGACCGCGCCCGGCCCTGAGAAGCCCCGAATGAAGAACCGCTGCGATAGGACCGCGCGTCCTCTCGCAGACCTTCATCGCACCGTCGATCCCTTCCGAACGCATCGCCGACAGAACGTCGTTCATCAGTTTCCTGATATTGACGCGCGCCCGCGCAAGCGTAACGAGCCTCTCGATGATGAATACGACGCCTATTATCGAGGAAAGAAGAAGAGCGTGCATGAAGTTTCCGCCCTGGATGTACTTCTCTCCGATTCCGCTGTGCTTGAGGTTGTAAAGTACGACTCCCAGCTTTTTCTTTTCAGCCATATCCGCGATCTCGCTCGCCACGGTAGCTGAATCGTTTCTCGCTACTCCCAGAGAATCCTGTTCCGATTGAACGAAATATTCCGGCTTGACCTCTTCAGTAGTATCCTGAGCCGAAACTACAACAGGAGAAATCAGGACGAGAAATAGAACGGATGCGATAAAAATGGCTTTTACCGAGGGCCTTCTCTGTACCATACCACGCGCTCCTTCTGCGGAAAACTAATTGAATTGATCGTTTTACCCGTTGGAATACGGATACGCTCTTGATGACGATTTAGCTCAATCTCTCTGGGCCGGACCGTCTAATATTCCCGCTGCAATTTACGTCTACCGGCCCGCTAAACGTTAACAACTGCAATAAAATACTTAATGCATTTCTGCTTGTCAACCAAAAATTCCCGGCATGGCGGTTCGGCTTATCCTATTGTCAATATTCCGCATCGGACTTATTCTCCGAGCCTTCGATGTCCTCCGATGTGGATACGAGCTTGTAGTCACCGATACCACCCTTGTCGATAAAAAGAAATCTCATCCCGGAATGGATGGTCATGAACTCATCTCTCTCGAGCAGGGGATCTCCCTTGATGCTGTATACCCAGAGCTCGTACCCCCCCGTATCCATCCCACCCCCGCGGTAAGGTCTGCTGACGCTGCGCGCCGCGCTGCTCTGCTGGGATTGCTCGGTTCCGGGCCCTTTCACCGTCTTATGCACTATCACCTTGTACTCGTCATCGACCTTGCTGAGCGCCTCGTTCAGATCCTCCCTGTTGAACGGAACACTCTCATCTACTATATCGTCGGGAGGGCCGAACCGGATATAGATCCGGCCTCTGTCGGTCAGAGCCCCCCTCGAATAGCCGCCGAAATGGCTGTCGGCGTATTGCAGACGTTTCATAAATTTGTTGTACAGCTCGTTGACCGCCGTATGGGGCGTCGGGTCCCTCTGCTGCCAGAAATCCTTGAGTATCTTTTCCTGCTCTCCGATCGTGCTTCTCCTGAACTCCTCGAACTCTTCGTCCGAGAAAAGCAGTCTCGCCTCGACAAGAACATCCCGCCTCGGCTTGTTCCAGTTGACGAGTTCCCACGCAACGGTAAAATCTTTACCGCTGGAGGACAACAACCGCCCGTCCCGGAGAACGTTGATAATAACCCTGTAATCGCCTGCCGGAAATGTATTTACATCAAAATCGCCGAGTATAAGCGCCCTTCTATCCGAGACGGGGAACGTCATCTCGCGGCGTACGACCTCTTCACCCTTAGCGTCGATCACTAAAATATCGGTTTCCAGTTCGGCCCAGTCGTCTTCAGGCGGAAGGACGGCGCTGCTGAAGAAG
>CAZPAH010000138.1:0-6779 GCA_964584495.1 uncultured bacterium | reverse complement strand
TCCGGCGCCCGCCCTGCGGCCGTACCTCACTCCGTCGAACCTCGCCAAGTTCGACGATGCCTCGGCGTCGGCCAGAATATGATAGCATGCGATCGAGCTTTCCATCCCCGGCATATCTACTTCTCCGACTTCGCACCCCTTCTCCTTGAGGTATTCCACGGTAGAGGAGATGCTATCCTTCACTGATTCATCCATCTCCCACCGTGCGATATCCGAAGGGACCGCTATCCGCATCCCTGTCAACCCATCTTCCAGCCCGGCTCCTATATCATCCGGACCGCACTCTATCGTCGTAGCATCATTAACGTCGGCACCGGCTATCGCCTGCATCACGATAGAGCAATCCGTCACATTCCCCGTTATCGGCCCTATCTGGTCCAATGAGCTGGCAAATGCCACGAGACCGTACCGGGAAACCCTTCCGTAGGTTCCTTTGAGGCCAACCACGCCGCAAAAAGAGGCAGGCTGCCTTACCGATCCGCCGGTATCCGATCCGAGCGCGACGGGAACCATCCCCGCCGCAACGGCCGCCGCCGAGCCTCCGCTTGAGCCCCCGGGAGAGCACTCCTCGTCCCAGGGATTCCTTGTCACCTTGAACGATGAATTCTCCGTCGATGAACCCATGGCGAACTCATCCATGTTCGTCTTTCCGATGATTATGGCCCCTGCATTTATCAGCCGCTTCACTACCGTCGCATCGTAGGGAGGAGCGTATCCGCCCAGGATCTTCGATCCGCACGTGGTTCTCAGCCCCTTCATGCAGATATTGTCTTTCAGTGCCACCGGGACGCCGTACAGCGTCCTTCCGTCCCGGCCGGTTCGATCCAGCTCCGCAGCCCTTCTCATGGCTTCATCGCCGAATATTTCGAGAAACGCCCCGACGATCGGGTCCTTGGCATCGATCTCGTCGAGACAGGCCCTTACCGTCTCGGACGGTTTCGCCGCCCCGGAGTCGTAGGCGGATTGAAGCTCCCCAATCGTCATCTCTGCAAGTTCTTTCATAGCGGTTTCACTTCCGCGGCGCCGGTCATCATTTCCTTATGACGGGCGGCACTTCGAAAAGGCCACCCCTGCAGGCCGGAGCCTGGCCGAGGACCTCCTCCCTCGAGAGACAATCCCCCGGCTCATCGCCGCGCAGGGAAGATACCGGGACTGCCGTGTCGGCGGCCGGATCTATGCCCGACGTATCCACCTTCTGGAGTATCCCCACAAACTCTATAATGCGGTTCAGCTGAATCCTCAGCTTCTCCCGGGATCCGCCTTCGAGCCGGAGCATCGCCAGGTGCTCCAGCTTCTTCAGTTCCTCATCCGAGAGGTACATTATCCGCGCCTTTCGATAAACCCGTAACAACCTGCATGACTCTACATAAGCCCGGGCGGGCCTGTCAATACGTATGGGAAAGGCGGAAATCGCCGATCATCCCAGATCGTCGGCAATTTCTCCGGTTAACGGACAACTAACGGTTGACCGGCCCGAGGGCTGCCGTTAAAATGCGCAATCATCATTCAAATGGAGAAAGGCATGAAATCGTATAATTACAAGCGTGAAAATCAATTCTTCCCTAGGAGGTGGAAAAGGCTCAAGGAGGCGCTGTTCGCGATCGCGGCTCTCACCTTGACGCTCGCAAGCGTCTCTTCGGCGGTATCGGCGAAAAGCTTTTATCACCCCGAAATCAAGATCGTCTTTCGACTCGAAAGGGACGGAAGCGCCGAGGTGGAGGAGACCAGGTCTTTCCGTTTCGATGGAGATTTCTCATGGGCGCAGATCGAAAGAGAAACGACCGGCGACTACGGCTCCTACCGCATCGATTTTTCGGGTGTCTGGGATCTTCCGGCCAATACACCGGTAAGATTCCAGAAAAGCTCCGGTTCTGGAATCGAAAGGATCAAGTGGTTCTACAGCGCCTCCAACACGACGCGCAGCTTTCTTATAAGGTACCGCATCTCGGACGCCGTTCAACGCTACAGCGACGTAGCCCAGTTCTACTGGAAGGCCATAACCGGATCGCACGAGTATATAGGTAAAGTCCACATTACAGTAATTCCTCCCGATGCGAGCCCCCGTCTATTCAAGGTATTCGTTCATTCTCAGGCTCCTCCCGGCACCCTCAATTTCGATGACCGGTTCGACAGGGCCGACATCGCTCAGGGCCCCATAGGCCGCAATATTTCAGTCGAATTGAGGGTCCTGCTCGATCCGAATCTTTTCCCCGACGCGGCGGTGCTCTCCGGCCAGACATACTCGGGGCTCATAGAAAACGAGAAAAAAGTGACCGAAAAGTGGAGAAAGGCGCAGGAGCGCCGAATCGAGGAATCGAGGAAAAGGGCCGGGCTGATGAGGGCGGCCGTCGCCGTATCGATAGTCCTCGTGATTATCTTCCTCGCCGTCTTTGCCTGGTTCTACATCCGTTTCGGCCGGGAACCGTCGGTGCCTTACGACAACGACTACGAACGTGAACCTCCCAGAGAGATTCCACCCTGCTATATACCGGCGATCCTGACGCAGAGCGGGGTGCATTCTACCGCGATGGGTAAAGCTTTCGCTTCTTCCCTTCTGGAGGCTTCCCGTCTCGGGTACATGACGATCCACGAAGAATCCAAGCAGGGTTTGATATTTTCAAGCGAGCATCTGGTCTACAAGCTGACCGCAAAGGGCAAAGATCTCTTGGGCGGCAAGCCGGTTAACTTAGGGCAAAGCGAGAGAGAGCTCATCCCCTTCGAGAGAGATCTTCTCGAAGCGGTATTTATCGAAGCCGGCGACGGCGACGGGGCCACCGGCGAAGATATTCAGAAATGGGCGCGGGGCAAGTCCGGAGGAAAAACCGCATATTTCCGTTTCGTCGAGAAGCACGGCAAGCAACTGAGAACGAAGTTCGAGAGCGATTACTTCCCTCTTGACGATGAAAGAAGCGAACGGGCCAGAAAGACCTTTATATTGATTTCCGTGCTGATGGGAGCCCTGCTGATTTTCCTGTACTTCGTTCAGATACGGCATCCGGTTCTCATGCTGACCGGCATCCCGTTGATGGTGGCGGGGGTCTTCCTTTCCATTCCGATCGCAAGGCGGACGGAAGAAGCTACTATAGAATACAAAAAATGGAAAGCGTTCGAACGCTTTCTGACCGATTTCTCGGCGCTCAAGGACGCGGGGCCCTCCCTACTTCCGATGTGGGAGAAATATCTCGTGTATGCCGCCGCCCTCGGAGTGGCCGACAAGTTTCTCTCAAAGCTCAAGCTCGCCGCCGCCGAGTCAAATACTCCAATTCCGGTCGCTCGCTGGTACTATCCCGCCTCCCTCGGCGTCGAGGCCGCCGCGGGGATCGATGGAATCGCCTCACTCGATTCCCTGTCGGCTTCCATAAGCAACCTCCAGAGCCTATCGTCGGCCCTATCGACTTCTACAAGCAGCGGCGGGGGATTCAGCGGAGGCGGCGGAGGAGGGGGCGGCGGCGGAAGCTGCAGCGCCGGTTGACGGATAACCGGCCGAAACGGTCCTTGTAACGGCTTATTAAGCTTTCCTACAGCCCAACCGGCGAGGGGGTGCGGTCTTCATATTACTTTATATTCTCATCGTTATCGCCGCATGCGTCGTCTTCTGGAGCTTTATTACCTTCAACAGGCTCGTAACGGCCAGAAAACGGTGCAGGAACGGTAGAACTCAGATAGAGATACTGTTGAAACGCCGTCACACGATTATACCGGAGCTCGTCGAGCTCGTTAAATCGTACGCTTCACACGAAAGAACGGCCTGGCTGTCGACCGCTTCGGAGAGGACAAGGGCCATTAATGCCGCCTCATTGGCGGAGAAGGCTCGGGCCGAAGACTCCCTATCCCGTTCTCTCGGCAACCTTCTCGCCGTTTCGGAGGCGTATCCCACGCTGCGCTCGGACAGGTCTTTTCTCTCCCTTCAGGAAGAGTTGATCTCCATCGAGGAGGGGATCAGATTTTCCCGTCAGTTCTACAACGACACCGTCATGCGCTATAACACGATGATCGCCACATTTCCTAACATCCTCATATCGAAACTGCTGTCTTTCAAGGCCGAGGACTACTTCATCCGTCAGGGCCCTAACGGATGAGACGGTCGGGATTGAATTCCTGCGGCCCGTTCCCCGCCTTGACTGCTCCCGCCGCATTCATTATCTTTCCATAGGACTGAAGGAGAGAATTTCACCAACAGCTCAATCAATACCGGGCCTTCGACTTGCGGATCTTTTACGGACGGCGCCCAAGATGGCTATCAGATGTCGGGAAAGGGCACGAGCATTCATCTATCTGTACATCCTCCAGCTTTCCCTCGCTCTATCCTGCGAAGGCCCGCTCGTCAACCCTGCTCCCGATCCTCCGGGGCCGGTCTACGAGATAGTCAACCGATGGACCCTCGAATCATTCGGCGGACCGCTTAACGATATATGGGGCTTCTCCCCCGACAATATCTTCGCAGTCGGAAGCAACGGGATAATCCTGCATTACGATGGAGAAGGGTGGCGCAGCCAGGCAAGCAACACCTTTAAAAACCTAAATGCCGTATGGGGCGGCTCCGGGGATGATCTTTTCGCCGCCGGCGACGGAGGCCTGATTGCCCATTATGACGGATCGAGATGGAGCATATCGGCTTCACCCGTCTCGACCTCGCTCAGGGGACTTTGGGGAACAGGCTCCGGTGACATCATCGCCGTGGGCGACTGCGGAACCATACTTCATTACACCGGCCTCAGATGGGAAAGAATGAACTGCGATATAATTCGGGATTTGCGCGCCGTCTGGGGGGTATCCTCCACGGACGTCTACGCGTCCGGAAGGTCCGGCACCATTATCCATTTCGACGGACAAACCTGGGGACCGGTACAATCCGGTGTTTCGACCGATCTCAATTCCATATGGGGATCTTCCGGTTCCGATATCTACGCCGCAGGCGCTTCCGGGGTCATCCTCCACTACGACGGATTATCCTGGGAAAGGATCGCCGCACCTGCTCCCTACGAGCTGCTTGATATCTGGGGAACCCCCGGGGGCGGTGTCTTTGTTATCGGCGACGGGGACATCCTACTCTATTTCGACGGCGCATCCTGGTCGGAATCGGCAACCGGATGCAACACCAACGTCAATGCCATCTGGGGCAGCTGCGACACATCGATACTCGCCGTCGGGGAGCTGGGATCGATTCTTTTTTTCGACGGCGACATCTGGGTCAAGATCCGGAGTGTCGTGTCGGAGCATCTATACTGCATCGGCGGAACAGGCGGCTCGATCCATGTGATGGGCCGAAACGGTTCGGCGGCCTTTTCGGACAGGTCCACATGGAAATCGATCGCTTCGGGAACGGATAACAATATTTTTGGAATCTGGGGAAAACATCGCAACAATATCTTCGCGGTCGGCGGCATGGGAACCATTCTCCACTACGATGGTGAAAAATGGAATTTCATGCAGGGTGGAACCGGCATCGATCTTTTCGCCGTTTGGGGAGTGGACGAACGGGACATCCACGCCGTCGGAATGAGCGGCAAGGTCCTTCACTACGATGGAATCGAGTGGGAGGAAGAGGCTCGTCTCGGCGATGAGAACCTGAACGGAATATGGGGAGCATCGGCGGAATCGATCTTTGTGGCGGGAGATCACGGTTCTATATACCGTCTCGCGGGATCGACTTGGACCCCGATGAACAGCGGCGTCTCGGAACAGTTGCTGGCAATCTGGGGCTCGTCGGCCGACAATGTTTTCGCGGTCGGCGGCAACGGCACCATCTTGAATTTTAATGGAACCGAATGGGTGAAAATGGAAAGCGGCACCAGACGGAAGCTATTCAGCGTATGTGGATTCAGCGGTAACGAGGTTTACGCCGTCGGGGAGTTCGGAGCGATCCTGACCTACGACGGAGCCGCTTGGATCGTAGAGCCCAATCCCGTGCAGGTACACCTGAGATGCATCTGGGGCACCTCGCCCCTCGACCTGTTCGCCACCGGCTCGTCAGGGACCATACTTCACTTCGGCCCTTCCCTTGAACCCGCCCTCGGCAACGGATTTTATTATTAGGGTCGGGCAAACCAGGGCGATCCGAAACTCATCTCCTGAAAGAGAATGGTGCGTAGGCGGCCAGGAATTTTTTCGTTCCATAACCGACGAACTGGACCGTCACCTTCATTTCGCCGCCGTCGCCTTCGATCATTTTTATTCTTCCGTCCCCGTATGCCGGGTGCACTACGAAAGCCCCGACCCTGAAACGGCTGTCGGTCCTTGAAACGCTCTTTTCTTCATTGCCCATGCACTCCCGGTCCACTTCCGCGAAAAAATCCTTATTCTCGTGGGCGTGCCCGCAGTTCCCGGAAACCTCCAGTAGATATTCTGGAATCTCGTCTATAAAGCGGGAAGGACGGTTCCCGGTCCAGTTGCCGAACTGCATCCTGCTCGAGGCGCAGAATAGATACAAAAAATCCCTGGCCCTTGTCATCCCGACGTAGAAAAGTCTTCTCTCCTCTTCCAGCTCTTCCTCGTTATCGAAGGATGAATAGTGAGGTAACAATCCTTCCTCAATGCCTGTGATCAGGACGGCCGTGAATTCCAATCCTTTCGAATTATGGAGGGTCATGAGGGCTACCTTCTCCTCATCCTTGAAGGTATCTATATCGCTCAGCAGCGCTATCTCCTCCAGAAAGGCTGCCAGTCGCGGATCATCCGAGGACGAGGAGAATCTATCGGTCTCATTCAGCAATTCTTCGATGTTCTCGAGCCTCGTCTGCGCCGTCTTCATATCTTCCTGCAGGTACTCCCGATATCCC
>CAZPAH010000137.1:0-6868 GCA_964584495.1 uncultured bacterium | reverse complement strand
TCCGTATAGGAGGCGAGCCTGAACTGCTCGATCTCTTCGACGGCCAGCCGCGAAACGTTCATAACGTCGAAATTGAAAACCGCGTGCTCCGCTACGGACGAATGGCCCATGTCGAAAACGATGCTCTCGTTCGATCGCCTCGCCCTCGCGACGTCACCGCGCGACTCTTTCCTTAGTGTGTCGACATTTCTAGGATCGCGGCTTATCCTCGCGTAAGCAGCCGAAATAACCTCCGGCGTCGGTTCGGAATCGATTGCATCTGCCGCCTTCCGGATCGTTTCGGCTTCGATATTGTAACCTGCGAGAATCACTTTCATCTGTAAAGCCATTCGTTAAAAATCGAAGAGGATCGACCCATAGTATTTCCACTCCTCGCCCTCGGTAAAGGATAATCCCTGCTGGAACGGATCGTTGTATTCGATTTTATCGAGACCGTATGCAGCAGTGAAAGAAGCGGCGAGCGGATAGTTGTAGAAAGTAAATCCCTTCAATCTTAATTCGAAACCGATATCCTTGTTGTTTCCGTTGAAATCGAGCTCATCCTCGTTCCAGGCCTTGCCGGCTTCGGCGAAAATACCGGCGTACAGCGATGCCAGGTAAGTCCCCAGATACTGCTTGTTGATACGGCTGAACAGCGGAAAACGATAGGTCAGGCGCGCCATCGCGATCTTCCTGCCACCGAGGCTGTAGTACGAATATCCCCTCAGGCCGTCATAGCTGCCCAGGTAAAGATAGAAGAAGTCATCGACCAGGTTCTCATCCAGCGTCCCTCCCTTTGCATAAAAAGAGAGGACGTGGCTCCATAAGGGAAGCGGAATGAACTCTTCGTATTCCAGAATATACCTTCCGAAATCGTTCTGGTCGTAGATAGGCTTGAACGCGTACTCGAAATAGCCGGAGGACAGCTTGTCGTACGCCCGAGTAAGCTCGACGTGCAGCGTGCGGCCGCTCCGCGGATTTATATCCGAATAGACGCCGGGACGTATCGATCTATAATCGAAAAACAGGGATATCTCGTTCGCCTTGTAATAGTTCCAGCCCAGCTCCGAATCGTAATAATCCCAGGCGTTGATATTGAGACCGTACTCGCCGTGATTGTAAGCGAGCGTTATCTCTTTTCTTCTGTTCCTGGATGTTTCCTCCAGCTCCATTTTACACATGAAGTACGCGTCCCAGAGATCGTATCTCACACGCACATCACCCAGCGTTATATCGGAAAAATCATAATATTTCCTGGCGCTCAGAAAGATGAACGAGAAAGTAGGCTTGAACTGCCTCGTGTCGAATCCGAACTGAAGATTGAATTCCTTATCCTTGTTTATCGATGCCGCGGCATATAGGCTCTGCCTGTCGATGAGATCCATCGAGTTGAAGGCGAGACCTATCCTCGGTTTCTTGTCATAGACGAGAAACCTGGGAAATATGAAAAGGGGCGTGTACTCGATGTCGAATTTCTCCGCCTTCGCCACCGTTTCTTCGGCGCCGGAGAGGCCGTCGGAGTTTTTCTCCCTAAGCTTGTAACATTCGGTCCTCATACCCGCCAGGGAAGCGTCTATGCCGACAGCCGAAGGGTCGATTGCCCCATCAATCCAATTTCTTATCGTTCTGATCTCGTAGCCTCGGGCCCCGTAGCCGGTGAACAGCATATCGTCACCGGAGATGTAAGGTGAGAAGGCTCCGCCAACGACGTTAGTTATCATCAGCTCGGACCCCGTCGATATATCCAAGTGGTAGATATTGAAGATGCCGGTCCTGTCGCTCGAGAACAGGAACCCGTTGTTGTCGGCGTCCCAGCACGGGTCTCTCTCATCGGCCGTTCCGGAGACAAGCGCCTCCTCCCCGCCCGTTACCGGATCTACAAGTACGATATCGCGGCTTACTCCGTCGAATCTCGATGTGAGAATTCCCTTCTCCACCCATGCGATGCCGTAATACCTTCTTCCGCGGACCAGAGGCGTCAGGTACCGGCTCTTACCGGTATCGACTTCTATCGCAACGATCCTCTCGGACCCGTCCTCCGACTCGACTGCCGCGATCCGCCTGCCATCCGCCGAGAACGACGGATCGGTAGCACGCATCCCGTGGGTAACCCTTTTTTCCTTGCCGGTCTCTATGTCGAGTAGATATATATCGTTCAACTCGTAACCGTACGGATTGTCCCCGGTACGTTTCGCATAGCAGACCATCCTGCCGGGCTCGAAATATGATGCCCTCGAGGAAAGACCGGAGACGACGCTCTCCGGCTTGCCGTCGTGACCGAGACGTACCAGATCCATGCTCATGTAATCGCGCCCCATGTTCGACAGGTAATAGAGTTCCCCACCGCTTCCCGCAATGAATGGAAACATGTTCATGTAACCCTTCGAGGAAAGATACTCGCCTTCCCTGCGACGCGTCCCGATTCCGGCGACTTCCCTTGAATACCTCTTCTCTAGCTCTCTGACCCACTCGCGGTAAAGATCTCCCTCCGATATTCCGAGAACGCATTTGCAGGCCCTGTTCGATGAAAGGCAGAACAATTTCGAATGAGCCTTTACCAGCTCGACAACCTTGTCCTCGCCGTACCTCTCCGCTATGAACCTTACAAGCGAATACCCCTGGTTGTACACCATCTCCGCTTCTATCGAGTTCTTTCCAAAGACACCCATCTCGTCTATCGTATGCAGATTGCCGCTCAGTACCGCCATCCTCAGCAGCATATCGCGATGGGAATCCCAAATATCGTTCCTGTCCGACGTGCACTGAAACTGGGCCGTTCCCTCGGCAAGCCAGTTCGGAATAATCTCCCCAGAAAAAGGAATCGACCCCTGAAAATTAGGGTAGCCGGTTATCACATCGGGCCTCTTTTCCTTCTCGAAGGTAACGGCCTGTAGATAGACCGCCGGAATCCTAAGGGGTAGCTTCATCGCCGTCTGAATGGAAACAAGGTGCGTAAATTCGTGGGTAAGAACATTCCGCAGCCAGTCAGAGGTGCCACGGAAATGAAACTCGTAGTCGGAAGCGTTGATATCTATTCGATTGAGGTAGAAGGCCGCCAATCCTTCGGCCCTGTCTGTCACATCATAGACATTTATATGTACCCTGCCGATTTCGTATCCGTAGAATGATGTGACCGGTTGATAGATTTCCTCTGCTATCTTTGCAACCTCCCCGGCGGTCCAGTCTTCCCCCTCGTGAAAATGGATCGAGAAGTGAGGCGTTACTATAGTCTTCCATCGTATTTCGGAATGGTTCCAGCCCGCGGCCGGAGACGGGATAAGGAAGGACACGAAAGTCAATAGACACAGAACAGGGCCTGCGCACGATCGTATCCGCTCGATATTGAAACACCCCATACGGCTTACTCCATTGTTAAGTTACTTACATTTGTCGTCCAGGGGCTTGACAAATATAGCACATGGTGAAGCCCATTTCCTTAAAATTCAGGCTTCACCATGCTATTTTCGGCGCAATCTCCTCAGAAACGCGGGTGCGATCTCGACGTTCCCATTTCACGTCTATCTGCTGCCCGCCCTCCTGCTAACGGCTTTTCAGCCTCTTCAGGTACCGGTAGATATCGCTGTCCGTCGTCAATATCGTCCTCGTATTGGGACCGATCGAATTCGAGTAGACCTCGAGCGATTTCAGGAACGAATAGAACTCCGGATCCTGCTTGTAGGCATCGGCGTATATCTTTGTGGATTTAGCGTCCGCCTCGCCCTTTATCTGCTGGGCCCTCATGTAAGCCTCGGACTGGATCCTGTTCAATTCCCTTTCCTTCATACCTACTATCTCCGCGGCCTTTCCTTCTCCTTCCGATCTGTACTTGGAGGCCACCCTCTGGCGTTCGGAAATCATACGCTCGTATACCTTTTTCCGCACGTCCTCTATGTAATTGAGTCTCTTGACCTGAACATCGAGGAGATCTATGCCGTACTGCGGAACGAGCTCGGAAGCTCGGGCCAGAATCTCCTTCGTGAGCTCCTCCCTTCCGATATTGATCCTCTCGATCTCCTCTTCCTTGGCATCCTGGGTCACCCCGGCGTCTGAATCCTCGTTCTCCTCGACAATCATATCGAGGATACTGTTCGAATTCCTTACGATTTCCACCAGGATGTTTCTCGATACGACATCCCTAGATGCCGAATCTATTATATCGTCCAGCCTCGTCTGGGCGCCGGCAATGTTGCCGACCGATTGGTAGAAAAGAAGCGGATCTACGATCTTCCATCTCGCCGTCGTGTCAAGCCAGATATACTTCTTGTCGGATGTTGGGATCTGATCGGCCGACGCATCCCATATCAGTATCCTTTTCTCGAAGCGGTGAAGGGCCTGAATCAAGGGAATTTTAAAATGCAGTCCCGCCTTGTCGATCTTTCCGCCTATCGGCTTGCCGAACTGCGTTATGATCGCCTGCTCGTACTCGTTCAACTTATACAGCGAATTGAATGCCAGCAGTAGAACGACTATCACGAGAACAATCATCGGAATATGCATCTTCCTACTCATTTTCCATCACCCCCCTTCCCCGTTTTCCCTATTTCTAGAAGCGGAAGAATTGATTTCTGATCCTCGTCCACGATATAGATATCCTGCATCTTTGGCAGAATGTTGTTCATCGTCTCGAGGTAGAGGCGCCTCCTTGTGACATCGGGCGCGGTGCGGTATTCCCTGTAAACCTGGTTGAAGAGCGAGACATCGCCCTCGGCCTGATTGACCCTTCTTAGAGCGTATCCCTCGGCCTCGGCCACCACCTGCTCGGCCTCGCCCTTGGCTCTTGGAATCCTCTTGTTGTAATCCTCCCAGGCTTCGTTGATCATCTTCTCCTTGTCCTGTTTCGCCCTGTTCACTTCGTTGAAGGCGGGTCTGACAGGTTCCGGGGGATTGACATCCTGAAGCTTCACCGTTACGACCTGAAGGCCCGAGTCGAACCGATCAAGGAGCTCCTGAAGTCCGACTTCTACCTGCTCCGCTATTTCGATCCTTCCCACCGTCAGCACATCGGTGACGTCACGGTCACCGACCACCTTCCTCACTACCGCCTCGGACATCGCCCGAAGCGTTTCAACAGGATCCTTTATCTTGAAAAGATAGTTGTAAGGATCCTTCACCTTGTATTGAACGATCCATTCGACCTCTGCGACATTGAGATCCCCTGTGAGCATCAAGGATTCCTCGAAGTACTTCTTGCCGCTGTACTGGGTCCTGATCCCCGCCTTCAGAGTCCTGAATCCGAACTCCTGCTTGAACACCTTTTTAACCTTGACCTTCGTCACCGTTTCTATGCCAAAGGGGATTTTCATGTGAAGGCCCGGGTCCGTCTTTCTTACATATTTACCGAACCTCTGAACGACTCCCACCTCATCGGCGCCTACCGAGTAGAGGGTCGATACCAGAAAAATCAGGACGATCAGGCCGAGCACGATCTTCCTGATCAATCCCCCCGGCATGGAAACCGCGTTTCCGCCGACGTACATCTTCATCTCTCACCCACTTTCAGGAATTTCAACATTTCAGATATCATCGCCTTCCAACGCCTGCAAAACTTTCGGGGAGGGTTGCCTCTTTTTTACAGTACGCTTAACCGGCCCCGTTTATTCATATACACGCTTGACTATTTTGCAGGTTATATAGAGAATGCCTTACCGTCAACGAGATTTTAGCGGTCCTAGAATGATCGGTACTGGTACCTGGCCCGGCATGTACCCTCGCTCGAGACCATGCACGGACCGAATGGAATCCTAGGAGTGCACTTGGAACCGAAAAGCGGACATTCCTCGGGCTCGGACTCGCCGAGTATCACCCTGTGGCATATGCAACCGGGGAGCACATCCACAGCGGAATCGTCGGAGACTAGATCGAGCCGCCTGACGGCGTCGAGGTTTTCGTACTCCTCCCTGAGAACCAGGGAAGAATCAGGAATAACACCTATCCCTCTCCAGGCGGCATCCGATATCCTGAAGACGCTATCTATCAGCTTGCGGGCCTTTACATTTCCCTCTTCGCTCACGAAGCGTTTGTAAAGATTTAGCACGACTGCCGGTCCGCCTTCCTGCACTATTTCTACCAGTTTCAAAATGCCGCTCAGTATATCGACCGCCTCGAAGCCCGCTATCACTCCGGGCATCCCGTATTCCGTCTCGAGGAAGAGGTATCCGTCCCTTCCGAGCACGGTGCTTACATGCCCGGGAAGTATGAACCCGTCGAGCGTCCCTTTTCCGTTCTCGATAAGGTATCTCAATGCCGGCGGCACCAGCCGTATCGAACTGAGCACCGAGAGGTTGACCGGCATACGGCCCCGAAGCAGCGCTGCGATGGGTCCCGCTGTCGTCTCGAATCCCACCGCCATAAAAACCACCTCGCGCTGAGTGTTGTCGGCGGCGATCTTTATGGCGTCCAGAGGGGAATATATCACCCTGATATCGCTTCCTCCCGCCTTCATCTCTTCGAGAGATGTGTTTCCAGAGGGAACACGGAACATATCGCCGAATGTCGCGACTATGACGTTTTTTCTGGATGCCGCTTGAATGGCGAGATCGATATCGCGGGCGGGACATACGCATACCGGACAGCCGGGCCCCGCGACAAGCTTGAGATTTTCCGGAAGCATGGATCGGATACCGGCCTTCGCCAGGGAATGCTCGTGCGTGCCGCAAACATGCATCAGGGTAAGTTTTTTATCGATTTTTAAAGAGCGTAGGGCTTTGACCAACGGTTCGGCCAGGTCCGGGTCACTGAAAGAATAGAGAATACCTTCATCGCGCATCCGTCAGACCTTCCGGTTTCCGCTCGATCCTCCAGTGCCCGCTTCGTAAACCTGCTGAATGAGTTTGAGCGTCTCGATCGCTTCCTCCGTATCGAGCTTCTCGATCGCATATCCGGTATGGAT
>CAZPAH010000136.1:0-6918 GCA_964584495.1 uncultured bacterium | reverse complement strand
ATGGAAGATTCCGGGCTCGATCTTCTCAGGGTGACGGGGAGGGTCTACGGAGCGACGGGGGGTAAGATCTCGTTTTTCATTCCCGAAACGGAGGGTGGAGCCGGTTTCGATCCGATCGGTTTGAAGGCGTACGATTCGGGGGGAAATCCAATAGATATCTCGATCGACGGGAACGAACTCGATATCAGCAACGGAGGACGTGATTTCACCTTTTCGTACGACGTTTCCGTAACCATAAAAGACAGGTACTCCCCCGAGGTCAGGGATATGTTGAGCTTTATCGGCGATGGAAGGTACAGGCTGATAGGAAGGAACCTCTTTCTTGTGCCCTCGATCTCCTTCGAATCCGGAATACCCGTCGATTTCAGGGTGCTCGATGGTGAAAGAATCGAATCGACATGGAGGACGGTTGGGCGGAGAATGATGGTGCCCGCCGTGGAAGATCTTCCTCACACCTTTGCCGTTTCGGGTGACTACAGGTATCTCTCCGATACGGTAGGCGGCAGGGAAGTCGTATTCGCGATAGGCGGAAATTGGGAGTTCAGAGACAGGGAGCTTCTCACGGTGATTACAGGTATCGTATCTCGGGAGATAGCCATGTTCGGTTCTTCACCATATTCGAAGCATCTTTTCGTCTGCGACCACAATCCTGTCAAAGGGGGAGGCGGCTTCAACTACTACGGAGTCCATTTCGGAGGATCGGTTCTTCTTCTATTCGATCCGCTTATGGATAGAAGCGAGCTTTTCGATTATCAAATGGCGATAGTCGCCCACGAATTCTTCCACAACTGGAACGGCGAAGCTCTCAGACCTTCATGCGAACGTTTCATGTGGTTCACCGAAGGGGCGACCGTCTACTATTCATATTCCGTATTGCTCGATCTGGGGATAATAACCCAGGGGCAGTACGGCGCCATAAGGCGCACGATAACCGAGCGTTACACGGAAAATCCTTATCTCGCCGATATTCCAGTAGCACAAGCCGCCAACAGAGACCTTTCGGACAAGGATATGGTGAATATGCTTTACGACGGGGGATTTCTCGCCGCGGAAGCGCTGGACGTGGCGATAAAAGAGAGGACTGGCCGCAGGTACGGCCTGATCGATGTGTTGAGGAACCTGTACGAGACGGGACCGTACGGCCGCAAGATCGATGAAAAGGTTCTTCTAGGCGCGATTTTAAGGATCACCGGGGAAGATATGGCGGAATACCTCTCGGGACTGGTGGACATTCCTTCCTCGCCGCTGCTTGCCAAGGCGGCGGTATCTTCTTGATATATTCATGATCATGTAATAAGGTTCCCAACAAGCTGCGGGGTCTTGCTCTGCCGGCGGTGCCGGCGGACGACCGGCCGGGCCGTTCCGGGGAAAGGCTGCCCTTATGTACAGGACTATTTTCGATATTGAAACCTTCCTGATATGCCTCGTCCTGATATTCAGTCCGTGCCTATCGCTGGCGCAAGAGGGGGAGCATGAAGATTCAAAGGTCGAGAGGGAGAAGTGTGGCTGGCTGGAGGCGGGAACGACCATATACCTGTCCGAAACCGGAAGGGAGGAAACGGGGATAAGCGGATTGATTCTAGATGCTTTCAGCCCGGCCCGCGAGCTGCGGGCGCTGGTCTTCAGCGCAGACACTTTATGGATAGGCACCGAGGGAGGATTGTACGCTTGGAGCGCCGCCACGGATACGGTTGTTCACGTAGACGGTCCGGCCTTCGTTTCGATCTCGGCCCTGGCCGTCGATGAAACGGGTTCCCTCCTGGTGGGGGGAGAGGACGGCATGAGTGTCAGGCGTGACGGTTATTGGCATCACTATCTGCCCGATAGCAAGCCGTTTTTCAGCCGAATCACGGGGTTTTTCACCGGTGACGATAAAAGATGGGTAACCACCTACGGGAACGGGTGCGGATATATCAGGGGCGATACTCTCGTGGTGCTGACGAGGGCCGATTCTCTTCTCGATGACAGGGTTCTTTGCGCGGCCGAGCAGAGCGCCGACGAAATATGGTTCGGCACGGCGAGCGGGCTTTGCAGGGCCGACAGCTTTAGATGGCAGTCGATGAGATACGGAAGCAGAATTCCCGTTGGTTCCGTCGAGGATATGATTTTCGATGAGGAAGGTAATCTTTTCCTGTCCGTCGCAAGACAGGGAATAGTTAAGTACAGCCTCGGCAGGGTAGCGAGCTATGGTACCCGGCAGGGTATTTCCGGAAGGGATATCCATGCGTTCAGCCTCGATGCGTCCGGACTCATCTGGGCCGCGGGAGAAGGCGGAGTAAGCACTTACGACGGATCGGGATGGACACCGTACAGATTACCCGGTGTCCCGCTGGGGCGTTACAATTTCCTGTCGATCCATCACGATATCGAAGGTAATTGTTACCTGGGCACCGATGAAGGGAAACTATTCGTTCTTGCAAGGGATTATTTCAGGGAGATCGATATCCCGCAGCGGTTCCCGGCTTCAATGGTAACGAGGATCAGGGAATCGGAAGGCGCCGTGTGGTTTCTCTCCTACTCGGCCGCCTACAGGCTGGGGGAAGAGCTGGCGATGATCGCGCCCCCCGACCGCTGGTACGAGGGAACTATGACCGATGTGGCGTGCGATGAGGATGGAAGCGTCTGGCTGACGACCCGTCTCGGAATACTGCACCTGAAAGATGGGCTCTGGGAGCTGTTCGACAGGAGGCATGGCCTTCCGACGGGATATTTTACCTCTGTCTCGATAGATAGGGCAGGCGGACTCTGGTTTGCAACCTTCAACAGCGGCATACTGAATCTTACCGAGAAGGGATGGATTCATCATTCGGAGAAGAACGGTCTCCCCTCGAATTATATTTCCGAAATGCTGGTGGATGGCGGGGGAACGACCTGGGCGATATTCGATTCGGGTGAAATCGCCTCGTATAGATCGGGTAGTTGGGAGGCGGTCGAACTTCCGCAGAGACGAGGGGCCGCGGTGGCGGGGAGCATTACGACGCATGACTCGATACCCGATATCGACCCGGGAATAAGGTTCATGACGGGGAGTAGGGGGTGGAAATCCGACGAGAGCGCGGCGGCGGTGTGTCTCGGTCTCGATGCCGACGGAGTCTGTTTGGCGTGCAGCCGGGAAGCGATATTCAGGTTTTCTGAAAACGGCTTGTATGTGATCGACTTTCCCTACACTGCCCGCACGGTGACTCCATCCGCGGTTCTGGGATCTAAAAGGGGAGAGATATGGCTCGGCACGACGGAAAGCGGGATCTTCGTCAGGAGCCAAGAAGGGTGGAGAAGGATAAGCACGGCCTCGGGCCTTGTCGATAATCATATTGTCTCGTTGTGCGAAGACAGCTTTGGAAATATCTGGATTGGAACGAGGTTCGGAGGGATCAACCGGTTTGCTCCATCCGAATAGAAAGGAGTAACTCTAATAAAGGTTGGAGGTTGGAAGTAGCAACGATGATCGCCCGGTTTCTATCTCAAGGGCGATGTTGACAAAGAAGCTTTTAAACTATATACTTAAGGAACAAAGGAGTCCTATAGAGCGAGCGTTACAGTTTTCTTGTGCTTTAGCGTACTTCAGCTTTGAACCGGGTGAAAATGCTGGTGTGAGAAGACATGTAACGTGTTTTTATATCCGCACCTGAAGATTTCGTTTGACGTTTCCTCAGTGTGTGATATTTATTAAGGCTCAAGTCGCTCATATCTGGGAGAGAGATGATGGATCTAGTGGCGAGGCTCCTTATTTATTCGATCATCGCGGTCATTTTTTTCGTATATGCCGGATACCCCCTGATCCTCTTCTTAATCGGTCTATTCAAGAAAAAAGGCAAGTTGCCCCTTCAGTACGAATTGCCTTCTGTAGCCATGATCATCTCGGCGCACAATGAGGAAAAAATGATCAGGGAGAAGATAGAGAACAGCCTGAAGATAGATTATCCTCCGGAGCTTTTGAAAATAATCGTTGCGAGCGATGGTTCGGTTGACGGTACCGACCAGGTTGTGAGGGAATACGAAGATCGGAATGTTGTTCTGAAATCATTCGTCCGCAGGGAAGGAAAAAGCGCCACGCTGAATAAGTCCGTCCTTGGAATCGACGAGGAGGTAATCCTTTTTTCCGACACCAATGTTTTCTACAGGGCCGATGCCGTGAAGAAGCTTATCAGAAATTTCGCCGACGAGAATGTCGGTTGTGTGGTCGGCAAACTCGTATATGTCGACGACGATTCCTACGTAAGCAGGGGCGAAAGCCTATACTGGAAATATGAGGGATTGCTCAACCGCATGGAGAGCCGGCTGAGCTCCGTGCTGGTCGCGACTGGGGCGATATTTGCCATAAGGCGCGAGCTCTTCAGGCCGGTCATGAAGGATATCGCCAACGATCTGCAGATTCCAAGCAATGTCGCGTCCCAGAAATATGGAACCGTTTATGAAGGGGAAGCTATTGCGTACGAGCGATCCACATATTTCTTCAGGGAAGAGTTCAATAGAAAAAGACGTATAATTATCCGTGGATTGACCGGCTTCAACCATCTAAAGCATGATTTCGGGGGTACCTTCAGAACGTTCCAGTTCGTATCGAGAAAGCTTCTCCGCTGGTGGATCGGAGTTATGCTTCCCGTGCTGTATGCCGCGAATATCTTTCTGCTGGATGATCCCTTGTATCTCGCGTTCTTTATTTTCCAAACCGCCTTTTACCTATCGGCGATAGTCGGAGCGATCCTGAGAAGAGGCCGGTACAGGTCGAAGATATTCTTCGTGCCTTTCTACTTCGTGATGGTGTACGGCGCTACTCTGGCGGCATTCATCACGTACTTTTCGGGAGGGCGTCTCTCCTCGTGGGAAAAGGCTGAAACAACGCGGGATGTGAAGAATCATCCGCTCATTCAACCTAGGTTCCGGGTCATCGAGGGTAAAAAAGTATCCGAAAAGCTGGATAACCTGGAAAGAATCACCTGACAGAACAGATCGGAGTCCGGTCTGATGAATTTCCCATCGGTCGCAGGAGGGTGATCCGTTGCGGGAGAGTGCCGGGAAAAATATCGGAAAGGTGCTGCATATCACCGGTGGTTTTTCGGGCGGGGGCGCTGAGAATCATATACTCAATCTGTGCAGGTACCTTCGATCCGAGTCGATTCAAACGGCAGTATGTAACATCTCCATGACAAAGCGCTCGCTGGAAAATACTCTTCAACAGGAGGGTTTTCGGTTCTTCGGCATGCCGTTGGGATCCCTGAGGCAGTTGGGAAGCCGGCGCGTTCTGAAGAAAATCGAGTTTATCGTGAAAGATTTCGAACCCGATGTCATTCATGCGCACATGTACGGAGGAGAGGTTGTAACTTTTATCGCATCGTATTTTTCCCGTGCCTACATTGTAACGACGAGGCACAGTGCCGGATTGGAGTTCGGCGGCTACAAGAGGTTGATTGCCAGGGCTATCAAATCGAGGTTCGATCTCCTGATAGCCGTCAGCAGGGAGGCGGCGGAGGAAGCGGTCTCACATGGGTACAGGAGTGAAAGAATAGTCACGGTTCCCAACGCTATCGACAGCTCAAGGTTCAAGCCCTTCGAAGGGTCTGCCCTCGAGGAAAGAAAGAGAGCCTGGCTCGAGCAGCTGTTCGGGGAAGCAATCGATGAACTGCCGCTGGTCATAGGCTCGGTGGGAGGGCTCAAGGAGGTAAAGAATTTTGAGCTCTTCATCCGAATGGCCGCCCGGCTCGGGACGGCTAAAGACCGTGGCGGGATAAAGTATGTGCTGCTCGGCGAAGGTAAACAGCGCGAGAGGCTGGCCGGCCTTGCCAGGAAGCTCGGAATAGAATCGGACCTGGCGATGCCGGGGTTCAACGAGAGAACAGAGGAGGTTTTACCCCTGCTTGATATATTCGTGCTTCCATCACTATCGGAAGGCGTGCCGCTTGCGTTGCTGGAAGCCATGTCATGCGGGATTCCCTGTATAGCAAGCGATGTGGGCGGTGTCGGGGAGGCACTTGGAAGCGGGGGAATTCTCGTCGCGTGCTCTGATGAGGAGGGGTTTTATAAATCGGCGGCCGCGCTGGCCGGCGATCCCTCAATGAGGCGCGAGCTTGGAACTCGTGCCAGGAGCAGAGTGGTGGAGCAATTCGATGTTTCACGCTGGGGAGCGACAACAACATCTCTCTATAGAAACCTTGCCGCCGCCCGTAGTATGTGATATTCGGGCCCAATTTCTAGGATTCACCTTCAATCTCCATTTCATCGACCGGGCCGGATACATTTACTAAGCCGGACTCGAAAATGAAATTTGATGAAACTTTTTATCCCTGAAGGGATATATAACTGGTAGAGCGCTTACGGGTTGAGCACTTGATCCCTGAGGAGGTGAGGGGCCGTAGACAAGCGGCCAGGATTATGAAGAAAGTAGCAGTAGTAACATTTGCTGTTCTGATGCTGATATCTTTAACTCTCACGGTACCGGCTTCCGCGGAAAGGAAGATATATATCGATGGGAAAAAGATCAGCAAGATCGAGGAAAAGGCTCCGTTTCTTGGTGTTTACATGGACGATCTGACAAAAAAGAGTATCAGGAAAAACAATTATCCGGAAGATTACGGAGTGCTTTTACTGGAGATCATGGAGGATAGTCCGGCGGAGAGGGCCGGTCTCAAGAAAGATGATATAATCTACGAGTTCGATGGGAAAAAGGTCGAGGATGTCGAGGGGCTGGCCGGGCTTGTAAGGAACAAGGAACCGGGCGATAGGGTCACTATCGTCTTTTACCGCGACGGCGAAAAGATGAAGGCCGAGGTGGAGCTGGATGAAAAGAGCAAAAGCTATATCACGATTGACGATTCGGGGAATGATATATACGTCGAGAGGTTATCGAAGCTTGGTGATATAGGAAAGGGATTTGGATATCTCTATCAGGACAATCCGTTTAGAACGAGAGGGGTGTTGGGA
>CAZPAH010000135.1:0-6918 GCA_964584495.1 uncultured bacterium | reverse complement strand
GTTTCCGGCAGGGAATCCCGCGCCGGGGCAGATCCCTCGACCCGGGGCGGCCGCGGTGATACGCCGAGAGCGAAGAGCTCGCGGATCATCGCCATCTTTTCCCCGTCGGAGAAGAAACCGGAGATGCTGGCCGACAGTTCGGGGCCGATCTCGCGGATCGATGCGAGCTCCTCCCGCGAGGCTTCGGCCAGGGAGTCTATCGAATGGTAGTTTTCGGCGAGTATCCCGGCGACATGGATCCCCACGTTTCTTATTCCAAGAGCGAAGATGAACCTCGCCAGGTCGACCTCTTTGGATCGTTCTATGGCGGACAGGAGCTTCTCCGTAGATTTTTCGGCGAACCCTTCGAGAACGAGAAGCTTTTCCCGGTCGAGCCGGTAGATGTCGGTTATGCCGGAGACGATTTCCCTGTCGACGAGTATTTCGACCGTCCTGCTTCCAAGGCCCTCGATATCCATTGCTCCCTTCGAGGCGAAGTGCTCGATACCCTTCTTAAGCTGGGAGGGACAGAGGATGCCTCCCGTGCAGTAGTGATTGGCTCCCTCGAGGATTACAGGAGAGCCGCAGACGGGGCAGTTCGCCGGCATGCGGAATGGCTCGCCCCTCACTGCGCCCTCGTAATCGATCCTTTCGACCACGGCCGGTATAACGTCTCCCGCTCTTTCGATCCTCACCCTGTCCCCCCTGCGGATGTCCTTTCTCTCCACCTCGCCGGCGTTATGCATCGTAGCCCTGCTCACGGTCACCCCGCCAACGTCGACCGGCTTGAGAAGGGCGACGGGGGTAAGCTTGCCGGTCCGCCCTACCTGCACTGCAATATCCTCGACAGTGGTTATCTCGCGGCGCGGCTCGAACTTCAGGGCGAAGGCCCAGCGGGGGGAGCGGCTCCGCGATCCGGCCGCCGTCCGGTCCGGTTTCGAGTCGACCTGGATAACGACCCCGTCTATCTCGAAGGGAAGATCCTCCCTCTGCGCCGCCAGAACGCCGTGGAAGGCTATCGCATCCTCTATGCCAGAGCACTTCCTTCTGTGGGTGTCCACGAGAAATCCCCAGCCGGCGAGAAGGTCGAGCTCGGCGATGTGCGACTCGACCGCCGCGTGCCCTTCGAGGGTCATTATCTCGTAGGCGAAAAATGCGAGGGGGCGCGATGCGGTTATCCGCGAGTCGAGCTGGCGCAGGGATCCGGCCGCGGCGTTCCGGGGATTGGCAAAAGCGGCCTCATTCCTCTCGGTCATGCGCCTGTTCAATTCCCTGAATCCCTCCAGGGGCATCAGGGCTTCGCCTCTCACCGAGAGGGCCGAAGGTATTGAAAGCCCTAGGAGCCTGAGGGGAACCGAGCCGATCGTCCTGATATTGGGAGTGATCTCCTCGCCGGTAAATCCATCCCCCCTCGTCGCTCCCCGCACGAGTAGCCCTTCCTCGTAGACGAGCTCGACGGAGAGCCCGTCGAACTTGGGTTCGGCCGCGTAGATTATCCTTTCCCTGACCAGAAGCTTCTTGAGCCTCTCATCGAACTCGAGCGCAGCGGCCGGATCGGTGCTCGAGTCGAGACTGAGCATCGGCGCGGTATGCCTGACGGCGGGCAGGTTCGTCCTCGGGGGGGCTCCCACGCGGTTCGATGGAGAGTCGGGGGAGATTAGGTCGGGGTGCTCGCTCTCGATCGCATCGAGCTCCTTCCTCAGGGCGTCGTAATATTCATCGGAGACGGCCGGCATGTTCTCCACGTAGTAGAGATGATCGTGCCGGTTGATCTCCTCTCGGAGCTCCTCGAGCCTCGCCGATGCCTTCGCGCGATCCATAAGCACCTTCCGAGTCTGTACACATCGACGATTATACTACGGGGCCGGCATTTCCTGGAAGACGTTCCTGCCAGCGATCGGTATTGAAGTTGAATCTTCGGGCGAGCCTGAGAAAGCCGGAAATGTCGGAGACGGCTCCGCGCTCGATAGCTCCGCCACCGCCGGGTCCGGCCAGAGCCTCCTCGACCCGGGTCTCGAGTATATCGAAAATGAGGTTCTGTATCCTATGCATAGGGATCTCGATCCCTATTCCGGCGCTGAACTCCACGAATTCATGGAGGTGATCGGACAGGCCGGCGTCGATCTTCTCGGCCAGCTGCCCCGTCTTCTCCAGGATCATCTCCCCGAACAGGGAAGATACCGTGCTCTTGTCGAGGGGGACTCCATAGTAGGACGCTTCCGAGACGATCTTCTTGATGCCTTCAAGCCCGCCCGTATCGGTGGTTTTCTCCCATTTCTCGAGTTCCCTCGCCAGGCGGCGGGCCATAACGGTCTGCGCCGGCACGAGAAGGCCGGGAGGAGGGGCGAGGGCTGTCTCGCTGAAAAGCCTGAGAAGATCCCTGCTCTCGGCGTAGAGCGTCTCGTAATGATCGGTGACCGATTCCATCTTGTCGCCGGCGAGCTTCTCGAGGATCTTCTCCCTGTCATCGTGCAAAAGATCCCGCAGGGAGAAGACCTGTCCGCCGAAATGCTCCACAGCGGAGCCGAAAAAGTTGGAACGGTCCACGCCGGGCTGCATCGCGTCGAACTTCTCCTTCATGCTCCGGTATTCGGACGGGTCGGGATTCCTTTTGAGGAGGCAGGTGATCCTGGTCGGGATTCCGAGGATCAGCATGTACTGGTAATTCGATCTTTCCAGGGTGAAGGGAGAGGTCATCTCGAACGAGCCGATCTTAATAGAGATCCCGTCGAGGGTCTTTTCGAAAAGATCGGAAGGCTCGAAACGATACCCTAAGGCGGCCGGCGATATGGCGGGGAACGAAATATGGGTCGCAAGGGCGTACTGAGCGGCGAGAAACGAGTCGGTAACGGACGAGTATTTTCTGGCGTTCAGATAGAGATCCTCTCCGGTGCCGGATTCGGGCACGTTGCTTTTCGCTTCTCTTAGGATGCGGAGAAAATCCTCCTCGACGATTCCCGGCTCTTTCCCGCAGCACAGATCTATGGCCTTCGCCGCGTACTCTAGGAGCTGAACGGACTCGATTCCGGAGATATCGTTGAAGAACCATCCGCAGGAGGTGAACATGAGAAGGGCGTTCCGCTGCGATTCGAGCAGGGAAAGGGCGCGCGGCATGGCGCCTTCCGCCGATCCTTCCCTCTCGTGCTCCTTCATGAACCCGTGGGCGGATTCGATGGAGCGGGACATTATAAGCTTAATGTAATCGTCGCGGGCGGCCCAGGGATCGCGCAGGAGCTCGCCCCCCTCCTTCTCGAAGATCGACCCGAGGGCGGCGCTCAGCCCGTCGAGGGCATTTCGCAACGGGGCGCGCCACTCCTGATTCCAATCGGCGGGTCCGCCGGTCTTGCAGCCGCAGTTCTCTTTCCAGCGGCCCACCCCGTGCGAGCAGGACCAGGCGGTTCCTTCCTTGTTCTTCCCCTGCTTGAGCTGGACCTCGAAGAGGGGAGGATGGGAGTCTAGGTATGCGCCGAAATTCGTCATGATGATATTTCGAGACGGGGCCGCAATGTCGGCGAGGTATGCGAGCGCCATATCGGCGAAAGGTTCGTGATGCCCGTAAATCTCTCCATCGGTGGCTATCGTCACGAGATCTCCCCCGCCGTGCTCGAACGATCGGAGTATCGCATCGGCGAAACTGTCGCCGTTTCTCAGCATATGGTTGAAGCTCACATCGGTCGAAAGGGAAGCGTCGTAAAAAAATATCGCTATGTACCTGTCCGGATTTCGCTTGCCACGGCACCTGCCGCCGAAGCACCTGTACACGGAACCTGTCGGAATCGCCCCGTCCGTCACGTTCTTCCATGCAGCTTTTCCCTCAAGGGGGCGGATCCGCTCCGCCTGTGTCGGCGATAGGATGATAAACCGGAATCCGAAATCTATCAGGATCTCGAGGGTCTGATCGTTGACGGCCGTTTCGGCGAGCCAGATACCCTCGGGTTTCCGGCCGAAGCGCCTCTCGAAATCGTAAATCCCCCATCGTATCTGAGTCTCTTGGTCCCTGCGGGGGGCGAGGGGCATAATAATATGGTTGTAGACCTGCGCGATGGCGTTGCCGTGACCGCCGTTTCTATCGACGCTGACCCTGTCCGCATCGACGATCATCTGCATAAGGGCCGGATATTCCCTCTCGATCCAAGAGAGGAGCGTCGGACCGAAGTTGAAGCTGATATTCTCGTAGTTGTTGACGAGCTTGAGGATCCGGCCGTAGCCGTCGAGACGGCGGGATCTCGCGTTGGGGAGGTAGCACTCGTTGGCTATCCTCTCGTTCCAGTCATGGTAAGGGGCCGCGCCGGCCTGGCGGTCGATCTTTTGGGTCCAGGGGTTTTCGCGCGGGGGCTGGTAGAAATGTCCGTGGATTATAAGGTGGAGTTTCTCGCCGTTTTCGTCCATCTTGCTCCCGTGCTCATGAATATACGCTGTAATCGATGTCGGAGAAAATGTTGTCCCTGCTCTCGACCTCTTTCAGCCACTGATCGTTTATCTGCGAACGGGAGATATCGTTGTAGATCTTGTCGAATCTGGATATGTGATCCTTCGTCTTCTTGTGCGCGTACTCGATCATCGTGCCGGTCTTCATTATGAAGGCCCAGTCGCTGCTCTGGGCGAGGAGCAGCTCGCGCGCCGCCTGGTTGAGCGCCCTTCGGAGCAACCCTTCCGCTCCGGGGAACCGTCCGGCCAGCTCGACCATCCTGTCCGACATAACGTGAAGATGCGGATATATCCAGTCGTTGCTCCCCTCGAGCCAGACCTCGTTGTACCCCTTGTATCCCCAGGATGACATCGAGGGCTGTATCACCTGCAGCCGGGGATGCCTCTCGAGGTACTCGGATGGGGTTACTGGGATTACGGTCTCCTGGTCGAAATGAAGCTTTCTCAGCAGAAAATCTATCCAGTCGGGTCCTTCGTACCACCAGTGGCCGAAGAGTTCGGCGTCGTAGGGAGAGACTATAAGGGGCTTTATCCCGAGCATCCCGTTCAGGTGCTCGATCTGCTTTTCCCTGTTGAACATGAAGTTGCCCGCATGCACGGCCGCCTTCTCGCGGGCACGGGAAGGCTGATAGGGCAGCTTGTGATCCGTGCGGCCGGTTATGGCGTGGTACTTGATCCCCAGGTTTATCCTGTTTCCGTCGGGATGGAGGTAGGGCCGGATATAGTCGTAATCGAGATCGAATCCTATATCGCGGTAGAAGTCCCTGTACTCGTAATCGCCGGGGTATCCCTCGCGGGCGCTCCATACCTGTTTGGAAGATTCCCTGTCCCTGCCGAAGGCCGCCACAGCGGAGGGGCAGTAGACCGGGGCGAAGACGCCGTACCTCGGGCGCGGCGTGCCGTAAAGGATGCCGTGGGTGTCGGTGAAGAAATATCTGATACCGGCCTCTTTCAGGAGCTCGTCGATCCCAGGGGCGTAGCCGCATTCGGGGAGCCATATACCCCTCGGACGTCTGCCGAAATGCTTCTCGTAGTGAGAGGCCGCGATTTGGATCTGCGCACCTATCGCCTTCCGGTTGGTCATGAGGGGAAGGAAGCCGTGTGTCGCCCCGCAGGTGATGATCTCGAGCCTGCCGTCGTCCTGATGCCTCCTGAAGGCGGGGATGATGTTGCTTTCGTAACGCTCGAGGAAAATCTGCCGGGCACGGGAGAATTTCCAGTGGTACATCAGGGCCAGCTCATGGAATTCGGGAGTCCACCTGGTCCTGTCTATCTCCCTGCCGGCCAGGTCGATCAGCTTGTTTATGTGGCGCAGATACCGGTACTGGAGAAGCGGGTCGGCCATCATCGAGAGGAGGGTCGGAGTCAGGGACATCGTGATCCTGAAATCGACCCCTTCCTCGGCAAGCCTGTCGTAGATCTCTAGAAGCGGTATGTAGGTCTCCGTCAGAGCCTCGAAAAACCAGTCTTCCTCGAGAAAATCCTCGTGCTCCGGGTGCCTCACGTAGGGCAGGTGCGCATGGAGAACCAGGGCCAGATAACCTTTTCCCTTGTCCGTCATCTGATCACCGGTTCCTTGCTGCTCGACTTTTTCCTTACATTCGTTTCGATCGTGCGCTCCTCGATCCCGTCGCCCGATTCGGCCGTTACGGGGATCTCTATGGCGCCGTCCGGAAGGGCGAATCTCGCCGAAAAGGTGCCGTCACCGCGGAGCTCGATCTCCTTGCCGCGGATCGTGACCCTGGCGTCGGGCTCGGTCGCGCCGTAAAGTATCAGCTCTGTCGCAACCCAGAGGCGGAATGCGCGCGGCAGCTTCTCCCTCTTGAGCTCTCCGCTGCCGAAGCTGGAGACGGTCTCCGAGGCGGCCTCCTCCGTAAGCCTCTTCTCGATCAGCTCTCTCAACTCGGCGGAGCCGCCGTGGATTTCATAGCCGCCCGAGGCGGCGAAGATCATGTCGTACATTCTCTCGGGGGCCATCCACTGGTCATCGATGATGTCGCTCACTTCCCCCCTCGGCGTCTCCACCGTCGCGGATATTGCAACCTGCTCGAACCTTCCGCCGGGCGTAATGAAGCCGATAGCGATCTGGTACTTCCTTCCCGGGGAGACGTTGATATACCAGTTCCTGGCATCCTGCCCCGTATCTATGTCGAAATATCCGCCTTTCCCGTCAGACCTGTCGTGTATCCTGAGTACCTTTCTGCACTTGTCCCATTCATCGCGGAGAATCCCGCGCAGCTCTTCATACTTTTCCGGAGTGATCTCCCAGTAGGACCAAAGCCATCGCGGATCGCGGACCATTGCGATGATGCGGGTGATCCCGTATCCGCCGGGGATTTCTATTGCGTCGACATCCTGCACGGTGCCCGACGGAGTCGTCAGATGGTACTTGCTCGCGATAGCCTTCTGGCGGATCGTGCCCTCGTCAATAGGAGGAGGCGGTGTAGGACCCGCCGTTTTCGGCTTTACCTTTGCGGCGGCTCTCTTACGGGCTTTTGCTTTTACCTTCAC
>CAZPAH010000134.1:0-7000 GCA_964584495.1 uncultured bacterium | reverse complement strand
GGGAGAAAAAAGGCCCGCCGGTAATCCGTCAGACCTTTTTCTGGAGCGCCTGCTGCTCCGGCTCCCCTCAGTGCTCTGATGACGAGCGTCCCATCATGTCCCCTAGGGATGTACCCTCCAGATATTGCATCATTGGGCATTCGCCACACCCTTTACTGGAAACATTTCCTCAATCTGCACGAATCTTTTTCAAAAAATTATTCCACAGCAGGCTCAGGAAGTTCTGGAAGCTCCCCCTGAACTCCCTCCTGAACCTCTGATAGTCGCATTCCTTCATGTGCCTGGAGAATGTCTCGTACATCGGGGGCTTATCCCCGTGCATGACGATCTCCCGCAGGTAGTCGCCGCCGGCGCTTCTGTAGACATCCCTGAGGTCTGCCGAGCCGCCCTCCCTCCAGTGGTAGGAGCAGACCGTCTCCTCGAGCGCCTCGCCGGCGAGGCGCAGCATCTCCGATTCGTAGAACTTCTGCATGGGGTCGTTTCGCGTGATCTCGTTTCTAGGGGGGATGAACTTCGATTTCAAGAGGTCGAATGTCGCCGTGCGGAGGGTCGAGATATTCAGCATCGACTTGAACCTCTCCTCGCCCCGCAGCCTGTCGAATATCATATCGACTATCTTTCCCGGTGTTTCCCTGCCGCTCAGCCCGCTAGAGCAGAGAGTGACGATCTCGTCCGCACTCGCCTCCCGTCCCGTCGGGGCGAAAGAGCCGTATCCGGCATCTACGACCGTATTGCCGTTTCTCTCGAACCTCGCGCCGGCGCGCACATGCTTCGTCACGGCGCCGAAGATATAATGAAGGAGCTGCTTCTCGGACCTCGAGATCCTCTTTAGGGCCTGGTTGAGATTGACCTCCGCGATCTTCTTCATGAAGAAGAAGAATCTCTCCTTGCCGGTGTCCTCGTTATCGGAGAAGAAGACGAGTATCAGGCCGACAATATTGAGGAGGCCGTCCTTTCTCCTCGAGAGATACGGTATCTCGGCCGCCTCGTGGGCGATTTCCTCGAACTCGCGCGAGAGGGTGCTCAGAAAGTACCATCTCGACGAGCGGGCCCTCAACCGGAGGTCCGCCATCGAGAGGGCGAAGAGGTGGAGGTAGACGGTCTTGATCTCCTTGCGGAGGGAGAACTCGGCCCTTTCGATCTTATCGGTATGGGGATCGAGCCCGGCCATCGGCCTGAAGGCCGCCTCTATTCCGACCGCCGCCCCGTGTAACCGGTCGAGATTGATGCTGTCCGAGTGGAAAGGTCTCATCGCCCGTCCGTTCCGGTTCTGCTGCTGTCGATCCGGGCGATGTACTCGAGGTACGATCTGTTCATCGCCGGCTGGGCAACCCATTCTTCTCCGTTCCAGTAACGGACTGCCTCTCGAAGGGCCAGCTCGTCCTCGTGCTGCCCGTCGTAGGTGACGGCTACGACGCTGTCGGGGCGGGTCTTACCCTTGGTGAAGCTTTGGAGGACGATCGCGCTGTCGCACTCCATATTACTCGTGAAATGGAACTTTACGTCTTCTGCCAAGCTCTTGACGAAAACGGACGGGCCATCGGGGTGGTCGACTACGCATGTCATCAGGGGAAGCGCTTTGCTATTATATTGGACATACTTGTAAAACTCGGGCAGCTTTATATAGTATTTTGCGATATCGGTATCAAAGCCCGGAACGTCATAATCCCATCCTTGCGGCGACGATCCGTTCATATGGTTCGGATCTAGAACGATCGCGACCGAGAAGTCGAGATCGACATTATACCCCGATAAAAGGATGTCTATCTTTCCGTCACCATCGAAATCCCTCGCGGCCATCCCCTGTAGGAATCCCCTGTGCAGAAAGAACTGGTGTTTATCGTCAGTAGGCGAGAAGCGGATCAGTGTCACAGGCGCATAGTTCGAATGGTGCATTCCCAGGATGAGGACCTTTTCCCCGTTTTCCCCCGTTTGAAGCGTGGACCAGCGAAACATTCTCAGATTTTGATCCCAGCCTCTTTCATCGACTCCGTTTCCTACAATATCCCTGTCATTGAAGACATATTTCCTGTTGTAACGACCCTCGTTGTCGAAGAGGACCATGTGCAGCAGGTTACCCGTCATGTGGGCGGATTTCGCGTCGAACGATTCGACGACGGCGCATATGAGCTCATCGGCCCCGTCGCCGTCCAGGTCGCTGAAGGCGAACTGACGGCATGAATTCCGGGTCGTATTGGTCGCTATGAAGCCCAGGTTGTACGTAGTCAACTGGTGATCGCTCCTGTTAGATATCACTATCAGGCTGTCGACTATACCGACATTCGCGATTGTCCTATCGAGGTATGGAGGAAGGACGAAAATAGCTACGAATGCGGCCACCACCGCTGAAACGGAGGCCACGAGGTGCTTTCTCCAGTGAAAGACTCGCTGAAGGAAAGGCTTGCCCGCCGGTGTTCTTTTCGTTTCGGCTATCCTCCTGTCGAGGCAGGCTTCCTCGACGGTCGACACGGGAAGAAGCTCCAGCTTCCTCTGCGGATACTCACCGGCGAGGACTGCGAGTGCCGTTTCGGCCGAGGCGAGGTTCTCACGAGGCAGCACGAATCGCTCGGATGTCGAGAAGAAGACGGCGCGTACCTTCTCGCCGATCAGCGAATCCTCGACCGGGTGGACGTTTCCCTCCCAGTCGAGGGTTCCCGTGAAGGCGGTGCCGGGGCGTATCGTGTACCTGCGGCCGGACAGGTCGAGCATGCTGAGCAGGGATATCATCAGGGCGCAGAGGGCGAGTCCCGCCGAGCCGCCGGTCATTATCCCCACGGCCGACGGGGGCAGGGAGGCGATCTCCGGCAGCGAGATCGTGTATTCCCTCGGGATCCGGAAGATATCCCTGATCTTGAGGGACGAGGCGGCGAAATTCTCCGCTACCGCGAGGGCCGTGTGTACCTGGTCCTCGAAAGGGCTGTTAGGCTCTGCCGATATGTGCTTGAAGGAGACGACCGGCCGGAAACTTCTTCGGACGCTCCATTCTCCCGTGAGACGGAGCTCCACCCTCGGGTGGACGACCCGGCCCGTGGTGAACGGGCTTCGGCCCGTCTTGTATATCGAGACGAGGGGAAGATCGGCCGACCCCCAGATATGTTCGCGGAAAAAGCCGTATCCGTTTTCCGGGCCGGCTGCGGCGATCGATTCGATGCGATCTTTTCCGGCGGCCTTGCCCCCCAGAATGCCGTGAATCCTCACTATCTCCAGGCGGATCGCCTCGAGTCCTTCATCGACTCCGTCCATCGTGTAATCTCCCGAGACGATAGAGATATCGGGAGCGACGAGGGCGAGCGATTCGAGCCCCTCGAATCCGAACGATACATATGCCCGGGAGATAAGAGCGTCCACGATCACCGGCGAGAAGCGCGGCAGGTGGATCGAGTAGACCTGGGAGTTGGTCATCCGCAGCATCGATAGGATGATGACGGCCGGCTCGATCAGGGAGAGCCCTTCTTTCTTGCCTTTCAACCTGTTGTAGAGGTGTTCTAGAAGATCGTCAATTTCCCTTACGGTAAGATCAAGATCCTTCATGCAGCGCCACCCGCCTGGCTATCTGGTTTCGACATTTTCCCCTCCGCGGCGGTAAAAGACGAGAACAATGGGGATATTATCCTATTAATTTGCGGAAAATTCAAGTGTAATCGACGGGCCCGGGCGCCGGGTATCGCCTGCCGATAATAGAGATGGGCTATATCACTTGTCACCGGCGGCGCCAATTGATAGAGTACGTATTGCGTTCGAGAAAAACCTTTCGCGTCAGGAGTAGCGATGGACAAGAAGAAGATCGGTATCATCATCTGCGACCGTTACAGCAGGTGCGCCGGCGGTAAATGTTTCAGGTCGGCGCGAAACAGGGAGGGGGCCTTCGCAAGGTACAAGGACAGCGATCTGGAGATCGTCGGCTATACGAGCTGCGACGGGTGCCCCGGAGGCAACGTCGAGTACACCGTCGACGAGATGATGGCCAACGGCGCCGAGGTGATTCACCTCGCGACGGGTCTTATAGTGGGGTACCCTCCATGCCCGAGGATCAAGCAGTTCCACGACTATATAACGACGAAGTACGGTATCGAGGTCGTCTACGGCACACATCCGATACCGGAGAAATACCTGAAGGTGCACGGCAAGCTGGGGACATGGAACACACCGCTCTGGAAGGAGATCGTAGCGCCGACGATGACGGATGAGAAGACCCGCATCGCATACGATTGAAGATGGAGAGAGGCGTTCGGCCCCCACCTAGATGACCCCGTGGGCCTTCAGCGTGTCGATGAAGGCCCGCATCGTTTCCTGAAGCTCCTCGAGCTCATATTCGTAGGCCCGGAAGGCGGGTTTGATATATGGACCGGCGCCTTCGGCCGCCTCGTCGAGCGCCTCGATCACCTGCGGCGTGAAGCTGGTGTCGTCCCGCCCGGTGATATATTCGTATCCGACCCGCAGGTCGCTGTTGAACCCGTCGATCACCAGGTCGGTAGAATCGTTACCGCCGAGATCGAACCTTATCGGTACGTCCTCGTCGAGGGAGATACCGTTGCCGGCGAATATGATGTTTATCGCCTGGCGGGCCTCCTGCTCCGTTATGAACTCCGGCTCTATCGGCGGCGGTCCTGTGGTTCCCGTCCCGTCGCACGATTCGAGGATCAGCATGAGGGCGGCCGGGACGATCCCCTTCTTCGCGAGGAGAAGCGGTAGCGGGATCGGCTTCGAATAATACCTGCCCCGCGGATATCGCGCGATCCGGTACACGGCGATCGGTTCAACCTTCAGCATTGCCGCTCCTTTTCCTTATAAGGCAATCCTCAATATACGAGGAGACCGGGTATGTCTTCTCGTAGAATTTTCTCTTGAAGAGGGGGACCCGTTTCTTCCACAGCCTGTTGGCCAGCCTGTCGACGATAGGCATGAGCATCTTTTCGTACTCGCAGATGATGGGGGGGACCATGTCGACGCGGCCGGTGGAGCGCCAGTTGACGCATCCGCAGAAGTTGGCGCAGCGGCCGAGCAGGGCGCAACCGCGGCACGATTCCTTCTCCTTGTAGTTCAGATCGACGAAAGATCTGCGCCTGCCCTCGTCGAACCCTTCGAAGACGTCTCCTATCGAGTTCTCCAGAAAGAGACCGTCGTCGCCGCCTATGAACTGCACGCAGGGGTAGATCCGGCCAGAGGGGGCTATCGCAACCTGCGAATTCGCCAGGTCGCAGAGGTCTCCCCTGCCGTACGGTTTCTGCGCCCATGTTCTTATCCGCTCGTCGAACGGGCCGTACATGATCTTCCGCCCCGAGTCGAGGGCGTCGTAGTAGAACGAGGCGAGCTTCGTGTGCTGGCCCCTCAGCGTCTCGATGTCCTCCGGCGTCCAGGCGGCCGAGTAGTCGAGAGTCTGGAGGACGTACCTGAATCCCTTCGCGAAGAGGTTCCGGGCCCCGTCGAAGACGAGCCCCGCCGTCTCGGGAGTGATCACCGAGACTGCTATCGTGTATGGATTGAATCTCAGTATGTCGCCGAGCTTGTCCTCTATGTCGCGGTAGGAGCCTCTTCCGCCCACGTAGCGCCGCGAGAGGTCGTGCTGCTTCTCGTCTCCGTCTATGCTGAGCACGAAATATATCCCGTTCTCCCTGAAGAAGGACAGGATCCCGGGTGTTACGAGAGTCCCGTTCGTGCTCATCCTGAAGGCGATGTCGTAGCCGTTTTCCTTGGTATAGCGGACGATATCCCGGATCAGGTCGAATTCGATAAGCGGCTCGCCTCCGAAGAAGGTGACGACGCTCGAGCCGTTCGACTGCCCCGCCAGGAAATCGATCGCCCTCGCGGCGGTACCGGCCGTCATCGATTCCGCTCTCTTCTTTCCCGAATAGCAGTAGCTGCAGCGGAGGTTGCAGTTGTGCGTGAGGCATAATGCGGCGTGCTTGACTTGTGACAGGGGAAGGTTATTACCTTGATCTTCCATCTTGTTCATTAATAACTCTTCCTTTATATGGTTATAATGGTATGTGGGGTGATGAATACGCAACGATAATTTTACGGCGGAAGCTGATTGCCCGGGCGGCCGCCATACTGGATGACGACGAGAGGATGATCGGCTCGATGATAGTCTGCGATTTTCCCTCGCGGGGCGAGCTCGACCGCTGGCTCGAAGTGGAGCCTTATATCAAGGGCAATGTCTGGGAGAAGGTCCGCGTGCACAGGGCGCAGTCGGCTTCCTTTCACAAGTAAGAGAGAAAAATCCGGAACCGTTCCCCGCGGTCCGCCGTACCAGTTATTGACGATTCGATATCGACACCGGCGGCCCGCGGGTATTCTATAAGGAAAGGGAATAGTATAATGCAGCACCTCATCGATGCCATGAAAGAGAGAAATATAAACGGTTATTTCGCCGATAGCGCGAAGGATGCCGTCGAGGCGGCGATGGCCCTTATCCCGAAGGGTTCCTCGGTGGGATTCGGGGGGAGCGTCACCCTCGAGCAGATCGGCATTCTCGATCTTCTCAGAGAGAGGAAAGATATCGAGCTTCTCGACAGAACGCTCGTGAGCGATGCCGGGCAGCTTCGCGAGCTTTACCTGAGGATGTTCTCCTGCGGGGTCTTCCTCTCCGGATCCAACGCGATCACCGAGAAGGGCCAGATAGTCAATGTCGACGGGAGGGGGAACAGGGTGGCAATGATCGCCTACGGCCCGGGCAGGGTCGTTATCATCGCCGGAAGGAACAAGATCACCCCCGATATCGAATCGGCCGTGGAGAGGATCAGGAAGATCGCCTGCCCGATGAATGTCGCGAGAATGAGGAAACTGGCCGAGTCGTCCCCGATCGCCTCTACGATCGAGGTGACCGAGGAGAGGATATGGGGCCAGGTCTCGATAATCGAGAGGCAGCTCGACGGCGGCAGGATGCATGTGATCATCGTGGACGAGGACTTGGGCTTCTGACGATCCGGGTTTTCGACGGGTGTAAAAGGAGGCTTTCTATGAGTGTTCGCTCACGCGCGTTCGCCGTAGCGGTTCTGGT
>CAZPAH010000133.1:0-7038 GCA_964584495.1 uncultured bacterium | reverse complement strand
TCACCGATATTTCCGGCAGCTCTTCCTTTATCCTCTGGAGAATCTCGATCCCGTTTATATCGGGAAGCTTCAGGTCGAGCAAGACCAGATCGGGCAACCTGCTCCTTACGAGCTCCAGCGCCTCCCCTCCGGTCGCCGCCGTCAGGGCCTCGTACCCTTCGTCATTGAGCGTCTTCTCAAGAAAGATCCTGATGGTATCTTCGTCATCAACCAGAAGGACTACCGGTTTCAACTTTTCCTCCCTTTGCCGGTCTGCTCACGGGCAGGTAGACCCTGAACACGGTGCCGGCGTCTTTTTCGGACACGACCGAGATCCTGCCCTGGTGATGCTGGATAATGCTTTGAGTTACAAAAAGTCCCAGCCCGGTACCGCCTTTCTTCTTCGAGAAAAAAGGCTCAAATACGTTGTCAATGTCCGTTTTCTCTATTCCCGGGCCGTCATCGGATAGCTCTATGCAAACCATCTCCCTCTCTTTTTCCCTCACGACATCCGGGTCGCCCCCCGTGTACCTTCTCGCATTTATCTCGATAACACCCCCGTCCGAGACGGCCTCGACCGAATTCTTCAACAGATTTATCATCACCTGCGTGATCTGGTCCGGATCTATCTCGATCGGAAGCAGATCGCCATCTATATTCGTCCTGAAATCGATTCTCTTGGTCTGGAACAGCTCGCCGATCGACTTGTGGCTGCGGTCCACTATCTCTCTGAAATCCACTTTCTGGTACAGAAGATCTCTCGGTTTAGCGACCTTGAACAGGTCGGTGATTATCCTGTTGAGCCGATCCACCTCGTTCAGAATGAAGGAAATGCTCTCTCGTTGTTCGCTCGAGAGTTCCTGGCTCCTGTTCAGGTACTGGATTCCCGCCGCGATTCCGGTCAGCGGATTTCTTATCTCGTGAGCGATCGCCGACGTGAACCTGCCCAGAACGGCGAGCCGGTCCAGATGACGTATCTCCTCCTCCATCCTTTTCAGATCGCTCATATCGGCGAAGAGGACTATAGCACCCTGCAAATCGCTCTCGTCGCCTATGAGCTGAGATACGCTCATTCTAATCGGAATATTGAGCCCATCCAACCTTCTCAGGTAGGCCGAGTGGAAGGATAAGGGATTTTCCTCTTTCAGCACCCTGAATACGGGCGATTCCCCACTGTCTCCCTCCTCGCTGACAACGAGCTCGTCGATCTTCCTTCCCAGAATCTTATCTTCGCTTATCTGGCTCATCTCGATCGCCGATCTATTCGTAAAGGTTATCGTTCCACTCATGTCAGTGACCAGAAGCCCCATCATCATACCCTCGAACACCTTTTCCCTGAAAATCTCCTCCTGCCGCAGCTCCTGGTAGAGCATCCAGTTTTCGATATTCGACCCTACCAGCGAGCCCACCGTTTCTATCGTCACCTGGTCAATGTTTGTAAGAGGAGCGGCCCTGTATCCATCCGTGACCAACAGCGCTCCCAGGAGAGGGATTTCCGGGCAGGAAAGACACTCGTTGCTTGAAAGATACATCTCTCTTCTACCTATTCCATCTTTCGACATCTGGCGCAGAATGCAATTATCCCCGTTGTAGCATTTGCTTTCTGTCGACGACTTCATCAACGGCACGCATATATACGATGTCATCGTGCTCTGCGGGAAAAACTCCTCCCCCCCGACCTCAGGTACCGGATGCATATTTACATCCTTTATAAGAAAAGCCTTCCCCGATGTGAAGGAGTTGAGCATCGCTCCGGCCAGATCCTTCAGGTCGAAGTTTAGGACTCTTCGTATGATCCTGGTCGATTTCTCTATCGAGACGACGGCTTGAAAACACCGCTTCTTTTTCCTCAGCAGGATGAACGCCGCCTCGTTGTAACCCACTCCCTGCAGAAGATACTCGAAGACGGAATCGATAAGCTTCTTCTCATCCATCGAGCTGATTATCGATCTTCCGATTTCCTTGAGGCTCAGCAGCTGAATATTCTTTTCGACGAGCTTGAAAAGGACCCTCTCTAGATCGGTAAGGATCGTCAGGATAACTCTGTAGAAAAAATCGCCCTGCCCCCCCTTGATACTATCCTCTATAAACAATCCTTCGCCACGGAGGCTGCTGAGGCGTTTCTGGATTATCTCTATCTTGCTTCTTTGTTCTCTTCTTTGATTCAGGATGAAGATCAGCCCTACCGCCAGCCCGATAGGTATCGTAATCCACTTCAATACGGGCATCAGCACGGCGACCGCGAGAAGCAGCATATAGAAGAGCGTCAGAAGCACTATATTCCGTATTCCAAGCATATTATCACCGGATATTAGTGTAATGGCCCGGATACGCGCAGGTCAAGCTGTTACGCTCTGATGTCTGTTTTTAAGGGTGATATTTTCGAACCAGGCGCCGTCAGCAGGCACCCTTGCCGGTGAATACGACGAACACCGTTTTGAAGAGGATCTTGATTTCCTGGAATATTGAAAAATCCCTGATATAACTCAGATCGTAATATATCTTCTTCCTCATCATCTCCATGTTCTGCGCATAACCGTCCTCGACCTGCGCAAGACCCGTAATACCGGGCTTTACCTTCAATCTGAGAGGAAATTCCGGAAGATCCTGTTTTATCTTGTTGATGAAGAAGGAACGTTCCGGTCTCGGACCGATCACACTCATATCGCCCTTCAGGACGTTTATGAATTGAGGGATCTCGTCTATCCTCGTCTTGCGCATGAAATAGCCGACCCTCGTTATGCGCGGGTCCCTTTCCTGCGCCAGCTTGGGACCGAACTTCTCGGCATCCTGTCGCATCGTTCGAAGCTTGTATATCTCGAAAGGCTTTCCCGCGTGCAGATTCTTTCTTCTATCTCCGGAGGAGCCGCGCCTATCCAATCCTCCGTAGGCATCGACCGATCTTCTTTCCCTGTTTCTCCTGTTCTTGCCGATCCTTTCCTGCTTGTAGAATACCGGACCGTTCGATTCGACCTTTATCATGATGGCTGCTATGAGCATCACGGGGGACAAAAGCGCTATGGCGGCCGCCGCCAATACAACATCGAAAATCCGCTTGATGAGCTCGGTTTTTCCGTTTATGGCGTCCCGAGATTTTGCAACCTGCTCGCCTAGGTAACTTATATCATCGGCCGGTTCGGGGTCGTAGCTGTACCCCGGTTGCGGTGCTATCGCCGATGTTCCCAGAACCGATCTATTAAAAACTACCACCGTTTATCATCCGCTCCAGTCTAGGTTGAAATACCTATAATTCGACCGATTTCTTGTTATTAATGCAAATACCATTCCCTTACGCCGGATCTAACAACAATCAAATAAACGCTTAATGCAATACATTATGTATACGCTATAACAACTTGTTAATAAATAACTAAAACATGTTTATAAATCATTGTGATTTACGCAACCCTTCCCGTCTCCATACTGGAGATAAAGACACTTGGGGGAAATTACCCAATTCCTAATAAAAGTTGTGAGTTTTTCCGCAGATTAAAACCGCTTATTCAATACTACTACGGTGTCGAAACCTCATTGCTGCGACTACTCTTCCCCTTTTGGTCAAATACCAGGACTCTATAATAATAGGTATAACTACCCATGTCAAGTCCTGAATCGTCATACCAGGTAAGTTCGCGCTCGTTAATCGTATCAACCAGAAGGCTGCTCTCTGTTACACCGGGAGATGTCGCCCTGTAAATCCGGTAGGACTCGAAATCCGTCGCCTGGCATGTCGACCATGTTAGGGTCACTCTGTCGGTTCCTATCGAGGAAAGCGTGTCGAGAACAACGGGCGCCGGATAGGCGTCGAAGGTACTTGCCGATATCTCGTTGCTGGCCGTCATTTCCTCAAGATCGTTGACGACAAAGATCCTGTAGTAATATGTATCGCCTTCGATCAATTCTCCGTCCGGGTAACTGGTCTGGGTCCGGTTATCGAGTCCCCTTATAAAATACTTTGGATCCGGATCCTGTCCCGTAATAAGGGCGGGGAGATCGCTTCTATATATCCTGTATGCGCTGAAATTACTCTCGTTCGACTCGGACCACTTGATAGTGATGCTGCTTGTCGTGGAATCAATGGCTCCTAAAAGCTGCACGCCGGCGGGAGGATCGGTAAATGAGATCATATCGACTGCCTCGAAAGGTGGAGATTCGTTCCCCGCCCTGTCGGTGAATTCCCCTGCCACACCGAGATCCAATCCCCTGAGGCTTTCAGGAAAAGTATAGTCGGCCTCATACGATCCGTCTTCCGCAACGGGATCGCCCCCCCTACCGTCATCGTAGAGCTTGATAGTACCGGAAAGCTGTTCGATCGTTATCCACCCCGATCCACCCAATTCGTCATCCTCCACCTGCATAACGAAATGGATAGTGGCCCCGGGCGCGTATAGAGGCGGCTGCGGCGTGAAGGTGATATCCGAAATCATCGAATACCTGTCCAGCTCAATCGACGCCTCGATGACCGATGATATAGAACCGTTCTCATCCTGAAAGACCGCGTATATCGACCTCACACCATCCATATCGCTCAGTTCCCATTCCCTTGTATTACCGAAAAGTTCCCAGCTTCCAGGGCTCATTCCCGGATAATTCGAAATCTTCATCAGGGCCGTGGTGATGGGGGCGGTTATCGAAAGAACGACCAGCCTGTTCCCCGTATATCCTGTTCCGCCGTTGATCAGTATCGAATATACCGATGGTACGGCCCTTATATATTCCGTTCGTCTCCCCTCGAGCCCTTCGGTACCGACGGCAGCCACGAGGTAGTAGTATTCCTGTCCGTTTCTCAAATCCGTATCCACCAGAAATGTATCGGCTCTCCCCGAGATCTTCTCGTTCGCGCTGTTCAAACCCGTCATCCTGTACACGTTGTACAATTGCGCGCCCGTGACCCCCTTCCATCTCAAGGTTACCGAGCCGTCTCCAATCAAGGCGGATAGACCGACCGGCGCCGGCAGAATAGTCTGCGTGATCTCGAGCGGTGTCTCCTCGATATCGTTCAAACATCCGTTTATCAAAAAAACCAGAATCGGTATTATAATAAATGGAACAACGAGCTTCTTCATCGGAAGCACCTCCGTCTATCAGAATTTTAAAACAAACGCCGCACCATCCGGTTCGAGGTCCAGCGATACCCTCGATTGCGACGAGTAACCTTCCCCGGGCAAGAATGTATCGGCCAGGTTGAGCCCCCACAGTCCGGCCAATAGAATAAGGGCGATATTCCTGTCATCCTTCGAGCCCTCGACATTGTGCCATAGACCGGCCGCCCGGTCCCTGTGGTAATATTTCTCTTCCAGGGTCGCTGCATTTTCATACTTCTCTATTTCGATCTCATAAGCGTTGATATCCTTATCGTAATCGTTCTGCATATCGAGCGAATAAAGGGCCGCCGCCGTAGTCAAGGCCGAGAACAGGATCCCCCGTGTCGATTTGCCCTGGTAGAATTGTCCGCGCCCGGGTCTGACCAGCGAAAAAAGAAAAGCCTTCACCCTCGAGGAGGGGACGGCATCCACCGATATAATCGTTCCTCCCGCTTCACGTGCGATTCGGGGCGGGTTGGATGACAGCCAGGGATCTACCAGCTGGAATCCGTAAAGCGCGGCCGACAATATCAAAAGCCGTTTCCTGTAACTGTTCTGCACGTTGACATCCCTTGAAGCCGTATGGAGCGCCAGGCGGATCGATTCGCTCTCCTCCCATGAGCCTGCCGTCTGCATCATCTCGTAAAGGACTTCATGCCTGTTCGAGAGATGTTGATACTCGGATTGTTCCGAGTTCAACTTGAGGAGAACCGCCCCTATCGTAAGCATATCGGTCCAACCGGTGGCCTTGCCTCCCGAATGGATAGTCCCCCATCCGGGAATAACCGCGTTGCGCAGGAACATTCCGGTTCGAATCCCTCCCGTCGAGAGGGACCCGTTTTCGTTCAATTTGAACTTGCACCTTCTGTTTTCCAGCCCCCATCCGCTTGTGAACAGGTCATAGGAAACGCCCGTTTCGACGCCGCAGACGGTGAGGGGCAATGTGCCGTTTATGGAGTAATCGAGCCTCAACTCGATATGCAATTCCTTTGAATCGCCGGTAAAATGAATGCAGAGCGAATCGGCATCGGATACCGGCATCGTCTGCCCGGGCGCTCCCGCGGGGAGCAGCATGACTATAATCGCGAAGATCAAGAACCTGCCTGCCATGTCACCTTTCACCGTATTCTCCCGGATAACGCATTTACTCCCTCTCGTCTTCGGTATATCCGTAGTATTTATAATCGTAGTAGTAGGGTAAAACCTCCGACAGGTTGTTCACAACGATACCCAGGAGGTTCGCATTCGCGTCCAGCAAAATATTTTTCGCCCTCAGGGAAACGTTCCTCGGCGTCCTGCCGGCCAGCAGGACCATGATCACCCCATCGACCTCGCTCGAGATCAGCATCGGATCGCTCACCGGAATGATGGGTGCGCTATCGACTATTACAATATCGTAATAGAATTTTATCTTTTCGAAGATCTCGGACATGACGTCGCCTTCGAAAAGATGGGCCGGCGACCTGACCCTTCTGCCGCTCGGAATGACCTTGAGGTTTTCGATCGGCGTATCCTTTATCACCATCATCGGATCGATCGAGCCTTCAAGGCATTCGAGGAGCCCCGGCTCCTTGGGCACATTGAATATCTCGTGAAGCCTCGGCCTCCTAAGGTCCGCGTCGACGATCAACGATTTCTTCCCCCTGAATCTCGCGACGGTCAGGGCCAGATGCGAGGCTACAGTGCTCTTCCCCTCTCCCCTGTTGGCGCTGGTCACCAGGAAGCTACGCTTGTTCCCTTTTCCGTCGATGTGCCTGATGTTCGAATAGAGCCTGCGCATCTCGGTCGCGATCGGGCTCTCCTGATCGAATATATCGTATATCGACTGGTGTTCCAGCTTTTGCTGCTTTTGCTGCTTTTCCTTTTTTTGCTGCGTTTTCAATCGCTATCCTTTACCCGAATCGTCCTGCAGCTCCACGCCTATGCTCGACGCCTTCAGCGTCTTTGCGTACATATAAAGCGCTCCGCTGACGAC
>CAZPAH010000132.1:0-7053 GCA_964584495.1 uncultured bacterium | reverse complement strand
CAGGAAGCCGTGAAAACGGTGAATACCGTGAAAGCGGCGTCAGGCGGCGGCGAGTTAGACGAACAGAAAAATCTGAGAACGAAGAGATATTACTACAAGGCTTTCAATAGGAGAGATCCCTTCCAGAGCCTGGTCGTCGGCGAGTTCGAGGAAACGGAATACGAGCTGGTCGATATCTACGGCGTAAGGATGGTCGGAGTACTGTCCGGGGGAATGGAAAAATATGCGATGCTCGAGGACAACAACGGTTACGGCTATATACTGAAAGCGGGCGATCCCGTGCGGAACGGCAGTGTAGTTTCGGTGGGGGAACGTTCGATAGTGGCAAGAGTATCGATGTTCGGACAAACAACCAGTGTAACCCTCCAGATGGAGGGCAAGAAGGGAAAAGGAGAATAAGATGCTGAGTATCCGCAGACTCGCTCCGGTAGTTCTCATCGGGTTGATACTGCCCTGTTTCGGTATCCTTGCCGGTGACCTGAACACCGAGATCAACGGGCTCAAGGTAGTGCCCTCGGCCGGCAAGATCAGGCTCGAGATCAGCAAGACCGGCGACGTGGAGTTCAAGGCGTTCATGGTCTATGAACCCGACAGGCTCGTTGTCGATTGCATAGGAGCCAGATACGATCTTCATGAGATATCGGGCAATACAGAGAACCCGTTCATTCACCAGGTCAGGACCAGCCAGTTCCAGGTAGACCCGGTGATGATCAGCAGGGTTGTCGTCGATTTGAAAAAGAAGGTCGACTACAGGCTGTTCGAGGAGGGTGGCGTCCAGGTCGTCGAATTGACCGACAAGGACGCGGGAATGCCCGCGCAGAAAAGCGGGATCGCCCCGATGCAGGTTTCCGTGAAACAGGATGCCGGCCAGTCCGGCGTCGTCTCGGCGGCCGCTATGGGGCCGGTTCTGCCCTTGATAAAGCCTGTCGAAAGCAGAACGTCCGACGAGCCGTCCCAGCCGTCGCGGGCCGAATCGAAGCCCGGCGACTGGATAAAGACTCAGCCGGCCGGTAAGTCGACGCAGAAAAGTCCCGAGCGGAACCCTTCTTCCGCCTGGGTAGTGGAGGATAAGAGCGGCGGGAAGGCCGATGAAGCCTCCCCGGCCAAGGCTGAAAAGGAAAATGTATCCAGCGCCCTCGTGATCAGGGAAACCGCTCCCGCGGCGAAGGTCGAAACGGCCGGAAACGACGACGCCCTTCCATGGGCCGAGTCGTACGTCAAAGGCGCGGCCGCCAGCGGCGGCGGAGCTCCGATGGGGCCCCGCAAGATCACCATAGACGCGCAGGGAGCCGATATTAAAACGGTTCTGCGCACGATATCCGATTTTTCCGGTGTAAATATCGTGGCGGGTAAGGATGTCAAGGGAGAGGTCTACGTCCATATAAAGGACACGCCGTGGGAAGAGGCGCTCGAAGTTCTCCTCAGGGCCCACAGCTACGGCTACAGGAAAGAGCACGGGATGATAAGGGTCGCCGAATTGACGAAACTGATGAAGGAGGAACTCGAGGTTCAAACTGCGGAAAAGAAAATCGAGGACCAGCTTCCCCTCGTCACGCGGGTGATCTTTGTCAACAACTCGAACGCCGAGGAATTGAAGGACGCCCTTCAGAACATGACATCCCAGAGGGGAAAGATCGATGTCGATCTGGGAAGCAACTCCCTCATCGTAACCGATATAGAAAAGAATATTGACAAGATATCCGAATTGATCGAGACGCTGGATAAGAAGACCTTCCAGGTCGATATCAACGCCAAGCTTGTAGAGGTCGATGTCGAGGCGTCCCAGGAGATGGGAATCAACTGGGGATTCCTCAACCTGCACAAGTCTGGTTTCGGAGGGACCGGCAGCGCCGAAATGACTGCCGATATCCCCCTTTCGTCCGGTACGTTGAAGTTCGGCACCGTCCGTTCCTGGGGAGAGCTTAACGCTATGCTCCAGGTTCTCGAGAAGGAGAACAAGGCCAATATTATCTCGAATCCGAGGATAACCACGATGGACAACAGGGAAGCCAGCATCCTCGTCGGCAAGGAGATCCCCCTGATCGTCGCCGACGAAGCGGGTAACCCGATCACCGAGCTGACCAAGATCGGTATCATGCTCAGGGTCATTCCCCACGTGAACTCGGACAAGACAATCACACTGGATCTCCATCCCCAGGTCAGCGAGCTGCAGTCCGAATCGACCGCCCAGGGCGGTGTAATCATCGCCACGGCCGAGGCCGATACCAGGATCATCATCAAGAACGGCGATACGGCCGTAATCGGCGGACTGATAAAGAAGGTCGACACGGACGTTATTACCGGCATTCCGTACCTGAAGGATCTTCCTTACCTTGGAAGGATTTTCTCCTCGAAGAGTAAGGTCAACAAGAAGCAGGAACTCGTTATCTTTGTGACTCCGACGATAGTGGAATAACCTTGCCCCCTCCACTCACCGTCGTGCCCCCGGGAGTTTCCCTGACACCCGGGGGCTTTTTCTTTTTCATCCCTCTTTTTAGCCTCCGGTGGGAAGCGTGGCAGCTTTTCGCTTGCTCCCGCCCTCATAGTTCTTTATCCTGATATGCTTGGTGACAGGCCCTGTAAGCTTTGAAAAGGAGAGGTGCCGATGAGGGTTATCGCGGGATTGAAGAAGGGGATCGCCCTCAGGGGCGGGCACGGGGACCAATTCAGGCCCACGGCCCAGGTAGTGAAGGGATCGGTCTTCGATACCCTTTACGCCGAGCTCCAGGGAGCGGCGGTGCTCGATCTCTTCGCGGGATCCGGCTCGATGGGGATAGAGGCGCTGAGCAGGGGGGCCGCACGCGCCGTTTTCGTCGAGCAGGAGAGATCGATCCTCAGGGCCTTGAGAACGAACCTGCAGCGATGCTCTTTTCCTCAGGACGCGGCGCTGGTAAAGAGCGGCGACGCCGTGAAATTCCTCGGCGCGGTTATCAGGAACGGAAGCTGGTTCGACCTGATATTCGCCGATCCTCCGTACAAAAGCAGGCTGGCCGCCGAGATAGCCGGGATGCTAAACAGGGCCGACAGAAAGATATGCAAGATGCTCATTGTCGAAAGCGATTCGGAGATAGAAATCGAGAAGGGGATCCTCGAGAAGCTGAGGACGAGGAAATTCGGCCAGACGATCGTGACCTATTTCCGATACGGGGAGGACGAGGGCTGATAATGAACAAGGAGGCTCGAGGTATGCAGGAGAAAACCGCGCTGTATCCGGGAACCTTCGATCCGATTACGAACGGGCATGTCGATCTCGTTAAGCGAATCTCGCGGATATTCGACAGGGTGATCGTAGCCGTCGCGGCCGGGGTCCACAAATCGCCCCTCCTTTCGCTCGAGCAGCGGCACGCCCTGGTAAAGGAATCTCTGGGAGATCTCGACCGGGTCGAGGTAGTTTCGTTCGACGGCCTTCTCGTCGAGGAATTCAGGCGGAGGAAGGTGAATGTAGTTATCAGGGGGCTCAGGGCCGTGTCCGATTTCGAGTACGAGTTGATGATCGCCCTTATGAACAGGAAGCTGGACCCGGATTTCGAGACGGTCTTTCTGATGCCGAGCGAAAAGTACATATACCTGCACAGCTCGCTCGTTAAAGAGATTTACAGGCTCGGCGGCGATTTCGAGTGCCTCGTGCCCCCGGTTGTCGCCGAAAGGCTCAGAGAATGGAAGCCCCGCTGACCGCGGGGCGGTAACGTTTCCAATTTCTCCAAGGAGGAACCAGGAGTGGCGGGAATTGTCAGTAAAAGGGCCGGCGGGATAGAACCCTCTATAACGCTTAGTCTGAACACCAGGGCGAACGCCCTCAAGGAGGCTGGCGAGGATGTAGTGGGGCTGGCGGCGGGAGAGCCCGATTTCGAAACGCCGGACCATATCAAAGCGGCCGGAATAAAGGCGATCGAGGAAGGTAAGACGAGATATACGCCCGCGGCGGGGATAAAGCCGCTGAGGGAGGCGGTGTCGGCGCAGTACAGCGAACTTCTTGGAGTGAAGTACGGATGGAAGGAGGTCGTGATATCCCACGGGGCGAAGCATTCCATCTTCAACGCGCTGTTCGCGCTCACCGATCCGGGGGACGAGGTCTTGATCACGACGCCCTACTGGGTGAGCTATCCCGAGATGGTGAAGCTGGTCGGGGCGGTGCCCAGGATTATCGAGCTGGGAGAGGACACGGGTTACAGGCTAACGGTCGAGCATCTCAAGACGGCCGTGAAAAAGGGAAAACCGAAGGCGATTCTTTTCAATTCTCCCAACAATCCGGCGGGTATCGTGTACGGCAGGGATGAGATCGAGGCGATAGGCAGATTTCTTCTCGACGAGGGTATCGCCCTTATAAGTGACGAGATATACGAATTCCTCACTTACGGGGATAACAGGCATTATTCGCCGGTCAAGCTGATCCCCGAGCTGAAAGGATCGAGCGTCGTCATCACGGGCGTCTCGAAGAGCTACGCCATGACGGGCTGGCGGGTAGGGTTCGCCCTTGCCGCCGAGGAGCTGGCTTTCAGGATGGGGGCGTACCAGGCGCACGCGACGGGTTGCCCGAACGCTATATCGCAGTGGGCCGCCCTCGAGGCGGTAAAAAACGGCGCCGCCGCGAGGGACATGATGCGGGCGGAGTTCGAGAAGAGGAAAGATATGTTCGCGGCCCGTCTCTCGGCGGTACCTTCGGTGAAATTCCCCGAACCGGGAGGAGCCTTCTATTTCCTGGCGGATGTTTCGGCTCTCTACGAACGGTGCGGCGTATCGGGAAGCAGCGAGTTCTGCGAGAAGCTCCTCAGCGAGAAGGGGCTGCTCCTGATTCCGGGAGGGCCTTTCGGTTGCGACCGGATGGTGCGGTTCTCCTTCGCGGCCGCCGTCGACCAGCTTAACCTGGCTCTGGACAGGTTCGAGAGCTTCGTCAGGGATTATTCGGGATAATGAACCAGGCCGAATCTATCAGGAGAAGAGCCGGCGAACTTGCCCTCAAGCTGGGTGAGATCGAGTTCCGTACCGAACCCGTCTATACTATCACCTATAATTTCGATGCCACCGGCAGGAGGGGCGAGTGCGCTGGAGTCGCATTTCCCCGGAGCCCGGAAGAGATTTCCAGGATCGTCCGGACGGCGGGCGGGCTTGATCTGCCTCTTTTCGCGAGGGGCGCCGGAACCGGCTTTTCAGGGGGGGCTCTTCCTACGGGCGGTGGCGTGGTGGTATCTACAGAGAGGATCGGCAAGGTTATCGCCCTCGACCCCGACAACCTCGAGGTGGAGGTCGAATCGGGCATAATCAATGGGGAGCTTCAGGACTATCTCGCCCGGCGGGGGTTCTTCTATCCTCCGGATCCAGCTAGCCTGAAGGTCTCGACGATCGGCGGAAACATCGCTGAGAACGCCGGCGGTCCGAGGGCTTACAAGTACGGGGTTACCCGGCGCTATCTTCGCTCTGTCAGGTGGATCACACCTGACGGCTCGATCGTCGACTCGCCCCTCGAAGGGGCGGCGGCCCTCCTTCCGGGAGCGGAGGGAACGATGGGGATAATCTACTCGGCCCGCCTGTCGATTCTACACATGCCGGTGGAGGCGAGGACCTGCCTTGTGGCCGCAGGCGGCACGAGGCAGGCTATCGATAGATCCTCGGAGCTTCTCACTTCCGGGTTCTGCCCCGCCGTGATAGAATTCATCGACTCGAAAACGATGCAGTGCGTCACCGATTACAGGGAGATAAGCGGGTTGGGCCGGGATACATGCTACCTCTTCGTAGAGATGGATGGCTCTCTCGACGAGGTAGAAGCCCAACATACCATCCTCGACGATTTCTGCAGAAAAAGGGGGCTGTTCAAGATAACGGCCCGGGACGAGCTGGAGAGGGATATTCTATGGGAGCTTCGAAGATCGATAAGTCCCAGCCTGGCGAGAAAAGGGATAACGAAGATCAACGAGGATGTGTCCCTGCCGCTCGGATCGTTGGGCGAGGCAGTCTCGTTCATTAAAATGGAAGCAGAAAGATTCAACCTCGACTGCTACATTTTCGGTCACTGCGGCGATGGGAATCTTCACGTCAATATCATGACCGATCGTAGGAAGGCTTACGAGATGGCAAGGGCCCAAGATTTCGTGGAAGGGCTGTTCGAACGGGTGGTGGAGCTGGGAGGCACACTCAGCGGGGAGCACGGCATAGGGATTACGAAGAGCGGATACCTCCCGAAGATGTTTTCACCTTTACAGTTGATGTTTCAAAGAGGTGTGAGGTGCGCCTTCGACCCGCAGAGGATACTCAACAGGGATAAATATTTCGATACGGCGGTATGAGATGTTCATCGACAGGGTCGAGATATCGGTAAGGGGCGGCAATGGAGGGGACGGATGCATCAGTTTCCGCAGGGAGAAGTATGTCCCGCGGGGAGGTCCCGACGGCGGGGACGGAGGGCGCGGGGGGGATGTGGTCGTGGCCGTGGAAAGGCAGATGCGCACGCTTCTCGACCTGCGGTACAGGAGAAAATACAGGGCCAAGAACGGACGTCCCGGAGAGGGTGCGAGGAAAACGGGAAAGAGCGCCGAGGAGGTGGTGATAAAGGTTCCTCCCGGCACGACTGTAGAGGATGCGGTCACGGGAGAATTTATCGTCGATCTTCTGAAGGAGGGGGACCGGATCGTCGTGGCCCGTGGAGGGACCGGTGGAAAGGGGAACCACACCTTCCGTTCGGCGCGCAACCAGGCGCCCCGCAAGGCGACCCGGGGAAAAACGGGGGAAGAAAGGGAATTGAGGCTTACCCTCAAGATAATCGCCGACGTGGGGCTCGTGGGGCTCCCGAACGCCGGCAAATCGACTCTGCTCCGCTCTGTAAGCGATGCCCATCCGCTCGTAGCGGACTACCCGTTCTCGACGACATCGCCGAACCTCGGAATCGTTCGAATCGACGATGAGGCTTCCTTCTGCATGGTCGATATCCCTGGTTTGATAGAGGGGGCGCACGAGGGCAAGGGGCTCGGGATACAGTTTCTTCAGCATATTGAAAGATGCAGGGTCCTTCTGTTCATCGTGGAGGCGGCCGGCGAAAAGGATCCGAAGGAAAGCTACGAT
>CAZPAH010000131.1:0-7450 GCA_964584495.1 uncultured bacterium | reverse complement strand
TTTATAAGATAGGCTGTTCGCCCGCAGCTCCTTATCTCGAATTTCCCTACAATTCGATCCTAGTAGAGAATTTCGCCTTCGATCCTGTTATCAGGGCTTTCTACTTCCTTTCGGGAACAACGGCTTCGTTCTCTATCGATAGGCTGTACTGGGACGGGAGAACACACAACACCAGTCTCGAAACGCTCCACAGCGTCAACCTGACCGCCATCGAGCCGAAAGGGATGTGCGCGGACAGCTCCGGAACGATATATATAACTCTTGACGGAAACCTCTATAACAGAAGTATAGGCCGCCTGACCGCCGGCGGGGCCTGGGAGAGCGATTTCTTCGACTTCTATGCACACGCCGGGGGCAACCACACGCTGGCGGGCCGTTGGGGGGACCTGACCCTGCTCGACGATAATCTTTACCTGATCGACAGGAGAAACGACAGGCTGGTCGTAATTTCCACGTCCGGTGAATGGATCGAATCGTACGAAGGGGATGAGTATTCGAGGCCCGGAGAAGAAGGCGAGAGATACGGTATCGCCACTTCCCCGGACCTTGATTGTCCCTGACCGATATACGGATAAATCATTCCTTCAGGTATCTGTTCATCCAATCGAGAAACTGCGTGTAATAAAATATATTGTTCTTGTGCTTTAAAACCCAGTGACCCTCGTCGGGGAAATATATCAGCTTCGACGGCACCCCCTGCCTCTGTAGAGCGGTGAACATCTGCAACCCCTCTCCCACTGGAACCCGGAAATCATTCTCTCCGTGAACCACCAGGCACGGCGTTTTGAAATTCTCTGCGAAGTTGTGGGGACTCCATCTCTCGTAACCTTCCTTGTTGCTCCAGGGGGTTCCCCCGAGGTCCCATTCGGGAAACCAGAGTTCCTCGGTCACGCCGTATTTGCTGAAAAGGTTGTATGCTCCGGCCATCGACACGAGACAGGCGAACCGGTCGGTATGGCCCTCGATCCAGTTGACCATGTAGCCGCCGTAAGACGCCCCTGCGGCCCCGACCCGATTCGGATCGACATAGGGGAGATCGGAAAGGTAATCCAACCCTTTCAATATATCCTCGTAGCATTTCCCTCCCCAATCCTCGCTGATGGAATTGACGAAATCCTGACCGAACCCGTCACTACCGTGAAAATTCGGTATGAATATCACGTACCCGGCTGAAGCGAATGTCTGGGCGTTCCAGTTTGTGTACCATGAGTCGATGAAAGCCGACTGCGGACCTCCGTGTATCAACATGATCGCGGGATATCGCTTCGAGGAGTCGAATCTCGGCGGCTTTATCAGAAAAGCCTGAATATCGACACCCTCGGCTCCTTTGTAGCTTATGCTTTCGGCCGAGTTAATCTCGAGCGCATCGAGCACGTCACGGTTGAAATTAGTTATTCTGGACAGGTTCTTACCCTTTGACGAGATCCTCCAGATCGAATGCGGGAAATCGAAGCTCCTCCTCGTGAACACGATGGTTTTTCCATCGGGGCTGACCTTCGGAGAACCGTTATTGCATTTCCCGAGGAGTTTCTCGATTTTGCCCTTCTTCAGATCCAGGCTGAAAAGCGAGCTGTTTCCATTATCGCCGGCGGTGAAATAGATCTTCCTCGAATCGGGCGCCCAACTGTAGTCGGAAACACCCCGGTCGAATCCGGCTGTCGATTCCCGACTTTCACCCGTTTTCCGGTCCAGGACCATCAGTCTCCACCGGTCGGCCTCGAATCCCGGCACTTCCTGGGACCGGTAGGATAGATACCTGCCGTCGGGACTGTAGGCGGGGCTTTCATCGGCCGCCATGTTGGAGGTGAGTTTTTTGATCTGATCCGTGGCGCAATCGATTACAAAAAGATCGGTATTTGTCGATATGGCCTCCATATCGGCGACCTTGGAAGCACAGCAGATCTCCTTCCCATCGGGAGAAAAGGCGTATTCTCCCGAGCCTCCCCACGGATAGGTGGGGAAATCGCTCGTTCTTCCCGGTGTGATATCCCTCGCCTCTCCCGTCTCCAGCTCTACGACGAAAAGGTGGTTCCGCTTGCCCTCTTTCCAGCTATCCCAGTGCCTGTAAAGGAGATGTTCGATAACCCTTGCCTTTACCGGATTCGAATCCCGCTCCTCCTCGCGGGCCGCGTTGCACGAATCGCTCGGACAATCGGGATATACGAACGAATAGAACACTATACGTTTACCGTCGGGCGACCAGACGGGGTCGTTGGCCCCGGTCGACAGGTCGGTCAATTGAACCGCCTCGCCGCCGTCGGTCGGAATGATCCAAATCTGCGCCGAACCCCTCCTCGTCGAGACGAATGCCAGTTTTTTCCCATCGGGCGACCACCTTGGGTGATAATCGGCGCCGCTGCTCGTCGCGAATTTCACCGGTTCCCCACCCTTGGCGGGAACCATCCAAATATCGGTCTTATTACGATTTTCCTCTATGTCGGGCACGGAAGCGACGAATGCGATCATCGAGCCGTCGGGCGATATCTGTGGATCGCTGGCCCTTGTCATCGCTTCGAACTTTTCAACCGTCAGCAGTTCGGCCGCTGCCGCGAGGGGCAAAACCAGAACCAATACAAGAAGAGTAACTACCGATTTCCGCATCGCGCAACCTCCCGCGCAGAAGGGTAAAAAAAACGGAACGGAGCCGTCAACCGACGATGCTACATTCCGCTTTCTCTTTGAAAATAATAGGCTTGGCACCTTTAAAACCCGAATCGCTCACTGCTTGAGACTCGCTATCGCCTCGCTTTCCGATCCGAAGACATCGAATATCAGATTCAGGCGGGTTACCTGAAGGATGCCGAGCACCCTGTCGTTGGGATTGCAAAGCTTTATTACGCCGCCCTCTTTTGCGTAACGCGACCGTGCCGAAACAAGGATCCCGAGACCGGTACTTGAGATCCATTTGACTTTAGCGAGATTTATTACAAGATCGAGCTTCTCTTCGGATATCAGCTCGGAGATTGTATCCACAAGTTTAATATTGTCCGGGCCACCGTACATCTCACCCGAAAGTTCAAGAACGGTTATTCCATCAACCACTTTCTGTTTAATCTTCATCTTTTCATCCCTTTTGTTTGAATCAAGCGTTTACCGTCCGAACATTCAGAAGCTCGTTATCGCATCGCCCTCTGTATCATAGACATCGAATACATCAGGAATGAGACCGCATGTTTTCAGAACGGTTTCGACCCTGTCCGATACGCCGAAGAGCTTGAGTGCGGCTTTTTCCCTCTTCGCCGATGCATACGAAGCTATCAGAACGCCGGCTCCCAGAGAATTTAACCATTTGACATCGCTCAAATTGAGAACGAATTTCCTGCGCCCGTTTTGGATGCTTTCTTTAATTATCTCTTGGATCTTCTCGGATTTCGGTCCACCATCAATCTGCCCTTCGAGATCAAGTACAAGTACATCACCTTCATCTCTGTTTTTGATGGTCAGCATCTCGGACTCCTCTCTTTGAGCCGGTTAGGAATATTTCAACATCAGTCGTATCAGTCCAATAATAAGTATTATAACCCATTTGGACAAATAGAAAATCTTTCAAGGGCGAATCGTATCATTGCCTGATTTTTCTGTCAAGAATTGAAAAATCGGATAGGTACTTAAGAATATAAGGGAAATGCTGTCAACGGAACTCAACCGGGCGCCGCGGCTTTTCAACCGCCACTGCACCCTCAACCGACTGATTTCCCAGCAGGTAGCTTTAAACCGGGTCACTCGAGACGAACGCCTTTTTCCCCTGCGATGATCTCGCCGATGCGGAACGGTTCCCAGCGGCAACCGCAGCCAACCGTCTTCTTCTCTTCCCCTCCCGGAATTATCACCACCATACCTATCCCCATATTGTACACACGGTACATCTCTGTTTCGCTCACGCCCCCCCTGTCTCGCAGAAAGTCGAAGAGAGGCGGGATATTCCAGGAACCCTTATCAATCCGAACCGCGCATCCATCTGGGATGATTCGCGGTATATTCTCCAGCAACCCGCCGCCGGTTATATGCGCCAGCCCCTTTATCTCGACTGCCGTTCGTATCGATCTCACTTCGTGGAGATAGCTCCTGTGAATCTCGAGAAGGATATCCGCCGCCCGCCTTCCCGTGCCGGGGATTTCGTCGGCGATGTCCAGCCCTGCATCCTCGAAAACAGTCTTCCTGGCAAGCGAATATCCATTCGTATGGAGTCCGCTCGATGGCAGAGCCAGGATTGCGTCGCCGGGGACTATCGAGCGCCCATTGATGATCGCATCCCTCTCGACGATACCGACGATGCACCCCGCCAGATCATACTCGCCGTCACGGTAGAAACCCGGCATCTCGGCGGTTTCCCCTCCTATCAAGGCGCACCCGTTGTTCTTACAGCCGGCGGCAAGCCCCCTGACTACTTCCGTAACGACCGAAGGGTCGAGTTTTCCGCATCCGAAATAGTCCAGGAAGAAAAGAGGCTCCGCTCCCTGAACAAGGATATCGTTGACGCAATGGTTGACGAGATCCTCTCCGATCGTGTCATGCCTGCCGGTCATGAAGGCCAGCTTCAGCTTGGTCCCAACTCCATCGGTGCTTGAGACAAGAACTGGATTTTCTAAGTCGCGCGGCATCTCGTAAAGACCGCCGAAATTGCCTATCTCGGAAAGGACCCGGCTGCTCCAGGTACTCTTGGCAAGCTTTCCGACATCCCTCATCGCCCTGTTCGAGGCATCTATATCTACACCTGCATCTGAGTACCTTGAGCTCAATGAACCGTTCCTTTCATCAGAGTTTGACGTGCTCGACAAGCGATTTATATATCTCGGTCGTGGCGTCGGCTTCGACGATTATCGGAAAATCGCCCCGTCTGTACATGTCGAGCAGAAGATCCGTAACCTTCGAGTGAAATTGCGCGCCCTTGTATTTCTCCAGCTCCTCTATGACCTTCTCTATCGGCAGGGCCTTCCTGTAGGGCCTGTCCGATGTCATCGCGTCAAAAGCATCAACGACGTTCATGATATGCGCTCCCAGAGGAATTTCATCCTCCTTCAGGCCGCGTGGATATCCGCTTCCGTCGGGACGCTCGTGGTGGCATCGGATCACGTTTACGGCCTCCTTCAGGAACTTAAGCTGCTCGACGATATCGGCGCCGATATCGGGATGCGATCTCAGCGATTTCCACTCGTCATCGGTCAAGGGCCCTATCTTGAGCAGAACATCGTTTTGAACCGCGATCTTGCCTATATCGTGAAGCAGCGAGGCGTACTCGAGCATCTCCAAATCCTTGGACGAAAGTCCCATCTCCCTCGCTATCCTCAACGCATATTTCGAAACCCTGAAAGAGTGCCCGTGGGTGAAGGGGTCGGAAGCGTCGATGGCCGATGAGAGGGCTGCCACCGTATTGATATGGGTCTCGCGCATATCGAGATAAAGCTGGAACGAATATCTGGCGAGAAAGAGCGGAATGATGAACAACGCGATCGTCCAAACACCCGAATTCCTGTATAACAGGGCTATAACAGCTCCAACCGGAAGGAAAGCAAGGATATGGAAGAAATTCCACATGTAATTCTGTTTCCAGACGTGAACCGGATTTCTGCCGCTGTTGAGGGAAATGATAAAACTTACCGACCAGGTATTGAGAATGTAGTAGACAATACCCGCCGAGAATAGCGGAACCAGGAAAAGGGGTGAGCTCAGATCGGCCAGGGAGCCGAAGGCCCGGTAGACTATTCCCGAAATCCCGACGGTGAGAACCAGGAGAGGAACGTTGAAAAGCACCTTTATAAAGGGGCGCCTCTGGAATATCCCTTCAGTTATCACGGTGGCTATCGCTTCAGTCACCGCCATTATAGCCGGGCCGAAGAGCACGATTCCCGCGAGATCGATCGGGGAGGAGGTATAGATCGACGCTCCCCCTCGCGGCAGTGAAATCTGCACGGAATCAGCAATGATTATGAGAACGACCAAGAGGAGAATATCCCGCCAGTGCCCCCCGGGAAGGTCCTTTATGAACCAAGCAAGAAATAAGAGCCCCACGGCCACGTATACGCCGTAGAATATTCTGAAGGACCACCCTGTTTTTTCTCTAGCTGAAATCAAGGTTCACCTGGTTTTACCGCCCACAAGACGGCTTGTTTCCCCCCCCGGTCCTTGCAATCAGGCTCTTCTGATCGCTGCAGGTTCCATGCCAAGAATCAACAGGATGCTTCCGCAAGATCTGTCAAGTAATCTGTTGAGGAAAAATAAGTTATGCACCAAAAACGGCACATGCGCAGTCCGGGGCGTCAACTGATCCTGTAATGTATTTCCTTGCGTGATTTCCATCTGCCCGACGGGCGGTTAACCGCATCCAGAACGGCGAGAACCGTTGCTTCGTTTGGATCGCGACCGATAAAAGCGCTCCCGGCGAAACTTCTTACGACACGCCCGTCGATCATGTCTATAACCGCGATAAGCGCCTTGCGTTCGGAAACTTCTACTTCATCCACCCCAGATAAGCACAGATGGAAATCCTCGTCAAGCAGTTCTGTGACCGCATGGATCGTTGCGCCGGCTATCGTTTCGTAGATAGGTCCGGCTTTCCTGAAATCTCCCTGGCACCCCGTCACTGCGAAACCGTTTTTCTCGAGCTTTACCTCGGCATCCACCCGGCTCTCGTCTATGGTCATGCTCAGCCCCTTGAAAAGAATCCTTTGATCTTCCTCAAGGAACTCGAGCGTGGCATCTTCGACGGTCCCCGAATCGTTATCCGTCTTCGGCGGAGCGGAGGCGGTTTCTTCCCTTAGCCTGTCTTCCACAATCTCATCTGCCGCCTTCGAGGAATTCCACTCCCGGGACTCCTCGTCTATCGTATCGATCAGAACGACTCCGATCTTCCGGTAATCGATCTCCATGTTGAGTTCCGCCTTGAGACATGTCTCGACATCCCGGGCTATCATCTTGGGAGGTCTCTCGGTGGCCGCGACAACGTGCACTTCGGAGATAGCGCCCTTTTCGTCCAATGCGATACGGCAGGATTGGATATCCCTGATCCGAAGAATGAGCTCTTCCGCCCTACTGATCAAACCTTCGTTAGCAAAACCGTCAGTCAAATACCTCTCTCCTTCACCCTGTTCGCCAAACAGAACCTATTGTAACATAAAATGTTGCAAAACTCAAGCACTGACAGCAGCCGATAGGTGGAATGGCCGCTTTTTGCCGTTTCACGATATTATTCTCCATAAAATAACCATCAAACGTGATTCAGGCAAATTTTATTCCTTCTCGACATGGATTATATCAACAAAGTCGTTAAATCGTTTTTTAATCTGCTCGTGCGTCAGGCTCTCGAGGCGCCTGACCGAAAAATCCTCGCAGGCGAAACTCGCCGAAACGGTTCCATAAACCATCGCTTTTCTGAACGCCCGCTCATCCAATGCGCCGGTAGCCGCCAGGCTGCCCATAAACCCTCCGGCAAAGCTGTCTCCCGCTCCGGTCG
>CAZPAH010000130.1:0-7523 GCA_964584495.1 uncultured bacterium | reverse complement strand
GAGCTATGTATGAGCCCTCTCGGAGCGACAATCCTTTCCCTCTGCACCCTGTTGGATATCGCCAGCCTGCTGAAATGCCCGTGCCGGATCACCTGGAGGTAGAAAAGCCTCGTGCTGATGATGAGCAACGCCGCGATAAACACAGCGAGGAGTATGCTTCTCCTGTGGTTGAGCAGCGATTCTCTCTGCGGGTTAATACCCTCCACTAGTCCGAACCATCCTTCTCGGTATCAGGTGCAGGATCTTCAGAACCACTACCCCGATTACCGCGGTGTAAAGCGCGGAGAGAAGCGAATACCTGAAGAATGTCGTGATCACTTCGGCGGGATCGAAAGATGCCGATATATTGAGCACGATTATATCGTTCGCCAGCAGCGCGCAGAAAACGAGCAGCCCTCTGAAGAGAACGTTATCGGGCAGGTAATCGCTCCCCAGTCGGGCTATGCCGTAAGCCACCACGGACTTAGCCATCGCGTTCATCCCTAGGAAAGAGGCGTTTCCAAGATCCTGCAGGAATCCCAGCAAAAAACCTATAATTATCGCGGTAACGGGTTTCCTGTCGAGAACCAGGATGACGAGGAGAACCAGCATCATGTCGGGGGACGCCCCCGCCAGTGTGATATGGTGAACCAGGGTCATCTGTATGATGAATACCGCCACGGCGGCCGCTATCAATCTCAATACATACATGGTTTGCGTTATTCTCCCTTGCTCTCCAACTTCTCCAATTCCTCGAAAAGATCGTTGTTGTCCCATCCACGGCCGCCGATAACTATGAACAGCTCTTCGAGCACACCCAGGTCCGTCATCGAGACCACGCCTATCGCCCGCGAGAGATCGGCCCTGTCCTCATCCACCCTGAAGACGGTCCCCACCGGAAAACCCTTCGGAAAGATCCTCCCCATACCGCTCGTTACGAGCGTATCCCCGGCAAGGACATCCTCCTCGCGCCCCACGTAATCGAGACGGTAGAGGTTTCCCCTTTCCCAATTTAGCATCCCGATGACCCTGGTCCGCTTATCCTGGCAGCTGACCGAGATCGTCTTGTTGTTGATAAGAAGAACTCTAGAAGAGTTTGGGAAAACCTGTGTCACCCTTCCCACCAAACCCCGGTAACCCACTACAGGCATACCAGTCCTCACTCCCGATTCGCTTCCCCGGTCGACCGTGAGCGAGTGATGGAACCTGTTGGAGGACCTGGCAATCACTTCGCACGGCAGGAAGTTGAAAAAAGAATCTTCCCTGAGGCCGAGAAGCCGGCGCAGCCTGTTCCTCTCTTCCTTGAACTGTATCAACCGTTCACGTTCATGGTAGAGCGAAGCAGCCATTGCCCTAAGCCTGTCATTCTCCTTTCTCAATGTTTCCACGCTGGTGAAATAGTCCCCGATCATGTCAACCGGGTAGAGCAGAAACGAGCTGACGGTCCTCGCCGTATTGATACGGCTATCCTCTGGCCTTGTAAGGAGAAACCCTGAAAGGGCGATGGCGACTACCAGCACCGTCTTTTCGAGGTGTTTGTAGAACAGGAAAGATATGATATGCATGCCTACAACCGGGAACTCTTCATGATGATTCTCTCATACAGATGAAGGTTCCCCAGAATCTTGCCACTGCCCAGCACTACGCAGGTCAACGGGTCCTCCACCACGTTTATCGGCAGGTTCGTCTCCTCTTTTAAGAGAATGTCTATCCCTCCCAGAAGGGAACCGCCGCCGGTCATGACTATTCCCCTGTCGACTATATCGGCCGCCAGTTCGGGGGGAGTCTGCTCGAGGGCGGTCTTCATCGCAACCACGATCTGGCTCATCGGCTCGGCCAGCGCCTCGCGTATCTCGACGCTGGAGATACGGAGCGTTTTCGGTATACCTGAGACCAGATCCCGGCCCTTGATCTCCATCTCCTGTTCCTGGCCCAGGTTGGTGGCTGAACCTATGACCATTTTGACATGTTCGGCCGTCTGATCCCCTATCAGCAGATTGTAGGCCTTCTTGATATGCTGGACGATAACTTCGTCCATCTTGTCGCCACCGACTCGAATCGACATGTCGGTAACGATACCGTTGAGGGCTATAACCGCTATCTCGGTCGTTCCGCCCCCGATATCTATCACCATGTTACCGGAAGGCTTGTCGACGGGAAGCCCCACTCCGATGGCTGCGGCAATAGGCTCGGCAACCAGGTATACCTCCCTGGCACCGGCGTTCTGGGCGGAATCGATGACGGCCCGTCTCTCTACTTCCGTTATCCCGGAGGGAACGCTGATCACGATCCGCGGTCTTATGAAAAACCTTTTTTTCTGGGATTTCCTTATGAATTCGCGGAGCATCACCTCGGTTATCTCGAAGTCGGCTATAACACCGTCTTTCATCGGTCTTATCGCGACGATATGATCGGGAGTCTTACCCAACATCGACTTGGCCTCGGCGCCGACCGCGTAGACCTTCCTCGACTTCTGATCTACCGCCACCACGGACGGCTCGTTGAGCACTATCCCGGAACCCTTCATGTAGACGAGGGTATTTGCCGTTCCCAAGTCTATCGCTATATCGTTCGAAAAATACGTGGTAATACGCCCGATCACTTTCACCCTTCCTTTCAGATCGTCACCAGGCCCCTCTCCCTCATACTGACGAAACTGTCGTCACCCACAATAATATGATCCACCAGATCAATACCTATCAATTCGCCGCACCTGGCGAAACGTTTTGTGAGATCGGTATCCTCCCGGCTCGGTTCCGGATTGCCGGTCGGATGGTTATGAACGATGATTATCCCGGCCGCGCTCGCGGCGACCGCCGCCTTGAATATCTCCCTAGGATGAACTAGGGCGGCATTCAACGAACCTACCGCGACGGTCACTATCCTCAGGACTCCATTCTTCGTGTTCAGGAGGATCGCCTTGAAGTATTCCCTGTCGAGCCCTTTCATCTCGGGGATCATCAGGCTGGCGACGTCTTCCGGCGACCTCACATTTTTTACCGATTTCTCACTCCTGGAAACGATCCACCGCCGGCCGAGCTCGAATGAAGCCTTGAGTCTCATCGCGCCGGCCCTGCCGATTCCACTGAAATCCATCAGCTCCTCCAGGGCGGCACCCGCAATCCTCTCCAACCCGCCGTAATGCTCGACCAGCTCCTGCGCGATCGATCCACTCGACCGCCTGCGTACGGTTCCAAGCACCAGGGCAAGCAGCTCGGCGTCCCCGATCCTCTCGAACCCCCGCAGGCAACCCCTCGACCTTAGTAGCTCGAGCGGCGATTCTGCAGCCCGTTTCACACCACACCTCCCCACTTTACCGGTTGAACGCTACCAGAAGCACCAGATCAGTTCAAGCAATATTATGCATGCCGGAGGGAAGAACTCCTTTTATGCTAGGAATCCAGGACAATCTTCATCCCCTTAAGCCTCTCTATCTGGCAGCTCGCAAAATCGGTCCATGGGTCGTCGGGATAGTAGTCGACGATCCTACTGTAGCATGCATACGCCTCGACCGGATTTTCGAACCTGTTCTCGTAAAGTGACGCCGTCCTGAGCAGAACGAAAGGGGTATCTCCCGAGTTAGGATAGAGCTCGGTGAAATTCTCATAGGCGGTGAGGGCGGCCCTGAACTTCATCGATCTTTCCATCCTGAAAGCGAGATCGAGATGGACCCGTTGGGGCAGGTTCAGCCCCGGGATCGCCCTAAGTGCCGATTCGAATATATCTTCAGCTTTACCGCGTTCCAATTTACTCAGATACAGGTTTACCGATTCGGTGAAATGGTACCTTGCCCTTGCCCGGTCGCCGCTGCATAGAAACGTCCTGGCCGCCTCGGCGTGCACCTCGGCGTCGTTCGGCGCCAAAGCTAGATATTCTATATATTCCGCCTGGGAGGCGAACCAGTCGGCCTTCTCGAAGTTTCTCCTTGCCCTTACGAGCCGGCGCTCGGACCTGGCCTTCGAAAGGGCCCCGAAGAGGGCCGCCATGAGCGCTCCGCAGGCGAAGCCGCCTATGTGAAGGCCGTAGGCGACCTGTACCCCCCCTATACCGTACTGCATCACCGCATAGACTCCCTGGTAGAGAAGCCAGAACGCTATCGCCAAGATTACCGGAACGTGGGTACGGCCGGCCCTGGTGACCCCCTGGAGCGGCATGAATATCCAGTAAACGACCCTCACCCTGCTGTAATAGAATCTCATGAGGTACGCCCCAAGGAGCCCCGATGTGGCTCCGGAACAGCCGATCACCCCGTATCCGAGATATTCCGGAGAGAAGCGCGAGGTAAGAAACAGATGGGTCCAGGCCCCGGCCATGGCGGAAAGGGCGAATATGGCGAACAACCTTCCCGGGCCGAACCTGTCCTCGACCGCCTTTCCAAAGATATAGAGGTAAACGATGTTTCCGATCAGGTGGAAATACCCGGTGTGGAGAAATGCGTAGGTGAAGGACGTCGCCAGCGAAGGATTGGAGGGATGGAAGATGAGGTTGGCGAAGTTCCACCCCGACCGGTAAGGCACGTATCTGCTTGCAAGAAAAATAGTAACGCATGCCCAGGCAAGGAATAGTGTGATAACCGGGGTACGCTTCGTCTTTATATCGAGCCCGACAGGGAAATAGTAGAAAAAGTACACATCTCCACCTTTTTCAACGTCCTGCCGGGTCGGCTTGCAATTAACAGACCACTATGGGAACAATACGTCCCGCAAAGCCTTGTAACGGATAAAAAAACGGGAGGCCTCGCGGCCTCCCGTTTCTATTCGACTTTTCTACCTGATCTAGAAGTGGTAGAGGGCCGTTACCATTCCGATGGGTGTCATATCGTCGGAAGGATCGGGCTGGTATCCGGTCAGCCAGTAACCCATGGCGAACGGAAGGTCCTTGCTGATGAGGCAGTCGATGTCGAAATCGCCATAGTGGAAACCGAGTCCGAGATTCCACTCGAAGGTGTCCCAGAACCTGCCGGTGTAGAGCTCGTATACCGTCTCGTCACCATCATACTCGTCGGTCATCTTGTACTTGGTCAAGCTCTTCGAGCAACCGATACGGAAGGTCATCCAGTCTGTGACATCGGTCTCGAGGGCAAGGAGGAACCTCGGCAGGGTAAGGGCCGTTATCTCGATCGTGCCGTCGTAATCGTCGGCATACTGCGAAGGCTCGCCCTTCCAGTAGGAGAAAGGCTCGATGCCGAAGAGGATCATGTTGTCCTCGTTGACGGTGATGTTGGCCGCGACACCCAGCTTGAACAGCATGTCCTTGAAGCCGTTAGGTCCCGAGTAGTAGCTGTTGGTCGCCGGAGTGAGGCTGTAGTTGCCCATCCTGTAGGTTGCGAACGGGACAAAGGTCAGGTCCTTGCTGTACTCGTAGAAGATACGTCCCTTGAACTGCATCGCCATTCCGTCGTTCTTCTCTACAGGAACTCCCGAGTAGTAGCCGCTGTCGGCATAGGAGCACATCGTCATGTCGGCAGCGATATCGGCGGTCATCTCTTCGTTGATATCGAACCTTACGCCGGCTCCGAACGAGATGTACTTTCCGTTGACCTCGAAATCGTCGACGTCGGTCTCCGTCATGAGGAACTTCTCGCTCGAGTAGCTGAACATGAGGCCGAACGACATCGACTCGAGCTCCTTGCCGTACATGATCGTGTACCTGTTCGTAATACCGGTGTCGAAAATGTCGTCATCGGACCAGTCTCCCGCCCAGCCGTAGATGTTGGGCCCGTACATATACTCGAGGAAGACCATTCCTATCACGCCATACTCGCACTCCTCGCCGAGGCCGTAGGTGAGACCGAAGTAGGCGTGCGACCAGTCATCGTATTCCCAGTCGTTCTCCAGGCCGATCATCATGATGTTGGCGTAGGACGGAAGGGTTCCGTACCAGCCGAACACGTTGTAATCGTCCTCGATATAGTTTGCCGTGTAGGGACCGAGGGCCTCGACCCTCGCCTCGGTTGCCATAGCGGGCACCGCCGCCGCGGTCATCGCGACCGCCATTATCAGAATAAACAGCTTCTTCATTTTTACCTCCTGCAAGACAACTCCCGTTCGGGAAGAAGTATCAGGAACTTGTGCTCTATATCACCGCGCGTCAGCGCGAATACGTTCCCAGATTTCAGTTTCGAATTTGCGTTTATAAAACGCTCCGTGCTGTCTCCCTGCATCTCCTCCTTTCCTTGTTTCCTGCCATAAATTCGGAATCTGCGGCATTCGCCTCAGTCCCGCTCGGAAACCATCATTAGAGTAAATCAGCAGGTATACGCAGGTATACCCTTATCAATAGTTCGAGAAAACCCCCTTTCAGAAGACCCGAACACTCATAACTTTTTGTTGGGCGAAAAGTTAAAACAGCCCGAAAGTCTTGTCAATCATTTTTTTAACTTTTTTTTATTTTTTAGGAAGAGGTTTTTCGCATTCCGGCGCAATCTTCAGGTCATCAATCCAGAAGATCGGCTATCGGCGATCGCCCGAACAGAAGGGATCCGGCCAGTTTTTCTTCGTACAGAGAATCGCCGGCACGGTAGCTGTTGACCCTGACATCACCGTACGCGTGAAAGAATCGTCCGCCGCCCAGCGCGATCGCCACGTGGGTGACGGCCCCTCCCTCTCCGAAAAAGAGAAGGTCGGCGGCGGCCGCCTCGTCGATCTCGCCGAGAGGGATCGACCTGCCGACCTTCGACTGCTGGTCGGCATCCCGTGGTAGGCTTATCCCCTCCAGCTTGAACACCCTCTGAACGAGGCCCGAGCAGTCAAATCCTTTCGGCGAGGTGCCGCCCCAGATGTAAGGTATACCCGTAAAACGCCTTACGCGTTCAATAAGGCGGCCCCTGTCGGGGATCCGCCCCCGCTGGGGAAGTTCGAGACCGTCGGCCCGGAAGAAACCCTCCCTTCCTCCCGGAAGTTCCAAACGCACGAAGGGGTCCCCCGCCTCCGACGAGGCGACATCCGTTCCGCACACTATATCGGAGATCGGCAGGCCGGCGGGATCTTCCTCGGAGAGCACGAATCCTACGTTCACGTTTATCCGTGCATTTATCCTCTTCGAGTATCTCTCAATTTCGGTGAGAGGCGTACGGGCGACATGCCACGATCTCACCCAGCCGTGATAACCGTCCGCCGTTTTTACGCGGTACCAGTCGCCCCGTTCCTCGAGCTCCGTCATCGTTTCCCCCATAATCGACTGGGAGAGCAGCTCGGCCGAATGCTCGGGCTTTCTCCGAAGGTCCGCCACGCTCGCCGTCGTCCAGAGTGCAGTATCGCTTCCGCGTCCGGCCACCGAAAGCACCACCTTTATGCCTTCGGGAGAAATCAGTTGGAGATCGCCTCCTTCGAGATTATTAACGGTGAACCCTGCCAACATCTCCAAAAGATAACCTGCTATCTCTTGGCGGCTTACGACAACTTTCACCTCGCCGGCGCTGCCCGGTTCGGTCTTCGACCAGGAAGATCTCCAATCGAGTGAGAATTTCTTCTCACCCTCCGCTATCAGCAGGCCGAGCCGATTCAATAGTTCTTTCACCCTGAAATCTCCCGCCGGAACTACGA
>CAZPAH010000129.1:0-7929 GCA_964584495.1 uncultured bacterium | reverse complement strand
GCGAATCGGATCATAATACCGCTGTGACAAATCCATAGGACCTCGAGTCACAGGAGAAGAGAGAGAGTTGATGACGAATAACAAAGGTGTCGCTCTTATAACGTTGGTGCTGGCCATCGTTATATTCGGGACGCTCGCACTGGCTGTACAGAAACTTGTCAGTCAGAACGCGGAATCGGGAGTCGTCGATACCGATATGGCGAGAGCCCTGTACCTGGCGGAAGCAGGGATATGCGACGCATTCTGGGAAATGAAACATTCGGAAAAACTCTACGGTGGACCGACCCAACCGCTGGGTACCATATCGGCGCGGACCGTCGCCTTCGAATCCGGCATTCAAGGGGTCTACCAGGCCGTAGGCGATTCAGGGTTGATTATCGCATCAGGTGTAATAAATGGAATATCCAGAAGATTGATGCAGCGTATCGATCCCCAACAGGACGCCGGATACGCGGTATTTGTAGGTCATGGAGACGGTCTTTCACTGAAGAACAGCGATGAGGTGACCGGAAGGGTGTTTGTCAACGGGGATGTTGTCGCAAATAATTCGGCGAATATAGATACGAACAGTGTTGAATTTTACCTTCCATACGGCTGTTCGGCATCCTTTTCCGGGGGTAAATTGTTGCCATATACGATTGTCGATCCCGTTCCGGATCCTCCCTCTCTCGATACCTCCTGGTTCGAGTCGTTTATCCTGCAGGCGGCCTCTTGCGCCGGCGGGGATGAATCATGGGGCGACAGGGAGATCGAGGGAACCGTTTTAATAAACGGCGATTTGGAGATAACGGAGGGAAGTGAAATCACAAATATCGATGCAAACTCGATAATCGTAGTTTACGGCTCCGTGACGGTACGTGGAGGATCTACGATCGCGGACAGCATAGCAATGATTGCCAAGGGTGACATCGAACTATCCTCGATGTCGGGACACGGGCACGGGCACGGAAATATGCATGGCATAACTGTCGGTTCTACGACCGGCAGGAGCGGAAACATACTGTTTGCGAAGGAGGGCGAACTAATTCTAGGCAAGAATTCGACTGTAAACGGAGTTCTCATTTCCTGCAGGGATCTTGTGACGGGTTTGGATGTGAATATCAACGGCCTCGTTCTGACGGTTGGGGAAACGAGTCTGAAAAACGGAACAGTTATAAGAGGAGCCGTTTGGACGGGGTATTTCGATAATGATTCTCTCGATCCGGATGTGAAACTGTACGGAGATTCCGAATTGCTCCCATGCCCGCTTCCACAAGGAATTACCAATTCCTGGTCGGCAGGCGCAGGAGAAATATCCATGTCGGGTAGATGGAGAGAGATAAGGGAGTAGGATTTGACCGGGATGAGACCGTTGTCTCTAATAGGGTGTTAGGCATGAGATTGCTTTTGAGAAAATTCGCGCTCGACAATAAAGCTGGATTCACTTTGATCGAGCTTGTGATAACTATCTGCATTCTCGGTCTTATCGCCTATTCATTCTCGGTAATGCAGTCCTGCCTGTTATCGGCGGTGAAGGTCGACTGTGAAATGACCGCCGCAGCGAATCTCGCCGAAAGTATCATGGAGGAATCGTTGAGAGCCGGAGTGGGAGTTGAATCTCAGGGATGGGTTGAAAAATCCGGGTACGAATGGAGAAGAACGGTGGTGCCTCTCAGGTCATCGGGAGGAAACGCCACGCTGGTTGAAGTTAAGGTGGAAGTCAGGAGAAATGGCGGAAATCTTTGTTCTCTGATCACGCACATTGCGGGTTGAAGGAGAGAGTAGATGCGGGGAATATCTCGGATGACAGGGATGACGCTTGTAGAGCTGGTAATAGCGATCACCATCCTGGCTACAATCGTTTTTACGGGGGGGCCGATCCTTGTAGATATGATTTCTTCCCTGTGGATATCGCAGCAAGCGAGCGATCTCAACCAGGTTGGGAGGGAATCGGTCCGGGTGTTGGCAAGGGAGCTGAGAGAGGCGGTAGGCGAGCCCGATTCTCTGCGACCATATGTAGGCCAGGGAGGGAATATGCTTCGATTTTATAGATCGGAGAACCCGCAAGATTCTATAAGGTATTTTTTCCGTTCGGAGGCGGGAGACAGGTTTCTCTACAGGACGGTCGGAACGCAGGAGGCCACAAGGGTGCCCGAGTTCGCTGGAAATATGGTGGAATTCATCTCCGGGAGCTTTCGCGTCGATGGAGCCGGAACAGGATATTCTAATACCGGTAAGATCGAATTCATCATGAATATAGGCAATAGTATCGGTGCGCGGCCGGAATCCACTGTAATAGATTTGGAGATATTCTGCAGAAATTTTCGATGAAGAGGCAATAATTCCGGGATTCGATCAGGAAGGGATGATGAGGGTAGGTAAAAACATTTTCAAACGGAGGGTAGTTGGAATCGATCTCGGCTCGAATTCCCTAAAAGCGGTTGAGGTGGAAACCGGCGGGAAAGTTCCGCGCCTGGTCAATGCAGTGGTGGAGAAGGACGTTTTCGGCGATGCTTCTCCGGCCGGCCGGCTCGATGCCGGCCTTCTGTCGGGAATCCTTAAAAGGCGCGGGATCAAAACCAAAAGAACCGTATCAGTTCTGCCTAACGAGGATCTGATCGAGAAATATTTGAGATTTCCCGTAGAAACACGAAAGAAGATCGGAGACTTCGTGAATTGGGAGGCATCTAAACATATCTCGTACCCTGTCGAGGAGGCGGCGTTCGATTACAGCATTGAAAAACCGAACGGCGGAAGTGAAATGGACGTTCATCTTGCGGTGACGAGGCGTTCGACAGTCGAGGAATATGTCAATTTGCTAAATAATTCGGGACTGGTTGCGGAAGCTGTAGAACCAAGGTCGATTGCCCTCGGTAGGATACTGTGCAACGGGCCGAGTTCGGAAAATACGATCATCCCGATGCTCGATATTGGGTTCCGGTGGACTACCCTCGTGATCCTGAAAGGCGGGCGGTTGAGGTTTTCCAGGACGATTGAGGGTGGAGGAAAGGACGTGCGGGATTCGATAACGGCGCTCATGAACATCAGCCCTGCCGAGGCCGAAGATCACATGGTTAATACAGGGTTCAGCATTGACTTGATAAGGGGGGAGGACGTTTCTCCAACTTCTACAGAGTACAATGTCCATTCGGCTATGGAAAGGGCAGTGGACAGGCTTATATCGGATTACAGAAGATCCTATGAATATTATAGGGTCCAGTTCGAGGAGCAGGATGAGCCCGTGGTTCTCTATCTGACCGGCGGCAGTGCTCAGATGCCCGGTTTCGACAGCTTCATGGAAATGAAACTGAAGGCAAGGACCGAGGTATTCGATCCTTTTAAATATTCCGGTATTGAAAACGGGTCGTATGTGGGGCCGCGGTCGCCCCTTTCCACCGCGTTGGGGTTGGCATTGAGGTTTTGTTGATATGAAAGAGATGAATCTCATACCGAAGGATTTACGTTTCAGCATCAAGTGGAATGCTAAAAGGATTTTACTTCTTCTGGTTATTCCTTTGGTGGTCGTAGTAGCCGCAATGACTTACGTTCAGGGAAAAACGATTGCCGTTTTTTCGTCGGCCGTTACAAAGGGAAAAGGCACGCTGGATGAGCTGATGGCAAAGCAGATCGAGATGGCGGAGCTTATCGACGGGATTGAGCTATTGCCCGATAGAGAGAACGAGATATCCAGCATCACATCGATAATAAAAAATTACATGACCGGAAGAGTGTTGTGGTCGAAAATCTGGGGGGATATATGCGGCAGTGATAATTCCGGAATATGGCTCGATAAATTCGAAGTCGTCGAGTCGGTCAGAAAAACCCCCGATGAACGGAAAGAAAAATTCATTTCCGCCAGAATGCAGGGAAAATCGCTCGATCCCCAAAGTATAGCAAAGTTCATCGAGTTTATCGAAGATTACCCTCTTTTTTTGCAGCCTGTACTCAAGCACGGAGGAAAGAGTGCCTATGGGAACAGGAAGGTCTATTCGTTCGATATCGTATGTGAGGTCAAGCGATGAAAAAATTGAGGAGGGCCGTCGGAAAGAAACTGTTCATGCTTTTTGGGCTGGGAGCCGTCGCTGCAATCTCGCTTGGTTTCGCCGAATACTCGCCCGGTTCCAGGAAAGCGGCTGCCCTTAAAACGCAGTTGGAGGAGCAGAGGAGAAGAATCCGGTTGCTATCGCTCGATCTGCTTCCCAGGGAGAGCGAGAAGCTGATGCTATCCGATCGATTGAGCAGGAAATTGGGCGAGCTCGAGAAAAAGCACGAAATGGCGGCGGCGTATGTTCCTCAATCTCCGGAGATCGGTCGTTTGTTGGGGGAAATCTGGAAAGCCGCTTTTGAGGCCGGAGCGGAGATGGTGGTTATTAGAACGGAGCAGTTGGTCTACCGTTCTTTCTATGACGAATTGCCCGTAAGGGTCTCAATAAGGTGCGGATTCTTCGAGCTGGAGAAATTCTTCGGGAAAATAGAGGGGATGGATAGGTTGTTGAGCGTGGAATCTTTTAGGCTGGAGTCGGACGAGAATATTCCGCCGGTCATCAGTTCGGAACTTATGATCAGAGCATTTATCCTGAAGGGATCCGTCGTTACCGATAAACTTGGAGTAGGGGGGGAAGGATGAAGTACGGACCGGTAGCCATACACGCGATAATTGCGTCTGTAATCTTGATCTCCGCCGCAGCCAGCGGAGATAACGGCGAATATAATGTGAAGGAAATCCTCGAGCAGGCAAAAGACGATGGAACAAAGGCAAATACGGGCGGAGAAGATCTCGATGCGGTAATTTCCCGTATCGATGCCATGATCGCCCTTCTCGACAGGTTGATGATGGAGAAGGAGTCGGTCTCGTCGGTGGCATGGGAAAGAAATATTTTCAATCCCCGGGTTAAGAAGCCGCCGGTCGTTCTTTCCTCCGACCCCGTCGAATATAAAAAAGATAACACTATCAGGCAGGAACCGGTATTAACCGGGATCGTCATATCGGGAGAGATCGCTCTAGCCTTGTTCGGCGACAGGGAAGTTCGCGAGGGCGAGATGATCGGTGGAATGCAAGTATTGAGAATAACGGTTGAAAAAGTCGTTCTGATGTCCGAACGGGGAGAAAGGGAGATATTCATTGAATAACACGCAGTCGGGCAAAAGGTGCTTTATTATAAGTATTCTTTCGGGGTGGATTCTTCTTTCATTTTCTCCCGGCAGGTCGGTTTCGGCAACCGCGTCCCGCGCTGTCACGGATGAATTCGTTGAAAAATGTAGCAAAAATATATCGGCTGAATTCGTGGAGACCGATATTGCAAGCGCCCTCAGGATGCTTGCTAAAACTTCGGGAGTGAATATCGTCGCCGGGGAGAAAATAACGGGAAAAGTTTCCGCAAGGTTGGTCGACGTACCGCTGGAAGAAGCCCTGAGCACAATCCTGAAGTCATGCGGGTACGGATTCATATGCGAGGGAGAGGTTCTAAGAGTCGTCAAGATCGAGGATGAGCTGATCGGTATCGATGGATCGACACCGCAGGTCCTGATCGAATCCAGAATAGTCGAAGTGACGCTGGGTGAGGACAACCAGACCGGAGTCAACTGGGAATTTATATCATCCAAGATTGTCGATGATATTTCCGTCGAAGGTATTGTCGATCTATCACCCGCAACGAGCGGGCTTTTGATGAATATCTATAATGGGGATGTCGATGCGCTGATTCAGATGATCGAGAAGGAGTCCAAGACCGATATCCTCTCGGCCCCGAGGGTCGTGGCGCTGGATGGAATGGAGGCCAGGATATTGGTTGGAGAAAAAGTGGCTTACCAGCAAACATTCGGCCAGGCAAGCGCCGGCATCACAACGACATCAGTGAATTTCGAGGATGTGGGGATAAAGCTGTATGTCACGCCGCATGTTCGCTCCGGCGGAGCGATAATAGTCGATGTGCTGGTCGAAGTCAGCTCCGTAAAGGAATGGCGAAAGATCAGTAACGGTGACGAAATTCCCATTATAAGCACAAAGCAGACAACGAGCAGAGTGGTGATAGATGATAACTCGACCCTGATAATAGGTGGACTGATCGGTGAATCCAAGATTGAATCGATCTGGAAGATACCTGTACTCGGCGATATACCCTTTTTGAAATATTTATTCTCAAGGAGAGCGATTGAAAGCAACAAGACGGAACTCAATGTCTTCATTACTCCAAGGCTGGTCGGGTCGGCGCCTGTTTCGAATACCCATACTGCCGGTACGGGGAAGGGATACAAATGCAATCGAAGTAATATCATCATTCCTGGAAAATATCGGAACAGACCTTGTCGATAGGGGGCTTATCACAAGGAGACAGCTCGATCAGGCGACCGTCGAAAAGGAGAGATCGGGAGAAAATGTTGGTGAGGTGCTCGTCAGGCTCGGTTTCGCAAGTCAGGATCAAATCAACAAATTTATCGGGGATGGATTGAATATTCCTTATCTAGAACTGGAAAATTACGACATAGATTCTGAAGCAGCCGAGTTAATAGATGAAAGCACGGCGAGAAAATACAGGATCATGCCTTTATTCGAGATCGAGAATGTCATAACTATAGCCATGGTCGATCCATTCGACATTTTTGCGATAGAAAAGATTCGGGGTATCACGAATAAGGTGGTCGAGCCGGTTCTGGCAAGCGAGGAAGCAGTCAACGATGCGATCAATTCCTTATGGGGGAATAAATCTAAACTGGGTGAATTGATGGATGAGCTGGCCGCTGAAAGAAATTCGTCCGATGATCTTTCAGGTGGAGAAGAGAAAATGCCAGAGCAGGGTCAAGAGAGCGATAGGCCGATAATTACGCTCGTCGATTCGATTTTCAGAGATGCCATAGCCAGGGGGGCCAGCGATATCCATATCGAGCCGGAAGGCGACCGGGTAGGTATTCGATTCAGGATAGACGGAGTGCTGCACGGCATAACGTCGCTCGAGCCTGATTTTCAAGCCCCGTTGACAACCCGTATAAAGTTCATGACTAAGATGGATATAGGACAGAGGAGGGTCCCGCAAGACGGGAAGATACACCTTGATCTGGATGGCAGAAGAATAGATCTCAGGGTTTCAACCTATCCAGTCGTTCATGGGGAAAAAGTCGTGTTGAGGATTCTCGATCTCAATAATGCAATGGTCGACCTCGATAGGCTCGGCTTGGAAAAGGGAGTGCTCGCCGCTTACCGGGAAGCGGTCGGTTACAGCAACGGTATCGTGCTGGTTACTGGGCCGACGGGAAGCGGTAAGACGACAACGTTGTATTCGACGCTGAATGAAATCAGGGATGATCATATTAATATAACTACTATTGAAGACCCGGTGGAGTACGAAATGGACGGCGTGAACCAGGGCCAGGTCGATCCAAAAGCCGGAGTCACTTTCGCATCAGCTTTGAGGGCTATAGTCCGCCAGGATCCGGATATCATACTGGTGGGAGAAATAAGGGATCATGAAACGGCCGAACTCGCTATAAGGGCAGCTTTAACCGGGCATATGGTATTCAGCACACTGCATACTAACTCCGCCGCGGGGGCCATCAGCAGACTGGCCGACATGGGTTTGGAACCTTTTCTTCTTTCTTCGACGATACGGGGTATATTGGGCCAGCGCCTGGTAAGGCTTATTTGCCCGGAATGCAAGGAAGAGTATAAACCGGATGAAAAGGAATACAGGTTGTTGGGTCTGGATTGTTCGAGCGCCCGGCGCTTTTTCCGCGGAAGGGGATGTAAGAATTGCAATTCGTGCGGTTACAGGGGGAGGGTTGGAATCTACGAATTTCTATCTATCACGCCATCTCTGCGAGATCTTATTCTATCTAAAGCGCCCGATTCAGCCATCCAGGAAGAGGCGGTTAAAAGCGGGATGATAACGATGCGCGGCGATGGTGCCGGCAAGGTAGTGGGGGGGTTGACGACGAGCGATGAAGTTCTAAGGGTCT
>CAZPAH010000128.1:0-8060 GCA_964584495.1 uncultured bacterium | reverse complement strand
CGACGACTGAAACCGGACCCTCACCTATCTTCGGATCTGATGGCAAAAAGAGCTGCGAGACCGGGAGATCGTCATCCCCCTTCAGCAGCCTCTCGGCCGGAACCCTCGCGGCAACGAAGGGGCCAAGCTCTTCAAGCTCCAAAACGCTGTAGGAAAGGCTCACCCTGCCGGAAGGGGGGACGGCCACATTAAAGGCCCTGCCCGGAAGGTAGTACGAGCCGGGTGGAGAGAAGGAGCCGTATCCCTTCAGGGTCACCTTTATCCCCCCCATCGCCCCTTCGACCATGACCGGTGAAGGGACCGATATCTCGAAGACGACCGAAGACGAGGTGGACGACACGAGACGTACCCCGCTCTGCGCGAACGAGGTTCCCGTTAAAACCTGGGCGAGCAGAATGATCGAGAGAACTGCAGCCTCCAGGTGGAATCTCGACCTTTTCAAAAGGTTTCTCCTCTTTCCAGGGGGTCGTTGCAAGAGCCGCGGAGCGGCAGGGATCATCGAGTTTCTTCTATTGATTTTAACCCTTTATCGCGGTTAAAACAAGGCTTAAATGACGCCCCGCCGCAAAGGGCGGGGCGCAATAAGACTCCTTCGAAAAATCATCCGGATCAATTCATTGCACGTTTTTGATAGCCCCCCAGGAGCTTTCCTCCGTCGCGGTACTACAATGAAAATAGAACCAGGTGATTGGCTGCGCAACGACGGTCGTAAAATCAGGATCGCACCTTCCATGAAGAATAGCGTCCGAAGCCGGGTGTTTAACTATGCGTATATAGCCGGCCGCCGGTACTCCTTTATAGAAATCGACATTTAGAAAAGACATCTTGACCGACCATTTCCAGTCATATGCACAATAGGTCCAAGTGATCGAAGCGCCGTAGTTAGGCGATGTGATATCTCCCATCACTAGAATCATATCATCGCAGTAAACCTTTCCAATGCATACAAGCATCTCCGGGTAAGCGATTAAAAGTTCAGCGCTCTTGATACTTTCGCCTGGAGTGGGCCTATGGAATAGATAGACATCAAACATGCCCTGGCAATGTTCCTCCGTCACGCTGTGATCGAGATCGGCAAAAAGACCGATCCAGTGTGTGGCAGGTGCTCCCGACGGTACAAATGCGATAATCCCCAGCAGCAATAAGACTATTTTCATCCTTATCTCCCCCCTGCCGGCTCCCCTCTTCCTTATACAAAAACATGCACTAAGCAGCACCATCCGTCACCGCAGGTTCTTGATCGCCCCCCAGGAGCTTTCCTCCGTTCCATGGGGGATGTTCAGGCCGAACCAGTTGATCGGAGTTGTCATATGCACGTAATAGCCTTCCGTACAATCAACTATCCAGATTCCGTGCGAGATTGGGTGATCCGCTATCTTGATGTATCCGGCTGTTGGCATTCCTTCATAGAAACCAGTATCTATAAATGTCATCTTTACCGACCATTTCCAGTCGTACGCGCAATCGGCCCAGGCAATCGTGCCGCCGGTGGCGGCCACTGTGATATCGTCTTTCGTAAGTGTCATATCCGCGCAGTACACCTTTCCCGTGCAGGCGAGCGTCACCGGGAAGGTGATCAGAAGCTCGGTGCCCATGTTTCCATGGTCCGGATCCGGCATATGCCACAGATAAACGTCGAACATCGCTATACCGGTCACCTCCATCACACTATGATTGAGATCCGCATAGAGTCCGACCCTATCGGCAGCGGCAGCGCTGGTCGAAACAAACATGATAATCCCCAGCAGCAATAAGACTATTTTCATCTTTATCTCCCCCCTGCCGGCTCCCCTCTCCCTTAAATATAACGTGCACTAAGCAGCACCATCCGTCACCGCGCGTTCTTGATCGCTCCCCAGGAGCTTTCCTCCGTTCCGATTACGCCGTTCTGGTTCAGACCGAACCAGTTGATCGCATACGCGATCTCCAATGGATTTCATGTACAATTAGCGATCCATATCTCGCCGGAGATGGGGTGAGGCTCAATCTTGATATAGCCGACCGTTGGTGATCCCTCATAGTAACCCATGTCTAAAAAAGTCAGCCTGGCCACCCATTTCCAGTCCATCGCGCAGTTTGCCCAGGCGATCGCACCGCCGGTGGCCGGCGCAGCGATATCGTCCCTCGTGAGTGTCATATCGGCGCAATACGCCTTTCCCGTGCAAGCAAGCCCATGTTTCCATTCCATGGGAAAGGTTACAAGAAGCTCCGTGCTCATCGCTCCTTGACCTGTCGGTTTGATCCACAGATAGACATCGAACATCGCCTGGCCGTTCTCCTCCGTCACGCTGTGATCGAGATCGCTGTAGAGACCGATTAAAGGTACATCGGCATCAGCACTCCCCGAAACAGACGCGATAAGCGCCAACATCAATAAAATCAGCCTTATTTTCATTACCCCCCCCTCGTTAACTCAATGCATTTAAACGAACCGGCCTGCTGATTCCATCCTATGAGCCCACGCACGCCGAAACTCTCTCCAAGTAAGAGAGGATCGGCTTCGGTGAGATTTATAACTTATAACAAACCCTGGAGTTATTGTACTCCCCCGGCGCTGGAAATACAAGGGCGAATACCGGAAGATAAAAAAAGGGAGCCTAAAAAAGGCTCCCCCATTAGGATCAAGCAGCAACTAGATTACTGCAGATTCTTGATAGCGCCCCAGCTCGAAGGCTCCGTTCCGATCTCCTCGTAGCAAGGCTGGTTGAGACCGAACCTGTTGAGAGGAGTTGCGATATACGTGGGGAATCCGTCTTCACAGCTGGCGATCCAGATCCCTTCAGAGATAGGATGGTTCACTATCTGGACATAGCCGACTGTCGGGTTTCCGGAATAGAAACCGGTGTCGAGGAATGTCAGCTTAGCCGACCATTTCCAATCGAGAGCGCACATGGACCAGGCGATAGATCCGCCGGTGGCGGCTGCCGTGATATCATCCTTCGTGAGGGTCATATCGGCGCAGTAGGTTTTACCCGTGCAGGCAAGAGTCAAGGGGAAGGTAATCAGAAGCTCGGTGCTCATGTTACCCCTGACTGCATCCGGCAGATGCCACAGGTAGACATCGAACATCGCCATGCCGTATTCCTCGCATGCTGAATGCGTAGTTGCATCGGTGTAGAGTCCGACGTAGTCCGCGGCGCCCGCGCTCGTGGAGATCAGTGCCAATGCTGCGATCATTAAGAAAATCTTTTTCATAGTCATCTCACTCCTGCTGTTGTTGACCAGAACCAGTGTTGAAAATGCCCTGCGACGGTAACAGAATAGGCTTGAAGCCGGTTCAGTTCAGGAAAATAGAACTCTCTTTCTCTCCGATCACCTCCTTCTCGAACCCTGTCGCCTTCTACGGGTTTCGATACAACAGGGGGGCGCCTAAATGGACTTTCAAGGCTCCCCCCCTCCTTGGAGTCGTTCATTCACTGCAGCTCTTACTGCAGGTCCTTGATAGCTCCCCATGTGCTCTCGGCAGTACCGATTTTACCATCCTGGTTCAGGCCGAACCAGTTGATCGGGGTCGCGATATACGTGGGGAATCCGTCTTCACAGCTGGCGATCCAGATTCCGTGAGAGATCGGATGATCTGCGATCTGGACATAACCGACCGTTGGGAATCCTGCATAGAAACCGGTGTCGATAAAGGTCATCTTGGCCGACCATTTCCAGGCATTCGCACAGGTGGACCAGGCGATCGAACCGCCGGTGGCGGGCGCCGTGATATCGTCCTTCGTGAGCGTCATATCGGCGCAGAATGCCTTGCCCGTGCAGGCCAGCGTCGCCGGGAAGGTGATCAGAAGCTCGGTGCTCATGTTGCCGTGAGTATCCGGCTGATGCCACAGATAGACATCGAACATCGCCATACCGGTCTCCTGCATCACGCTATGAGAAAGATCGGCATAGAGGCCGACCTTGTCGGCGGCGGCAGCGCCGGTCGAAACGAACGCGATAAGCGCCAGCAGCATTAAAGCTTTTTTCATCTTATTCTTTCTCCTGCTGAAATAATACCTCAAATTGATTTAGTCTACTCCTTACAAGCCCGGAACAGGTACCAGGAAGATCTCGAGTGCCGGGTAGATAAAAACATCTCTTTCTACCCACCACCTCCTTCCCGCGCGGCCTCGTGGCTGGATGAGAGATCAAGCGTCATCCAGCCACAGAACCTGCGTTCTCATCTTCCTTGCCTAGTCCATCGACTTAATGGCGCCCCAGCTCGAAGGCTCGACCGCGATCTCGGCGCAGAGAAGCGACGTAAGACCGTCGATATCGAACAGCTCGGCATTGGGCGCATAAGTCCCTCTTAACTCTCCCGTAACAGGGTGCGGACCTACAACGATAGGATATCCCGGATATGCTCCCTTCTCCATCTCGGAGCAGGGCACCGCCGTCATGAAAGTATACGTGCAGAGAAGGTCATATCCGTTCGGATAGCCGGTCAGAGGGGGGAAATACGTGATCGAATGCCCACCCCAGGGATCGCCCATCTCGAGGACATGGTTCTCCGGATACGTGACACCCATAAGGAAAAGCTGGGTATGTCCCGGATCCGTCGGTGTATATAACGCATACTCAATAGCGGTCACATAGTACGTATCCTGAACGATGTACAGTTGACCCTTGAAATTTGTGATCGGCGTCGGATCGTAAGTCAAGAAACCGTCGAAGAAAACTCCGGCGGTCGGATTCGCCGCGACCAGCATTCCCGGTAGCAGGAGAGCAACAGCAACTGTCAGCAGTACTCTCTTCATAATCTAACTCCCTTTTCAATGCAGCCCTAATGATGAATCAACTTCTTAGGGTCGCCAGATCTCTAGGTCTGGTGACTAAAGTGACTCCCTTAGAAACAAGAATGATAGTAATGCGTTCCAAGGAACGTGAAGTCACTCAGGTTACACTTGGTGTCATCGTTAAAATCACAACACGGATTGTAACCGGCGTCACCCTGCTGCTTGTTATAGCTAAGTCCAAGCGCCGTGAAGTCGGACAGGTTGACATCGCAGTCAGCCGTGATGTCCGGGCTCACGATCACTATATCGATGCAGACAGGTTCGGTACAGGCAGGCTGTTCCTTGATAACCTTACCCTGGATGGCAAACCAAATGCCATCGGTCAGGACGCAGCCACCGGCGGCAACACGGCCGGAGAAGGTCGTGCGACCGTTCGGGCCCGTAAGTGAGTCCGCAACGATAGGAGAAGCGCACAGGCAAAGCTCCTGGCCCGAATCGCAGGCGTTAAACCAGTAATCGGTCCAGGGAATGCCCTCAATGGGAACACCCAGAGCATCTCTCGCGATTATCCAGATGTAATCCGATGTGCCTCCACAAGCTACGCTTATGAATTCAAAATCTCCCTGGGGACATATTGAAAGTCTCATCCCGGTACAGCTTACACCGACTTCACTTTCACAGTCGTCTACGTCACCAGCATACAGAGAAGTTGCGAACATAAGCAGCAAAGAGAAAAGCAAAACTTTTCCTTTGAACATCTTTTCAACCTCCTAAACCTTCCTAAAAGGTTTGGGACCTTCAAGTTAAACAAAATACGGGGGTAACACTCGCCTCCTTCCGCACGCAATGTTGGAGATACCGTTTACTTACTCGACAAGTGAATTCTATCATAAAACAACGAAATATGTCAATACCAAATTATTAAACGAATAACGGGCCGTCGGGCCCTTCCGGCAGGGCCGTGCATACCTTCCGTCTTCACTCCGGTATCCCCCGCGATCGGCCATGATTGCAATGAGGCAATTTCAGTGGTATAATCTTTTACCTTTTATATAAAGGGATCAGGACGATCAGGGAGAAGCCTAATGAGTCTAGAAAACACCGGTCAAAGACATATTGCTCTTGTAGGTGCAACATTGGCGGGGAACAAGGGGGCGGCCGGAATGCTCGAATCGGTGGTATACAACCTCCGGGATATACTCGGAGAAGATATATCTTTCGACCTCCTCTCCGTCTACCCGAAGCGTGATTCCTCGAAGCACCTACCGGTCGGAATGAGGATCGTTCCGGCTCCGCCGATAAAGCTAGTCGTCATTCTTCCCCTTCTTTCGATTATTTACGCTATACTGGACAAACTCCACTTTCCGAAGCGGTTCCTTCTATCGTTCGCCCCGCTCGCAGCCATCGTACGGTCGGAGCTGCTGCTAGACCTCTCCGGAATCTCCTATGTGGACGGCCGGGGTTCTACCCTTGCATACAACATCGCCTGCAACCTTCCTGCCCTCATCCTTAAAACCCCCATCGTCAAGCTGTCGCAGGCCCTCGGTCCTATCGAGACCGGTATAAACAGAATGGCAGCCGGGTGGATCCTTCCGCGTTGCAGAATGATCTTCGCCAGGGGGGAACGAACGATGCAGCACCTTGAGAAGCTGGGCCTTGAAAATGTCGAGCAGGCTTCCGATCTGGCTTTCGTTCTGAACGAAAAGCTCCCTGTCCCCCCCCTTCCCGAAGGACTGTTAATCCCACATGGAGATGGCCCTGTAATCGGGATCTCACCCAGTGAGGTGCTCGCAGCATATTGCAGTAAACGAGGGCTCGATCTGGCCTCGATACTGGCATCACTTGCAAAGGACCTTCGGGAGAAGACCGGGGCCCGGATCCTCGTGGTCGCCCATTCCCTTCTCGAGCCCGGGGTCCGATCGAGGAACAACGACTACCATATATGTCAAAAGCTTTACGGTGCGATAGGGGGCGATGGCGCTCTATTGATCGATGAGGATCTCACCCCATCACAGCTTCGCGCGGTCATTTCACGCTGCGATCTTTTCGTCGCCTGCCGTTTTCATGCAATGATATCGGCCCTATGCCAGGAAGTTCCCTGCCTTGTACCCGCCTGGAGCCACAAGTACAGGGAGGTGATGTCCCTCTTCGGGTTGGAAAGGAATGTTGTCGAGATAGAGAGCATAAGCGCGCAGGGACTCCTCGAATCGGCACTGAAGATCATTGAAACCCGTTCCGAAATAAAAAAATCGATAGGGAAAGCTCTCCCCGAAGTGAAAAGATCGGCCTGGACCCAGTTCGAATATCTGGAAAATCTTCTACACTCTGGTCCATTGACTTTAGAGCCCGCACCAGGCAAGAAAGGATCGGCTCTGTATAACAGATTCTACCGCAACCAGTTCGATCGATGCTTCCTCGGATATAGTCTCGACAGCGAACTGCGCGGGGGAGCCGCTTCCGGCGGTCTCACCTCTTCCCTGCTGATAAACGAGCTTTCCTCGGGGAGGATCGACGGAGCGATCCTGTGTAGAACTTTCGCGGGAGAAAGCGGAATCGAGTTTAAGACGGTCGTATGTAGAAGCAAAAACGACATCCTTGACTGTAGAACTAGCATATACAGCGATTTCAACCATGCGGGTAATGTTATCCGTATCTTGAAGGAAATCGAGGGAAGATTCGCCATCGTGGCGCTTCCCTGCCAGTGGACCGCAATAAACTCGTTTCTAGCCGACAGAGCGGATCTGGAAAAAAAAGCCGGACTGAAGATCGGGCTCTGGTGTGGACACGCGACCGCAAGGTCGCTGCTGGACGATTTCCTCTCGGCAAGGAAGATCGATCAAGGTGCGATCGAGAAGTTTTACTACAGGCTGGGACTGTGGAGGGGTGAAACCGTGATCAGGTTCCATGACGGGACCGAGAAGCGGATCTCTTTCGGGAAGGGTTACGGCCTGCTTCAGAACCTCTACGTAGATTGCATGAAGAGGTGCTTCACATGCGAAGACCACTTCTGCAGCGGTGCGGATATCAGCTTTGGAGACGCCTGGCTCGCTGAATTTAGGGGTGGAAGGATCAAGTATTCAATGGCGGTCGTGCTCACAAAGCGCGGCCTTGAAGCAACCCGCGGGCTTGAAGGTGCGGGCTCCGCACATCTTAGAGAGGTCCCTCCCTCGCTGGCGGTTAGGGCGCAGAAAAGAGCCGTTATCTGGCACATGTACGGGAGCGCCGGAAGAAGGGCCATCGGAAAATTCTTCGGAGCCGGCGCGGATGGGATGGGAAGCGTTAAGGCCAGGTGGAACGATTACATATCGGCCTTCATGATACTCGCCTCGTGGAAAGCTTTTT
>CAZPAH010000127.1:0-8120 GCA_964584495.1 uncultured bacterium | reverse complement strand
GCTACGTCCGCCATCCGATATATCTGAGCGAGATACTGCTTTATCTCGGCCTTCTGGCGCTGAGCATATCGCTGGCTGCCGCGGTGGTCTGGATCACCGCGATAGGATTTCTGAATTACATCTCGAGATACGAGGAAAAACTGCTTCTCGATCGATTGGGCGAGGATTATATGAAGTACATGCAGGAAGTGCCGATGTGGATTCCCCGATTGCGAAAGAGATGAGGAATTATGGGGGGATTCGACCGGGATGCTTGAAGATATGAAGGTGGTGAGATTGCGGTGAGCGATAGCATGGAACGAAATAAGCGAATAGTGCGGGATTACATTGATAAAGTGGTGAACACGGGTGATATATCGGAAATATCCCGGTACGTTTCGACGGATTATGTCGAGGTATACAAGAACAAGAGACATCCGATAGGTATTGCCGGGGCCAAAGAACATATCCTTGGAGTCAGAAGAACCTATCCCGACCTGCAGGTCGCCGTCGAGAAACAGATAGCCGAGGAGGATTGGGTGGTGACTCAGATCACCGCTCGTGGAACACACATGGGAGAATGGCTGGGGATTAAACCGACCGGGAAAAAAGTCGAGTTTACCGGCGTGAATATAGATAGGATAAAGAACAACCTGATCGTCGAACATGATGGAGCCGTAAATCTTTTGGAAAAATTGATCGAAATTGGAGCTATTAGAATCGTAGGTGAAGACAAGTAATAAAACCGGCAACTGCCGGGGGATCACCATTTCTTCTTGCCCGTCGCTCTGTCCAGGGCGTTCAAGCTGACAATGTAGCCGTATACGGATTTCAGATGTATGAGCTTCGCCTGCGACAGCGTGGCCTGAAGATCGAGCAGATCCATGTTCGTCACTACGCCCGCCTCGTATTTGGTCTCCGCTCTCGAGAGGGCCGCCTGAGCCTGGCTGACCTGGACGCGGGAGTTCTCGATCTTGCTGAGATTCGCCTTCACTCCGGCGACGGCCTGTTCCACCTCGCCGGCCACCTGGCGCTCGATATCGGCGGTGCGCGCCCTTTCCGCGCGGACGTCGGCAGCCGCCTCCTCTCTTTGATACCGGGTCCGGGAACCGTTGAAGATCGGGATCTCGAGGTGAACGCCGGCGGCCAAGTTGGCCTTGAGCTTGTTCTCATCGGGAATGTAGCCGTTCTTGAATCCGGATGTCAGGTTGAGCGCGAGGGAGGGTTTATCGCCGAGGGATGCGAGCTTTGCTCGAACTTCCGCGCCGCTCTGGGACTCACGCGACATGATGAGCTCCGGACGCCGGCGTCTCGCCTCGGCGAGGGCCGAGTCGGGATCGATCACCCTGGTTTCGGCAACCAGGGACCCTTTCAGGTGTAACGGCCGGTCTTGCTGCAGCCCGGTCAGCCGGCGGAATGCTATCTCCTGGTTCTCGAGCGCGAGGACGGTCTCGACCCGCTCGTTCAAAGCGGCTGCTATCCTCACTTCCGTCGTAAGCGAGTCGAAATCGGTCGCCGCTCCCGCTTGGATCATTTTGGTGACGATACCGATATGCTGCTCCAGCGTTTCGATCTGCTCGTCGATGACCGCCAGCATCTTATCCAGGATCAGCATCGCGTTGAAGATTTCAATCGTCCTGTATGCCAGATTGGATTTGACGACCTCCATGTAATCCCCGGCCGTCCTGCGCCCCGACTCCGCGAGCTTTACCGACGACGCCGTCCTTCCGAAATCATACAGCGTCTGGCGGACGCCGAGATGAAAATCGTAGTTGTTCTCGGGATACAGCTGAAACGATCCCATGTGAGGTATATCCATCGAAGGGACCGGTTCGAGAAGCGTGTACATGCCCGCCAACGAGACATCGGGATAATACATGCTGCGGCTGCTCGCTATGCGCGCTTCCGATGCGTCCACGGCGTACTCCGCCTGCCGGACGAGCGGGTGGTTCGCGATCGTCATTTGAACCGCTTGCTCGACGGTCAACGAATCAGCGACGGACGGCCGTGCCCGGCAAGGACCGGCCGGCTGCATGATTAACAGAGCCGATAACAGCAATACTGATTTCTTCATCGCGCATCCTACTCCACTTGTGCCTGAACCGGTTTTGCGCCTGCGCCTCTCCGCGCGGACGGAACCTTCTTCGCCTTGAGAAAAATCATCGGAATGACACCCGCTGCGACCACGACTCCCGCGATCAAAAAAACGTCGTCGACAGCCCTTATGAACGCCTCGTTGGACACGAATGCGGCCACTTGCGCCTTGGCTATGCTCAGGTTGTCCGCAATCGAGCCCCCCGACGTGCTCAGCGCGTGAGCCTGCAACCGCGCCGCGGTCTGTTTGAAGGCGTTCGAGTATGGATTGATCTGCTCGCCGTACGTCGCCATATGGTAGATCGTGCGGCGCGTCAGCACTGTCCCGAAAACGGCGACGCCGAAGCTGCCGCCGATCTGACGGATCACGTTTATCAGGCCCGATGCCTGAGCCATCTTTCGGTTGGAAATTTCCGATATCGCCAATGTCATAAGCGGCGGCAGCATAATACCCATCGCGATGCCGCGAAGATACAGGGGAAGCGTTATTTCACGCTTCTCCGAAAGGAAGGACAGGAAACTGAACTGATAGAACGTGAATGCCATGAGGACTATACCTATGATCGCGGGGATCTTAGGGCTGCTCCTGTCGGCGAAGTTGCCGGCGAGCGGAGCCGAGATCATCTGGATGAGGCCGACGGGGAGGAAGACGAGCCCCGCCTGTAGCGCCGTGTATCCGAGCGAGTTTTGAAGATAGATGGGGAGAAGGAATGTGCTCCCGAACATGCCGAAGCCGAACAGGAACATGAGGACGTTGCTGACGGCGAAATTGAAATTCTTGAAAAGATTCAGCTCGATAAGGGGATGCTTCACGCTGAAATCAGTAATGAGGAATACGATCAGCGATACGCCCGATATGGCGAAGCAGGTACGTATATAGGTCGAATGCCATCCGTTGGTGTTCCATGCCGAATTGCCGTTTGACAGGGCCAGCAGAAGGGACGTTAAAAAAGCCGCCAGGGATATGAAACCCAACAGGTCGAACGACCGGATATCCTCTGATTTGTGCTCCCGCAGGACGATCAGGGCCGCGGCCATGCCTACCAGGCCGACTGGGACGTTTACATCGAAAATGGTATGCCATGAGTAGTTCTCTATCAGATATCCGCCTATCGCGGGGCCGAGCGAGACCGACGCCGAAGCCGCCATCGACCAGAATCCGAGCGCCATGCCACGCATATCGGGGGGGAATTCACGGGTGATGATCGCCATCCCCACCGGCATAAGGATTCCCGCTCCGGCGCCCTGGAGAATGCGGAAAAATATCAGGGCGTTCAGGTTCCACGCGAGGCTGCATAGAAAAGAGCTGCCGGTGAATATGAACAGTCCGGTGATGAAAATTCGTTTATGCCCCAGGTGATCCGCGAGCCATCCCGATGTCGGCAGCATCACGCCGAAAACCAGCAGGTAGGCGGTCAGGACCCATTCCACCTTGTCCACGGAGACGCCGAACGAGGACATCAGCTTCGAAAGGGCGACGTTTACGATTGTCGAGTCGAGCACCGCCATGAAGGTGCTGATCATGACCGAGGCGAGCACGAGCCACCTGTATGCCCTATGCCCCGGCTCGAGCTGCGGATAATCCTCCGCCAGGTTCCGGCGGAATGATGACCATCCAGCACCCACCATGGATCACGATCCCTTCACACGGATCTTGACCTCCACCGACATGCCGGGCAGAAGCCTTAAGGGCTCTCCCGGAGAACCGGGAGGGATATCTCCGATTGAAATCCTGATCGGAATTCTCTGCGTGACCTTTGTGAAATTGCCGGAGGCGTTGTTGGGGGGTATCAGCGAGAACTTCGAAGCCGTCGCGGCGCCGATCAACTCCACGGTGCCCTTGAATTCACGGTCGCGATGGGCATCGACCTTCAGCCGCACCGGATCGCCCAGGCGGACGGAGCCGAGCTTGGTCTCCTCGATGTAGGCCGTGACCCATAGGTCTCCCAGGTCGTAGAGCGTAAGGATAGGTTGGCCGGGCTGCACGACATCTCCCGGCACGACCCATTTCCTGGCCACGATGCCGGGCCGCTGCGCCGTCACCCTGGTGTTGCCGAGCTGGGTCTCGATGACGTCGAGCTGCGCCTTCGATGCGTTGACATGGCTGATAGCGAGCTCGTACTGCGCCTTGGCCATATCCAGCGCTTTGCGCGCGTGGTCGTACTCCTCCAGAGGGATTACCTTGTTCTTGTATTGAAACGCGGCTCGATCGAAGTCGTCCCGCGCCCGGTCGAGAGCTATCCGGGCCAGCGGCACGCTCTGCGTTACGTATTCCAATCCTGCCTCGGCCTGGGCCCGCTGCGCTTTCAGATCGCTGTCGTCGAGCTGAACGAGAAGCCACCCCGCGATGATACTGTCCCCTTCCTCGGCATTCAGCGCCTCCAGGCGCCCCATCATCTTGGCGCTTACGGTCATCGCGTCGCCATCGATGTAGGCGTCATCGGTCGAGACGTAGCCCCGCAGGAACATGTGCCAGTAAACCGCGACGAGGGCGACCGCAAGAACGAGCAGCACGAGGGGGATGATTATCCTTTTCCTTCTTCGATTGCCCTTTTTCAGGCGCGGCGCGGAGCCTGCATTGATATTCTCGTCGATCATCGCCGTTCTTTTTCCTTTCCTTCCCTTCGATCCGAACGATCCCACTCGGGATTCAGGAATTATCGTATCATCCACCGAGGAAGTCAAGCGTCCTAAGTAGAGGCGGAGGGGCCGTAGATTCGTATAACTGATACAGTCGCCTGATGTTAGGCTTCAATCCAATCAGATCGGGATCCGATGAATCGGTTGTATTTATGAGTATGTGAGGGGTTTAGCCGGACGGCGGCCGGAAAAACAGGCTTTGCCGGAACGCCGGCGATTGTTATAGTATAAGAGAGGGATTTCTTCCTTTCGCTGACGAATTTCGTTGTCGAGCATTATATGATTAAAACGGTATTTGCATTTGTATCTTGCCTCCTTATTTTACCTGCGAACGGCATGTTCTCCCATGAGGAAACAGCGGATTCCTCCAGTGATCTCATAGCGGCAGGCAACAATTCCTTCGCGGTGGATTTGTACAAAGAGCTGGTCAGGAAGGATGAAAATGTATTCTTCTCTCCTCTATCGATTTACTACGCCTTGACGATGGCCGCCGGGGGAGCCAGGAACGAGACGGCGCTCGAGTTCGGGGAGGTGCTGCGATATCCGGAAACGCTTAAGACCGGCCGTAAGGATATCCCCTGGGATATGAACCCTGTTCACGCGTCGCTGTCGGCTCTGGAGAAACGGTATGAATTCCAAAACGAATCGGAGGTCTTGAAGAGGCTCGATCGGCTCGAAAGAGCCTATCTAGATTCGATTATCACGGTGTATGAGGTCCCGGAAGGCGTGGATACGTCGAAATACTATGCCGATATCATAACGAAAGAAAGGGAAGCGTCCGATCGGTTGGAGGAGGCCAGGGACAGCCTCCCCAATTATGAGTTCCGCCTTGCGAATTCGCTTTGGGTGCAGAAGGGATTTCCCATCTACATCGATTACATCGACACGATTAAGAGGTTCTACGCCGGGGAAGGGATATTCCCGGCCGATTTCATTAATCACTCTAATGAGGAAAGAAAACTCATAAACGCCTGGATAGAAAAGCAGACGAAGGGGCGGATAAAGGATGCTATCCCTTTGATTGCTCCGTTGACTCGGCTCATCCTTGTGAACGCGATCTATTTCCTGGGCGAATGGCAGGAGCCGTTCGAGGAGGAGAATACGAAAGAGGCCGACTTCACCCTCGCCTCGGGGGCGGTCCTTGAAACGGCGATGATGGAGAACGGATACCTCCATAAAGCTCGATATGCGGCGTTCAACGAGGATGGATCATTCTTTCACACTCCGGAAATGATCAAGCGGGGACGGACAGAGGGGCTCTATCCGGGCGCGGGCGGCTTTGCAGTTGCAGAGCTCCCTTACAAGGACTGTGATCTTTCGATGTTGATCATCTCTCCCAACTCGCCGGACGGGCTGCCCGATATTGAATCCCGGCTGTCATCGGACGAATTGTCATCGTGGGAGGATAATCTAAGACCAAGAGCAGTGCACGTCATAATGCCGAAGCTCAAGATGATATGCGAGTATCATATAGTGCACGATTTAGAAGAATTAGGCCTGAAGCTCGTTTTCGATCCATCCAAGGCCGATCTGTCCGGGATCAGTGAGATTAAAGGCGATGAAAGATTATATGTCTCGGATGCGGTTCATAAGACCTTTCTCGAGGTGGATGAGAAGGGGACGGAGGCGGCGGCAGTAACTTACATAATGATAGCAATTACGAGATCCATGTCCAAAGATGACATGATCCCGTTTACCCCGGTATTCAGGGCGGACAGGCCGTTTCTCTTTTTCATTCGGGATAGAAAGAGCGGGTTGATACTATTTATGGGAAGGGTCGAAAATCCCAAGACCGCGGAGGGAAATTATTGATTACGGTCATTATATCGCATGAAGGCGGCGTATGATTCCAAAGAACAGGACGGTCGGGCTGATCGGCGCCGTCTCGATCGGGGTGGGAGGGATGGTTGGAGGCGGCATTTTCGCCGTGCTGGGCGAGGCCGTGTTCTTCGCGCACGGCGCGACCGCCGTAGCTTTTCTTTTTGGGGGAGCCGTCGCCCTGCTGACTTCCTACTCCTATGCTAAGCTTTCCGTAAGGTACCAGAACCGCGGGGGAACCGTTGTATTCATAGACAACGCGTTCGGGCACAACCTGCTGTCGGGCAGCATGAACCTTCTGCTCTGGTTATCCTACCTGGTCACGATCGCCTTGTATGCGGTCGCTTTCGCTTCCTATGCGCAGACTTTCTTTCACGGCAACACCACATGGTGGCTGAAACACGTGTTGATTTGTTTTTCCATCATACTGCCGGCCCTGATCAATTTATTGCGTGCCTCTTTCGTGAGTAGATCCGAAACCGCGATCGTGCTGATCAAGCTCGTCTTGCTGGCTCTGATTATAGTATCGGGAGCCTCCTTCGTGGACGGGAAAAGGCTTTCTCCTGCTGAATGGGGAAGCTCCTTCTCGATCATCGTAGCCGGTATGATTATTTTCGTGGCTTATGAAGGTTTTGAATTAATCGCCAACGCCGCCGAAGATATCAAGAATCCGACATCGAATCTGCCGAAAGCATTCTTCGGCTCGATAGCATTGGTCATCCTTCTATATGCGCTTATCGCCGTCATCACCGTCGGCACCGTACCTGAAAGCCAGCTGCTGAAGGCGAAGGATTACGCTTTGGCGGTCGCCGCAAAACCGGCCCTCGGGCAGGCGGGCTTCACGATCGTTTCCGTTGCAGCTCTATTGGCGACATTCTCGGCCATTAACGCGACCGTATACGGGAATGCACGTTTGGGCTATATAGTGGCGAAAGAGGGCGAGCTTCCCGAAGTGCTCGATGAGGAAATGAGGAATATCCCCGTCATGGGCGTTGTGATCACATCCTTGTTGAGCCTGATTATCGCGAACCTGATTGATTTGACCGAAATAGCCATTATCGGCAGCGCGGGCTTTTTATTCATCTTCTCGATCGTCAATGCCAGCGCTTATAGACTCCACGATGAAATTGACGGGAATAGATGGGTAATACTGGTCGCTACCCTGGCGAGTATCTCGGCACTGGCAACTTTGCTCGTTCACACCTGCCTGTCCGATCCCAAGGCTATATTGGTTTTTTCATCTTTTGTATGTATTTCTATTCTATTCGAGCTGATTTACGGCAGGTTGGTTCGAGGTCATTTTTTTCAACGAAAATATTGATCGGCCGGCCGTTATTTTCCTGGCTTTATATGACGTTTTAAGGATGGTATGGCGACTGTGAACAGGAAGATTGTCAAACCGACTCCTTTCGGCTCTGTCGGTGTCATCTGGACCGGAATCGAGGGTAGGCCGAAGATCGTCCGGATTCTGCACTCAAGGCCCGGATTGTCAGCCGTGGATCGGGCAATCTAACTTTACACGGATTCGAAAGAGTCTTCCTTCGAGGAGATCGATGAAATATCAGCCCGGATCAGTGGAATGCTCGATG
>CAZPAH010000126.1:0-8223 GCA_964584495.1 uncultured bacterium | reverse complement strand
CCTCGAGCTTCGCGGACCTGCCGTCGCCGGCGTCTGCCGATTCGGTGAAGTGGGTGGATATAAAGATTAAAGAGAGGATCGTGATAAGAATGCGCATCTTGACGCCCGGTCGCTTCGTAGCCGGCATCCGCGACTCCTCGGTTCGATTTCCCTTTATGTTCCCCTTATGCAAAATAAACGGATGATGTCGTTTGGAAACCGGTTGGAATATATCATAAATAGCAGAAAAATTCAAGTAATGGGAGCGTTCGGAGGCGAGGATCAGAAGGTAAGGTAAATCACCCAGGATTTGTTGTTGAAATCCTTTCGACGATTATGCTATAATCCCTCCGCATTGATTAGGAGGGGGCTGACAGTGGGACCATGTTCATAGTCGACAATAACCGTTTGCAATGAAAGGGGGTGGGAGAGGTATATCTAGCTTGGAATTGCGGTGGATTGATTGAGTGAAAATTCCGCCGCATCTCGCTGCATCCGTTCAAGGGTGCTTTCTCAGGGGTCAGGCGCCGGATCACTGCATAACAGAAGAAAAGCTTCAATTGGTACTTCCAGGGTAATAGGAGAAGATCGATGAAAAAATTTGTTATTATGCTGGCTCTCGGGATGTTGCTCTTTTCGGTTCCCGCCATGTCTCAGGCTATTACTGACAACTTCAATGTGACGGTAGGTGCCGGAATCGTCGTTTCAGGCGGCGGTACCGGTTTCGATGAAGGCCATTGGTATACCTACCCTTCGAACTGGATCAACCAGTGGTTCTACGATCATCCGCTGGATATGACGCGAGGCAAGATAGTTCATATCGAATTCGACTGGACAGCGATGGATCCTCAGTGCACATCGGATATCACCGTGGCACTTAACTGGTCGACCCCGGCGTATTCAAACCTCGGTATGGGCAATACGGAGCCGCCGATGCCGGGCTGCGATGAAGCGTCATACATCATGCGTGAGACATTCGTAGATTTCTGCGGTGTCCAGGCTACCGCCCAGCATGTTATCTGGGACTATGTCATCACCGATTACAACCCTGAATGGGTATCGATCGACGTGATGGGATGCAACTTCGTGATCACGAACGGAATTATCATCCACGAGTGTGCCGTCGGAACGGAAACCAGCAGCTGGGGCGCCATCAAGTCGCTCGGCGAATAGTAAGGATTAATATTTTTCCACCGGGATTATCTGTCTGAATTTCCCGGGGAGTAAGAGAATCAGCCCCGGACCTTGAAAGGTGCCGGGGCTTCTTTGTCGGCTATCGCTTTCTCGTCCCCAGGAGAATGATATCCCTGAGGTCTTCCTCGTTCCTCGCCCTCTTCCAGTCTTCCTCGAAATGAGGGTCCCGGACGATCTGGGCGATCCCGGCCAGGGCGCGCAGGTGGAAGTTTCGTTCGTTCTTGGAGCCGGCCAGCACGAATATCGATTTGACCGATGGAGCGGTTTCGGAGAACCTGACGCCCGGACGGCATCTAGCCAGCAGGATCTCAAAAACATTCTCTTCATCTATGATTATATGCGGGATCGCCAATTCCGGATTCAGCACTGTGCTGCTCTCTTCTTCCCTACGGCGCAGGAGCTCGACGAATTCTTCCTCTGTAAGATGCAGCCTGTCCGCCATGGCCCCGGCCACCATGTGAAAGAATCGGTCGAGCTCGACCGGTTCCGCGATATCCAGAACTATCGCCCGTTCGATGATCCTGTCGAAGCGGTCCTGCACTATATCATCCCGCTCCCTGATTATCTCCTTCAATTCGGTCTCCAGGGTGCGGGATGTAAGCTCCTTTGCCGTGATCCTCTCTATCAGATGCAGAAGGGCGAATTCCCTTCCGGTCCTGATCCTGCCATAGACCCAGTAGACGAATAATCCGGATATGATCAAACCGGCGCTGGCCGCTATAGCCTCTTCGCCGAGCTCGAAGATCAGGAATCCGAAACCGGCGAGGCCTGCGATCTGTATCCAGGGATAGAGGGGGGAGCGGAAAACCGGCCGGTAGTTCTGTATCCTGCTCTCCCTTAAGATAATGACGGAAAGGCAGGAGAAAATATATGTCATGATCATGACGGCCGAGGCCGCCTTTATCAGCACATCGAGCCGCAGGAAAATAACCAGGATCATGAAACCGCCCGTAAGGAGGATAGAAAAATAGGGAGTTTTGAACCTTCGTCCGGTCCGTCCGATAAAACCGGGGAGCAGGCCGTCCCTGCTCAGAGCAAGTGGATAACGCGAGGCCGCCATTATGCCGGCGTTGGCGGTCGAGATAAAAGCCATGATGGCGGCGATACTCAGGATGATCCTTCCCCGGTCCCCCATGAATGCCGACGCGCCCTCGGAAATAGGCGTGAGCGATTTATCCAATATGCCCGGCTCCAGCACGCCGATTGTCACTAGAACGGTCAATGCATAGAGTACAGTGACGACCAGGACGGAAAGTATCATTCCCAGTGGAATGGTGCGGCCGGGGTCCTTTACCTCCTCGGCCACGCTGGCCACTTTAAGCAATCCGCCGAATGAGATAAAGACGAAGCCGGCGGTGGAGAATACCGTCCCCAGTCCGAAGGGGGCGAAAGGTTCCAGACGCCGGACACTGACGTCGGGAAACCCGCGGATAATATAGAAAAGGAGCAGCCCCAACAGGCACAAAACCAGAGCCACCTGGACCCGGCTCGCTTCCTTCACCCCGAACAGGTTGATAACGATGAAGATCGAGCAGAGGGCCGCCGAGATCAGCCTGATATCGAAATCGACCAGATAGAAGGCGAAAGCGGCCATACCCACTAGGGCGAACGCGCTCTTGAGCGAGAGGGAGAACCAGGTTACCAATCCATCGACGGTGCCGACCACCGGTCCCAGCGAACGATTCACGTAGAAATAGGTGCCACCCGATTTCGGCATGGCCGAGACCAGCTCCGCCTGGCTGAACATGCCCGTCATGGCCAGCATGCCCGCGAGGATATAGGAGAGGATCACCGCCGGTCCGGCCCTCGCGTGGGCCAGGCCGGGAAGTATAAAGAGGCCGGAGCTTATCATTGCGCCGCTGGCTAGGCAGAAGACATCAAGAAGCTTGAGTTCCTTTTTAAGATCCATGCGGTAGATTCTATCCCGGCGATGGGGGATGGAAAAGAATTTTCTGGCAGATTCAATGGCGGGGCGAAGATCCGATCTTCGAATATCACAGCTTTACGGGGCGGATTCAATTTTAATTCTTTATCTTCCCGGCGGGTAATGATATGCTCCGCGTTAGGGACGACAGGCCCAAACAATTCGCATAGGCTACAGGATCGATTCGAAGCGAGGTAGGATTATGAGATGCTGTAAGTTGTTCGGCAGTCCGGCCGCATTGCTGCTCGTATTGGTTTTTGCTATTGCGGCGGGCTGCAGCGATGATTCGACGGAACCGTCCAACGGGTCGCCCAACGGTCAAAAGATCTACTATGTCGACGCGGACGCGACCGGATCCGCGGACGGATCGTCGTGGGCCAACGCGTTCGTGCATCCCCAGCAGGCGGTCGATGCCGCTTCCAGCGGGGAACATATCTGGGTGGCCGAGGGGAACTATACGTCGCTGAGCGCCGCCTATGATACGGTGCCGGTGCTCACGATGAAAGAAGGTGTCGAGATTTACGGGGGATTCGAGGGAGATGAAAGCGCGTTTTTGTACCGCGATCCCGACATTCATATCACCCGGCTCAATGGTAACGGCCAGGCGAATCACGTCGTGCTGGGCGCCGACAGCGGCATACTCGATGGGTTTTGGATCCAGGGCGGAAACGCCGACGGAGAAAACTACCCTTATAATGTCGGCGGCGGGATGTTGAATGACAGCTCGTCACCCATCGTGCTGAACTGCACCTTCTACGGCAATTCGGCCGACAGGGGAGGCGGAGCTTTCAACTCGAGCAGCAGCGCCGTCTATGAAAACTGCACATTCACCAACAACAATGCGACGAACACCACCTCGAGCGCCGGCGGGGGCGGGGGATTGTACAACAGCTATAGCTTTACTTCCGTCGATACCTGCACCTTCAATTCCAACCTTTCAAACCGTCACGGAGGTGGAATCTTCAACAACAACAGCTCTCCCAGTATTACCGCATGCCTGTTCCACCAGAATAGATGTGATCACTTGGGTGGGGGAATGTACAGCAGCAGCTACGGTATGTCGAGCAGAAAGCCGACCGTCACCAACTGCACGTTCGAGTCCAACAGGGGAGAATACGGCGGAGGGATGCACGATTTTTTCTGCTCGTCGATAATAGTGAGCTGTATTTTCAAAGAAAACCAGGCCGATTATGACGGCGGCGGAATGTACATTGAGACCAGCTACACCAAGCTGACAGACTGTCTCTTCTATAGTAATCAAGCCGGCAGTGACGGCGGGGGACTTTATAGCTTCGATTCGGATCAGGGCAGCTCCCCCGTATTGAAAAACTGCATGATAAGGGGAAACTCCGCCGCCATCACCGGAGGAGGCATTTGCAGCTACGATTCGGCGCCTCAAATCTTGGACTGCACGATAACGGGCAACAGCACCGGCTACGGCGGTGGTATCAGGACCTGGAACAGCGTGGCGACGATAACGGATTGTATAGTGTGGGGAAACACGGCGAGTTACGACGGTCTGCAGCTCAGTTTCGCCGGGACCACGTTCCCTACTGTGACCTATTCGGATGTAGATCAGGAGGGATACGGTCTCTCCCCTAGCGGCGATGCCGACAGCAACCATAATATAAGAAAGGATCCGCTGTTCGTCGTCGGTCCCGGTGGAAATTATTATCTCAGCCAGATCGTCAGCGGGCAGACCTCCAACAGCCCATGCGTCGATGCCGGCAGCACAACAGCTGAAATTCTCCAAATGGTAAACAAAACGACCAGAACTGATGAAGGGATAGATTCGGGCCAGGTGGATATGGGGTATCACTATATCCCCGAATAGGGGCGGACATCGATATCTATATATACGAAGTGCCGTAATTGTTATTTAACCGACAATGAGGCGGGTTTGAAGATTCTTCGAGAAGAGAGGCTCGACAGCCTTCCAGGCATAGGAAAGAGTATGGCTCAAGATCTCATCGATCTTGGCTACAGGAGGGTATCAGATCTGAGGGGGTCGGATGCTGAAGAGTTGTATCAGAGACTCCAGGCCCTTCGGGGCGCGCATATCGATCGATGTGTATTGTACGCCTTCAGATGCGCGGTCTATTGCGCCGGCACAGATAGTCCTCATCCGGATCTACAGAAGTGGTGGAATTGGAAGGACGATTACAAAGGAGCAATAAGAGCAACATGAGCAACATATTCTTTGGAATAGCGTTTGCGAGCGTAATCTGGGGAATCGTTTCGGCCATAGCGATGGCAGCGTTTATTTCAAAGCGCGGCCATAAAATCAATTTATTGTTCTTCAGGCTCTTGATATTCAAATATATTCATCAATACTCCGAGATCACCAAGCAGGAGAACGGTAATCCTGGAGCATGGTTTTATTCTTATATAACGGCGATGAATTTGGCTCTAGTCTGTGCCATCATAGGTGCCGTGCTGAAATAAAGGCGGTTGCGCAGCCCTAGCCCTTTATTCAAAGAAGCTCGGGATGCATATGCGAACATTTCTTGGTTAACATAATGTAGGGCTAGACTTTGGTTTGTTTTATAATTCGCTTGTAGTAAACAAGTTGCGTGGTGACTGCAAGATTTTCGACCGCCACCGGTGGCGGTCAGAAACTGGTCACTTATTGCGTAAATGCTCTCCTGGGATTTCTAGGGTCAATCCGGCTCGATGCAGCATTGGAGGATTAATCCGACCCTCTACCGAATAGAAGGTCAATTTAAATCGACATCCTTCTTGTCGAGATTATCGATCATCCACCGGGCCGATTCGGTTATTTCCGCGTCGGGATATTTCTCTATCAGTTCGCGGAAATATCCGCCCGCCTTCTCCTTGTCATCCAGCTCCTCAGAGTAGATGAAACCGATCATGAAGAGCGCCCTCGGTGCAAGCTCGGAATCGGCATGTCCGTAGGCGATCTTATCGAGATACGGTATCCTCTGGGTGGGGTCATCTTTCAACAGGGAGATCTCCCACAACGCTTCCGGCACGCGGGCATAATCGGGATACTGCCTGACGAGTTTCTCAAGCGCAACGCATTTCGTCACCGAATCTTTCTGCTGATTGGCGTAGAGCCATATATTACCCGGTGAATCGAGCGATAGATCCGGATCGAGCGGCCTTTCGACCTTTTTCGTATCTCCCCCCGTAGATCTCGACATCGCCTCGGCGGAAGCATCCCGCACCGCTTTTGTTTTTTTACGGATAGCCGCCGAATCGGCCTGTTGGATCGTGCTCATCAAACCTGCCTGTGGATTAGTGTTCCCCGAACCGCCAGGTTGGAGCGACTTCCTCGAACCTGCCTGTTGAATAGTTTTTCCCGAACCGCCAGGTTGGATCGGCTTCCTCAAGTCGGCCTGTCGAATGGCTTTCCCCGAACCGGCCTGTAGAATAGGTTTCCTCGAGTCCCTAACGAGCCAGCCGTGGGATTTCACGATGTTCGTGACGGAATACGATAAAACCGCCAGGATTATCAGGACGAATACTATTACCGGCAGCCTCTTCGCTCGTTTAAGATGGGTCAGCATACCATTACTCATAATGAATCCCTTGAGTATGAACAAGATAATGGGAATTATATCACCCCGCCCGCATCGAGTCAACAGCGGGACAAAGAACAGTAGCCGCTAGTGGTTGACAGAGTAATCCCGGTTATTTATTCTCTTGCTCGGCCGAAAAAGCTTCCTTGGCAAGAAACACAAAGATCTGAGCTTCACGGATTTGAGATTTTATTATGCGCATGAAAGATGAGGCTATCAATTGCGCGTGAACGCGGAGCAATCTATATGAGCGACGAATCGATGACCAAAGAGAGGCTGATGGAGGAGATTGTCGCATTGAGGAAGCAGATAGCCACCTACCGATCGAGCGATCAAAAGCAGATCGAAATATCACTGGAAGACGCCAATATAGAGCATACTGTTATCCTGGATAACCAGATCGATCATGTCGTTCTGCAGGATTTGAACCACCGCATCCTGTGGGCGAACAGGGCCGCGTGCGATTCGGTCGGATTGTCGCGCGAGGATATCATCGGCCGGTACTGCCACGAGGTGTGGGCAGGGCGTACTGAAAGTTGCGAGGATTGTCCCGTTCGAAAATCAGTAAATACCGGAAATATCGAGAGTGTGGAGAAAACGACTCCTGACGGCAGGACGTGGTACATACGCGGGTGTCCCATACGGAACGAGAGGGGGGAGATCGCCCGCGCTATCGAGCTTACCGTGGATATAACCGAGAGAAGGCGTGTGGAAGATGCGGTCTATTTCCAGGCGATGGTGCTCGATCAGATCAACGATTTGGTCACGGTCACCGATCTCGACGGTAAAATCACGTATATTAACGACGCCGAAAGCCGGTTCATGAAATGTGATAAGGAGAAGATAATAGGCAGGTCGGTCGAAGTGTACGGGGATGATCCGGGAAGGGGGGCGACTCAGCGGGAAATAATCGAAAGAACGAGGACGGACGGGGAATGGCGCGGTGAAGTGATCAATTACAACAGCGACGGCCAGGAGATAATTCTCGATTGCAGGACGAAGCTTATCCGTGACAGGGACGGAAAACCTACGGGGATGGTCGGTGTCAGCACCGATATTTCGGCTCGCAAGTCGACGGAAGAGGCTATCAAGAAGAGCGAAGGGCGAATGCGCGCAATTCTGGACAATATCCCTGAGATAATCATACAGGTCGACAAGGAACTGCGGGTCCTCTGGGCCAACAGCACGGTTCTATCGATGAACAATGACATTATAGGGCGGACATGCTATCGAGCGCTGATGCACGGGGAGGGACCCTGCCTCGGTTGCCCCGTTTTAGAATGCTTTTCGACCGGGCGGATAGAAAAAAAGCTGATGCATCAAGGCGAAGTGGAAGGCCTGCAGGGAGAATCCTGGTGGCAGACGACCGGTATCCCCCTGAGGAACGTGAAAGAGGAGATAACCGGCACGATAGCTATCAGCCGGAACATAACCGAAGAGAGAAGGGTGGAAGAGGAGAGACAGCAGGCCCATAAGATGGAGGCGATCGGGACGCTGGCCGGCGGGATAGCCCACGATTTTAACAATATGCTGGGTGTAATTTTGGGCAATACCGAGCTTATGCTGGAGGACTGCCCCAGTGAG
>CAZPAH010000125.1:5994-8232 GCA_964584495.1 uncultured bacterium | reverse complement strand
AGATATCGCAATCGAGTTCACTCCGAGAATGTGCCCCTCTATTGCAGCGGCTACCGTACCGGAGTAGGTAACGTCCTCGCCCATGTTCGGACCGTGATTTATTCCCGATACGATGAGATCGGGTTTAGATTGAAGTATTCCCTGGACTCCGAGAAGAATGCAGTCCGTGGGAGTGCCGGTCACTCCAAAACGATCGCCCGAGTAATTCTTCACCCGAAGCGGACGGTCTAGTGTGATCGCATGACTGGTTGCGCTCTGCTCGTTCTCGGGCGCGACCGTTATGACGCGGCCGATAGGTGAAAGGGCTCCGGCTAGGGATTTTATTCCTTCCGCCCTTATACCGTCGTCATTGGTGACGAGTATGGTATGCATATTCTCCTAAAGCACTTTCTCCCCGCCGGGGCAGCCGCCGAAAATCTGACCGGCAAATCCTTTCCGCTCTCGAACGTACTCGTTTATACGCCCGGGGACCCGTTAATTACCAGAAAAAACTTCTCGCCACTATGCTGATAAACCTGCCCGTATCGTTAAACGGCCTGATCTTGCTTCTTTCACCCGCGTATATCGTTTTGATCGGAACGGAGACTATGCGGGCCCCAGACGACGCGGCCTTGATCAGCAACTCGCTCTCGGTCTCGAAATGACTCGTTATAAGGGTAATTCTTCGAAGAAGACCGCAACGGATCAATCTGTATCCGGACTGGGTATCGTCGATCCTGCAGCCGGCCCGGGCGCTTATTATGAGGGATGTTATTCTGTTGGTCATCTTTCGAATGACAGGCATCCCGGAGGTATCGGCCATCCTGCTGCCGATCACAATATCGGCACCCATCTGGCGGTAGATCTCGACGAACGAACCTATTTCGCCGGGATCGTGCTGCCCGTCGGCGTCAAGAGTCAACAGAGCCTCGATGCCGGGGCATTCGAGTATCCGGCCGAATCCGGTGCGTAGGGAAGCGCCTTTTCCCATTGTCCGGGCGTGAGAGATAACTTGCACGCCTTCCTCGAGCGCAATAGCGGCGGTCTCGTCGGTCGAGCCGTCATCGACGATCACTATGTTTTTCTTTGGAAGATATGATTTGAGACCGTGAAGGACCCGGTTTATCCTTTCGGCCTCGTTCAGCGCGGGGACGACGGCCCCGAATTCATTCAGAAGCTGGTTCACAATAATCATATGGTCGGGGCGACTGGATTTGAACCAGCGACCACTTGCCCCCCATGCAAGTGCGCTACCGGACTGCGCCACGCCCCGACCAAGCAATAAGATATACCGGGTCGGCGGGAAAAAACAAGCGTAAAATAACTCATGTCCCCACCGTAGAAGACTCTTTTGCCGATACAGGGGCTATCCGCCCCCGGAGGGCCCGGTGCTACAATTTTGAAACCATTTCTTTCAGTTCGAGAAGATCCTGTCTTATCGACATTATGACTTCCCGTTTTTCAGGATCGGCAAAGGGAATGCTGAGTTGTTCAATGAGGAGATCGGGATTGTTGTTCGATTCCCTGAGTTTCTGAACAGCCCCGGCGATAGTATACCCTCTGTCGTATAGAAGATTCTTTATTGTCAAAATGAATTTGATATCGCGTACCTTGTATATCCTATTTCCCGCTCTGTTCTTTTTTGGTTTGAGCATGGGAAACTGAGTTTCCCAGTACCTCAGCACATGGGCCTTGATGTCCATCAATTCGCTGACTTCGCCGATCGAGTAATAGAGCTTGTGAAAATCTTTTTTCATTGTTGATCCGCCTCTTGCTTGGATCGGAAGATCCTTTCTCAAACCGTCTTTACATCTCCTTCTTTGCTTTTCTTATCATCAGGTCTCTTATCGCTGTCATCGGGTTCTTACCGTGAAAAAGCACCTTGAAAACCTGCTCGGCTATAGGCAGTTCAACGCCCTCTCTAGAGGAAAGCTTTACCGCCGCCTTTGTCGTCTTGACTCCTTCGGCCACCATGACCATCTCATCCAGGATTTCCTTTAGACTGCGTCCCTTTCCTATCTGCTCTCCCACATACCGGTTCCGGCTGTGGCGGCTCATGCATGTCACTATTAGGTCTCCCATGCCGGAAAGTCCGCTCAGCGTCTCATCCCTGGCTCCCATCTTGCAAGCGAGCCTCTTTGTTTCCGCAAGCCCTCTCGTCATCAGGGCCGCCTTCGTGTTGTCTCCCAGTTCCAGCCCGTCGCATATCCCCGCCGCTATGGCAATAGTATTCTTAAGTGAAACCCCCAGCTCGACGCC
>CAZPAH010000125.1:3236-5984 GCA_964584495.1 uncultured bacterium | reverse complement strand
AGATCTGTATTCGTATACACGCGGAAGTAACCGTTCATGAAGATGTTCTGAATTTTCCGAAGAACCGCCTGATCCGGTCCCGCTACCACAATGGAGGTCGGCATTTTGCGGCTTACCTCCTCCGCATGGCTCGGACCTAGAAGCCCGACGATATTCTTTTCCACCTGGGGGAGTTCCTGAGAGAGCACCTCGCTCATCCTGCAAAGGGTCTTCTCCTCCAACCCTTTGGATGCATTGATAATCACGCTGTTGGCGTTGAAAAGAGGGGAATCCGCCGCCATAGATGCGACCTTCCGGATCGTGTGGCTCGGCGTGACAAAAACTATATGGCTGGCGCCCTCCAGCGCCTCGTCGAGATCATGGGTAATCAATATCGAATGGGGTATTGCGATTCCCGGTAGAAAGCGGCGGTTGACCCTCTCCCTTTGCAGCGTTTCGGTAAGATCCCTGAAATATTCCCATAAAGCTACCGGATAGCCGTTGTCATTCAGCAGGAGGGCCAGCGTGGTGCCCCAGCTCCCGGCTCCCAGCACGACCATCTTTGTTCTGGGATGTCTCTTTTCCAAAGTCATAGGTCTCCAATTCAGAAAATTTTATTCTCGGTGCCGTTTATGAGGCGCCGTATGTTCGAACGGTGCTTGTATAGAACCATCAGCGCGGCGATTATGGCCAGGTACGTTACCGATATATGGATACGGGAGCCGAAGAAACGGTTGGATATTATTATTGCTACGGGGAGCATCAATGTTGAAACGATGCTCGCAACGGACACGATCCGGAAAAGGGCGAGCATTACCAGCCAGAGCAGGAAGCATATACCGACGGCCAGGGGAGCCATCGCCAGAAATGCCCCGGTAGTCGTTCCGACGCCTTTCCCTCCCGAGAAACCGACAAAAACGGAGTAGTTATGTCCCACGATTACTATCAAGGCGGCGAGTAAAGGGTAAATAAACCCTTCCAGACCGATCAGCGAAACGAGTTTGACTGCGAGGAATCCCTTAACTATATCGAAGAGTAGTACCGGCAGGGCGGCCTTGGTTCCGAGAACGCGGAACGTGTTGGCGGCTCCGAGATTGCCGCTCCCGTGGTCTCTAAGATCGATCCCCTTGACCAATTTGCCGATTATGAAACTGGAAGGAATAGCGCCAAGGAGATAGCACGGCACTACTACCAGGGTGATTTTCCAGATTTCGTTCATCGTGACGGCTCCTTGGATTTGAGAGATATTTTAACCGCTGTGCCTTCAAAGGTAAACATATTTCTTATCTGATTGTTTATATAACGGACATATGATCTAGGGAAATAGGCTGATTTGTTAACAAAAAGGGTGAAGGTCGGCGGCTTGATGCCGGTCTGAGTGCCATAAAAGATTTTGCCCGTTCCCGTCTTGAAGAACTTGGGTGGATTCCTGGTGACTGCTGTTTCGAGCAGCTTGTTCAGCTCCGGCGTTCCAATCCTCTTATTTCTTTCATCCTCTATCCGCAGGCAGAGCGGAAAAATCTTGGACAGCCGGATTTTTTCCGTGGCGGAAACGAAGAGGACCGGAGCGTAGGAGAGGAAGGGCATCGCTTCACGGACTTTCCGGGTATATTCGGCGGCGGTGTTCGTATCCTTGTCGACAAGATCCCATTTATTGACGAGAACGATAATGCCTTTTCGGGCTTTGTGCGCGAAAGACGCGATCCTTGTATCCTGCCGCGAGATATCGGTGTTCGATACGTCTATCATCACGAGAACGATATCCGAAGCTTCGATGCTGCGGATACTCTTCATGCTGCTGATCGAGTCAAGTCCTCTGGAGGTCTTAGATCTTCTCTTCACACCTGCCGTGTCGACCAGTACTATCTCCCTGCCGTAATATTTCAGCCTTATGTTAATCGAATCCCTGGTCGTACCGGGCTCCTGGGAGACGATATGCTTTTCTTCTCCTGTAAGCGAGTTCACGAGGGAGCTTTTACCGACATTGGGTTTTCCCACTATGGCGATCTTGAGCGCGTCCTCCGTTTTACCCGGAGAGGGTTTTCTGGGGAGCCTTGAAACGACCTCGTCGAGGAGGTCGCCGACACCGGTGCCGTGAAGAGCGCTTATGGCGAATATCTTTTCGAAACCGAGGCTGTAGAATTCGGATGTCTGCCATTTGTCTGTTTCGCTTTCGACCTTGTTGACGGTAAGGATGATCTTGCTGTATGTATCTCTTAAGGCGCGGATCAGGTTTTCATCCTCATCGGTCGGTCCGGTATCGATATCTACAAGAAATATTACCACCGAGGCTTCCGAGACGGTCTTGAGTATCCTATCGGTTATCTGGGATTGAAGCGGATCTTCGGTGGAAAGGCTGAAACCTCCCGTATCGATGAGCTTGAACTCGATACCGTTCCAGCTCGTAAATTCTTCCATCCTGTCCCTTGTCACTCCAGGGGTTTTATGCGTTATCGCTTTTCTTCCGCCTACCAGCCTGTTGAACAGGGTGGATTTGCCCGAGTTGGGCTTTCCCACTATCGCAACTATCGAATGGCGTTTCATCTGGCTCTGCCTCCCCCGCAGCTCTTCAAAATATCCTTTTCCAGGAAATGCGATTCCGGCACTAGAACTTCAATTCCCAGTTCACGGCCGATATCGGCCGGTTTCATGTCGTCGATCATCAAACCGGAGTGGTTCACGCAATTGGGCGGAAGTATGAGGCAGCCGTGTAGCTTCCGGCGCTTCCTGACGGCGCGGCACCAATGGTCATGCCTGACGTGCCGCAGG
>CAZPAH010000125.1:0-3226 GCA_964584495.1 uncultured bacterium | reverse complement strand
GACGGCGGCTATCAGGTCCTTTCCCGAGATAAGACCCGACACTCCCACCATATCGCCGAAAAGGCCGTTTGGCACGGTCAGCACATCGATTCCCAGGCCGGGGATGGCTTTTTGAACGATTGGAACTATATATTTTCTAATTACCGCACCGCCCAGCCTCCCTGATGCGAGGGTGATATTCATCCTTATGGAATCTTTGCCTTTCATCGCCCTTAACAAGGAGGCGGTTTCCTCGATGAATTTCCTGCTCATTCCGACGCCATTGGCCATCTGATCGAAATTTCCATAGTAACCCTCGGATGGAAAGACGCGTCTCGCGAGCAGGTAAAACTCGTCCGCCATCCTGAGGAACCGGTCTCCCCCGCTTCTTCGGGAGAAGTCCTCGCCTTTCCTATCACTCCAATCTATAAGCGATCGGGCTTCCAGGGCGTTCACCCTCCTGACCGGTTCGAGACCTCCCCTGTGCTTGGTGAGCCCGACCGGCACTACGGCAACCGAAAGACACTCGGGATAGAGGCCGAACAGATCCTCGACCGTTCTTTCGAGAACCTCTCCGTCATTGATTCCCGGAACCAGCACGATCTGCGCATGCATCGTTATCCCGCTCTGAGAAAGCTTTTCCAGGAGTTCCATAATGCCGGTCCGCATCTTACGGCCGAAGAGCCTTTCCCTCGTTCGTTCGTCGGTGGCGTGCACCGAAACGAAGAGTGGAGACAGGTTGTACTCGATAATCCTTTCCAGATCCTTGACGCGCAGATTATTCAATGTCACATAGTTACCGTAAAGGAAGCTGAATCTGTAATCGTCGTCTTTAAGATATAGGGATTCCCTTAGAGAAGGCGGCATCTGATCGACGAAACAAAAAATACACTTGCTGTTGCAGGGGTTGAATATCATCTCTTCGAAAACAAGCCCGGCATTGGAGAATGCGGCCAGATCGAGATCGAGCGATATATCGCCGCCCCCCTTTTTTCTGATCAAGAACTTGCTCGTTCCCTCGTCGGCTGAAAGGAAGAGAAGATCGAGCTGGTCGTTGATATCCCTTCCGCCGATCGATACGATCTCGTCTCCCGGCGCGAGGCCTCGAAACCTTCTACTTATCGATTTGATCCGTATTGCCATATTCTGTAAAAAGCCCTGTAGATCATCGATCCACAGGGAGCCCGGTTAAAATCTGGAGCGGGCAACGGGATTCGAACCCGCGACCCTCAGCTTGGGAAGCTGATACTCTACCAGCTGAGTTATGCCCGCTCGCTATTTATCCAGACTGGAAACTAGCAGTTAGACTCCCTGCTGTCAAGAATCTTCATCACCAGTCCGAGAGGATCGGTCAGGGACGGATCGATCCAGTCGACATCCTTCTCCTTTTTAAACCAGGTCATCTGGCGTTTTGCGTACCGGCGCGTTCTGGTAACTATATCGCCGGCCATGGTATCCCTGTCTATTTCCCCATCGAGGCAACGGATTACCTCCGGGTAACCGAGCGTTTTGAGCCCGGGACAGTTCCTGTCGGTCCCAGATTCCAGTATATCCCGCACCTCTTTTTCCCATCCCGATTCGAGCATGGCCCGGGTCCGCTCGGCGATCCTGCGGTGAAGTTCCTCCCCGGGAATAGCGAGGCCTAACTTGACGAATTTTCCAACAGTGCGCCCGTCACGGGACGCCCTGTGGTCCCTGAAATGATCGCTGAGAGTCTTACCCGAAAGGGTGTATACCTCAAGGGCCCGCAGGATCCTGTACCTGTCGTTTGGATGTATCCGGGATGCGCTCGGGCCGTCGACCTTCCTTAAATATTCGTATAGCTCGACGGTCGACGCGCCTTCTTTCGACAGGGCGAAATCGCGACGCGCGACGGGATCGAGATCGATATCGAAAAGTCCGTCGGTGATCGATTTGAGATATAAACCGGAGCCTCCCACAAGTATCGGCACCTTACCGCGAAGAGCGATGTCATCGATCGCATCCTCCGCCCGACCGGCGTACCACTCTGCGTCCGGCGCTTCCTCCAGTTCCAGAATATCGATGAGATGATGGGGAACCTTCTCTCTATCCTCGCGGCCCGGTTTTGCCGTTCCTATATCGAGCTTCCTGTAGACCTGCCTGGAATCGATCGAAACGATTTCCCCCCCCAGACTGCAGGCAAGCTCCATCCCGAGACGGCTCTTTCCCACGGCCGTCGGTCCAACTATCACAAGGGCCTTCATCTCGGCTTCTCCGGAGTAACCGACCGGTGAAAACGCTTTTCTATCTCCGCCATGTCGACACGGAGGATCGTGGGACGGCCATGAGGGCAGGTGAAGGGAAAATCGGTGGCGAACAGTTGATCGGTCAGGCTCTCCATCTCCTCGACGGAAAGCTTTTCCCCGATCTTGATGGCGGACCTGCATGCGTAAGTCTTCAGAAACTCATCTATGCCCGAGCTTACCGAACCTTTCTCGGAAAGTATATCCTGGAGAAGCCGACCGTCATCCCAGCTTCTTACTCCGGCGGGAATACCTCGGACTATTATGGATTTCAATCCGAAGGGCTCCACCTCGAATCCGATTGAAGGAAGAAGCTCCGAGATAACCTCGAATCTCTCGTATTCCTCGTGGGAGAGCTCGAGCGTGGCGGGAAATAGAAGGGATTGAACCGCCGGTTTCTCCCCGGCCAGGCTCTTTTTAGCCTTGTTGTACAGTATCCTTTCGTGGGCGGCATGCTGGTCAATCACGACCATGCCTCCCCTTATCTGTATGAAGATGTATCCTTGATGCAGCTGCCAGTACAAATTCGTATTCGATGACAGCCCCGTTCCTCCGGATTTACCTTCGAAGAACGATTGGGGCTCTTCCTGGAAAAGCCATCCCGATTTTCCGTCTCCGGTTTCAATGTTCGCTCCGCCCCCGGAGGAAGGGGCGTAATCTCCCTTTTCTGCGCCCCCGGGACCGCCGGACTCCGGCCTCGATGATGCCGGGAATATCGCCCTGTAAACCGATTCCACCTTGTCCTTGAAAGATATTGTTTTGCCCCCAAGGGTGTCGCGCACGGCCGATGAAACCAGGCCGTGGATACCCCTTTCCGATTCGAATCTTATCTCGGACTTTGCGGGATGTACGTTTATATCTATCATCTCGGGAGGCAGCTCGACGAAGAGGACTACAACGGGAAATCTGTCGCCCGGGATAATGGACTGGTATGCCTGGCGAACGGCGTGAGAGAGAAGCCTGTCCTTGACGAACCTGTTGTT
>CAZPAH010000124.1:0-8262 GCA_964584495.1 uncultured bacterium | reverse complement strand
AATATTTCTACGATCTTTGCGAGGGTGAAGGGGCGGAAATCCTGGTTCACGATCCGATCGTCGAGTACTGGGATGAGAAGGGGATGGAGATAGACACCGATATGAACCGCCTGTCCTCGGCCGGGCTCGATGCAGCCATTTTCACCGTCAAGCATTCGGCATATATGGATATGTCCGCCGAAGAGATGCTGACTTATCTTGACGGGGTGAAGGTGATCGTAGACGCGAATAATATTATCGGGGACTTGAAGCGGGCCGAGCTGGAGGCGCGAGGGGTGAAGATCGCGGGAGTGGGAAAGGGGCACTGGATATAGGCCGGCGCATGAGCGGCCGATGCAGTGCGGCGGTAATGCCGGCACCGGGCAATCCGGCGGCATCTCGAATTAACTGAAAGGTTGGGCGGTATTGAAATGAGCAGGATCTTGATAACCGGCGGAGCGGGATTCATAGGATATTTTCTGGCCGAAAGATTGTCGTCCGACGGAAGGAACAGGGTCACGATAGTCGATAACCTTCTGCGCGGAAGGATGGATGACGACCTGGCGAGGTTGTTGGAAAGGGATAACGTGGAGTTCGTGGAGGGCGATCTGACCGATCCGGGTTTCCTGATCCAGATCGACGCGGATTTCGATTACATATACCATCTGGCGGCCGTTATAGGAGTCAAGAACGTAATGAAGAACCCGGACAGGGTCCTCTATGTCAACGCGGTCTCCACGTTGAACCTCTTCGAATACGCAAGGGATATCAAGAGCCTGAAGAGGATCCTTTTTTCTTCGACCAGCGAAATTTACGCGGGGACCCTGAGGCATTTCGGGATAGAGGTCCCGACACCGGAAACGGTGCCTCTCGCCCTCGACGACATCAGCTCGAAAAGAACGACTTACGCTCTCAGCAAGATGTACGGGGAAGCGATCTGTTTCTCCTACGGAGAGAAATTCGATATCCCCTTCACGATCGTCAGGTATCATAATGTGTACGGTCCCAGGATGGGGTTCGCCCACGTGATACCGGAAATGTTCGTGAAGGTGCTGAGCGGTAAGGAGATTGATGTTCCCTCTCCAAAACATACCCGTGCCTTCTGCTATATAGACGATGCCGTAGAATATACGATCAGGGCCTGCGAGAGCTCCGGGGCAAGAGGCGAAATCCTTCATGTCGGCAATTCATCGGAAGAGATCAGGATAGAGGATGTGGTGAATACGGTAGCCGGGGTTCTCGGAAAGGATATAAAGATAATCCGCAAGCCCGACACCCCCGGCTCCACCGCGCGGCGGTGCCCCGATATCACCAAAATACGCAGGATCACAGGATACGAGCCCAAAACAGGCTTGAGGGAAGGTATCGAGAAAACTTACGACTGGTACAGGGACAGGTTGAACGAAAGGCACGAATAACCTCGAAGGGGTTGATTAAATGGCAAAATTCATCCCTCTATCGGTTCCTTCGATTCGGGGCAACGAATGGCGGTATGTCAAGGAATGCCTCGATACCGAATGGGTATCCTCGGTCGGGAGCTACGTCGACCGTTTCGAGAAGGAGATCTGCGAATATACTGGAGCGGCGCACGCCATCGCGTGTATCAACGGCACTTCCGCCCTGCATGTCGCCCTGCGAATAGCCGGCGTGGGGGCCGAGGACGAGGTAATATTGCCCACGTTGACCTTTATCGCCCCGGTTAACGCGGTGAGGTATCTCGGCGGCGAGCCGGTGTTCATGGACTGCGACGATTATTACAATATCGACGTGGAGAAGACGGTCGACTTCATCTTGAAGAAAACGGAGCTCGTAGACGGATTCAGCAGGAACAGGAAAACTGGACGGATCGTAAGGGCGATCGTCCCGGTTCATATCTTCGGAAACGCGGTCGATCTGGGCGCCCTCGTGGAAATCTGCGCCGAACGGAATATCGCCCTGGTGGAGGACGCCAGCGAAAGCCTCGGAACAAGGTACACATCGGGAACCCTTCAAGGAAAACACACCGGGACCGCCGGGATTATCGGATGTTACTCGTTCAACGGAAACAAGATAATCACGACCGGGGCGGGCGGGATGATAGTTACGGGGGACAGGGATATCGCCGCGAGGATAAAGTATCTCACCACTCAGGCGAAGGACGACCCGATCCGATACGTGCATAACGAGATCGGGTATAATTTCCGGATGTCGAACGTCCAGGCGGCCATCGGCGTAGCGCAGATGGAAAAGCTGGAGGAGTATATCGAAATCAAGAGAGCCAACTTCATGAGATACAAAGAACGAATATCCGGCATTCCCGGTCTTACCCTGGCCGATACGCCGGAATATGCGAGGTCCAACTACTGGTTCTATTGCCTTACGATCGATGCGAAGGTGTACGGAAAAGACAGGGAGCAGCTGATGGACCATCTCGCCGCGAACGGCATCCAGGCCCGTCCCGTCTGGCACCTGAATCATCTGCAGAAGCCCTACCTCGAATGCGAGAGCTTCAGGATCGAAAAGGCCCCGGTACTTCATGGAAAAACGCTCAACATCCCGTGCTCTTCGAACCTAACGACCGAAGACGTGGACCGTGTCGTGTCGGTTCTCGGAAAGTGATTTCCCTGCGGCCTTCCTTATCCGTAATTTCTTACGCAATTATTGGAACAAATCCGGGGCCGTGCGGATATATTATATTATTAACCCGTGTTCCGGCAATGAGATGTACCTGTCTTCCATTCGATGGGGGTGGCCGTGCTAAGGAACTATTTTCTCGTCGTGATCCGTAACATTAAAAAACATAAAACCTATTCCCTGATTAACATACTGGGTCTTGCCGTCGGCATGGCATGTTGCATACTCATAGCGGCTTACATTCTCGCCGAGCTCGGCTATGACCGTTATCACGAGAAAGCGGACAGGATATACCGGCTGGAGGCGATTCTCACGCTCGGAGGCAAGCCGCACCCGATAGCTTCAACTAATTTTCCCCCCTCTCTCGCCATGAGAAACGACTTTCCCGAAGTGATCAATTCGGTCCGTTTTGTTCCCCGCCGCAAGGTGCTCGTCGAAAACGAAAACAAGAAGTTCTACGAGGAGCGTGTCTATTACGCCGAGGAGACGGTCTTCGACATATTTACCTATCCGATGATCGAGGGAGACCCGAAAACGGCTCTTGTCGACGCGAATACGATCGTCATATCGAAGGATATGGCCGATAAATATTTCGGCGATGCGGATCCGGTCGGCAAGACGCTGAAGCTGAATAACGAGACCGAGTTCACGGTTACGGGGGTCATCGAGAATGTGCCCGCCAATTCCCATTTCGTCTTCGATATGCTCCTTTCCTTTCAGACCTTTCTCGAGCAGAGAAGAAGTCTCGTCGAATCATGGAGCAGCTATTTCGGCAGTTACGGCTTCGTGCTGCTCCAGGAGGGCAGCGATTACAGGCAGCTGGAGGGAAAGCTCCACGACTGGAAAGAGAAATATATCGGCAGTTCGTTCAGGGACGCCGGTGCCGGTGTAGAGTATTTACTGACACCCCTTACGGATATACATCTCCACTCCCACAAGAGGCATGAGGTGTCGGCGAACAGCGATATCTCCTACGTATATATCTTCGGGGCCGTCGCCCTTTTCATCCTCGCCATGGCCTGCATAAATTTCATGAATCTCGCAACGGCACGTTCGGCGACAAGGGCGGGGGAGATCGGAGTTAGAAAGGTCTTCGGAGCAAGCAGGGGACAGATAGCCAAGCAGTTTTTCGGCGAATCGATACTGTTTAGCTTCATTTCGATGGTGATCGCGATAATACTCGTGCATCTTGCCCTGCCCGTTTTCAGCTCGCTGTCCGACAGGGAGCTTACGCTCAGCTATACCGGGATGCCTTGGCTCCTTCCCACCCTGGCGGCCCTGGCCCTTTTCGTGGGACTCGTGGCGGGCAGCTATCCGGCGATTGTGCTCTCCGGTTTCAAGCCGGTAAAGGTGATAAAAGGATATTCGAGGGGCGGCGCCTCTGGCTCCGGTTTCAGAAAAGCGCTGGTGGTCGCTCAGTTCGCGATATCGATAGCGTTGATAATAGGGACGGGGATGATCATCAGCCAGCTGAGCTTCATGAAGAACAGGGAACTGGGATTCGAAAAGGAACATGTCGTAGTGATCCCTATCATGGACCGGTCGATAGTTCAGTCGCTGGATTCGATCAAGGAGGAGTTGAGAAGACAGCCGGGCGTGATCAGCGTCGCCGCCTCCTCCCATGTGCCGGGAGGCATCTCGAGCGGCGGATCGCTTGTTCCCGAAGGTTACCCGGAAGGACAATCGCAGATGATGAATTCACAGAATATCGACGATGACTATATCTCAACGCTCGGAATGGAGATAGTGGCGGGAAGAAATTTCATGAAGGAGTTCCCCGCCGACAGCACCGAATCGATACTTGTGAACGAGGCGGCGGTGAAGGCGATCGGATGGGATGAGCCGATCGGGAAGTGGATATACTACGCGGCCGATCCCGACCGTAAAAAGAGAACTGTCGTGGGCGTGGTGAGGGATTTCCATTACAAATCGCTGCACATGGAGGTAGAGCCTCTATACATAAGCAGGGATCGAGGCTTCTTCCGGTCGGTGTTCGTCAGGATAGAGCCCCGTAATGTTGCGGAAACACTCGCCTCGCTGGAAAATACATGGAAACGTTTCGATCCCGACCGTCCCTTCGAATACTCTTTCCTCGACGAGTCTTTCGATATTCAGTACAGGGCGGAGGAGAAGCTTCAGAGCATATTTTTCAATTTCACGCTCCTGGCTGTATTCATAGCATGCCTCGGCCTGTTCGGCCTGGCCTCTTTCGCCGCCGAGCAGCGCACCCGGGAGATCGGCATCCGCAAGGTTCTGGGGGCTTCAGTCTCCAGGATAGTATTTATTCTCTCGAGAGAGTTCACCGTCTGGGTGCTGACCGCAAACCTGATCGCATGGCCGGTGGCCTGGTACGCAATGAGGAGATGGCTCGAGAGCTTCGCATATCACACGGAGATCAAGTGGCAGATGTTTCTGCTTTCAGGCGCCATAGCCCTGGCGGTCGCGCTGGCCACGGTGAGCTTCCAGACGGCGAAAGCGGCGCTGGCCAACCCGGTCGACTCGATACGTTACGAGTGAAATCTCGGGATGGGATTATCATCTTCCCCGGACTTGATAGAGGCCGCGATCTTCAAGCCATCCAAGAAGCTCGCCTATGACGATCTCGTGGAACTCGGCTGTTTTTATATCGATGTGGCCTGCTTTGATCCACCTGACGGTGGTATTTTCGCCCGCTCTTTCTTCGAGAACACGGACGCAGGCAGAGGGTATGCGCGGATCGTTTCTGCCATTGAGCAGGAACAGGGGGCGGGGAGAGATCTCGCCGATATAATCGGCGGGCTCGACGGGGGAGAGGAGAACGGCCGCGATCCAGGCCGCCGGGGCGGCCAAACGGCCGGCGCCTTTCAGATTTGCTTTCATCAGCTTTTCAATGTCGCCTCCACCGAAGAGGAGGGCGGCCGCCGCGATCCTCTCATCGCAGGCCGCTATCGCCGGAATGAAAAGCGCGCCCAGGCTGCCGCCGACGAGGATTATCCTCTCCGGATCGACATCGCTTCTGGTCAGGAGATAGTCGACGCCGATCATCGCCTCCGGCACGGTCCTCAGGACGGCCCTTCTTATCCGCGGAATCGATCGGGCGAATTCGAGCGCCGAGAGATCCTCCCTCTTTCCCTCATAGGGATAGTCGAGCGAGAGAATGACGATCCCCTCGTAGCCGGTCAGGAAATCGATCGTGTTCCTTCCAGTTCTAAGGCCCCCCAGAACGATAAGGGCCGGGTATCTGCTGCCGTCGGCCTCCGGCGCAGATAGAAACCCGTTCAACTCGATTCCCCTGTCGTTGCCAAGAGCGATGGAATAGACTGCACGATCGCCCACCCTCCTATAAAGGGAGGCGTCCGCTTCGAGGAGATCGCCGTGGAGGGCGGCGAACATTCCCGAGTGGTCACGCTGTCTGTATATTTCCCCCGCCGCATAGATCGATGCGATTATCAGAAAGAGGATCGCGGCGGCGGAGAGGACTCTTCTTCTCGAGATCATCGCTCCTCCGCTCCCTTCAGGAAGACTCGCGATATGCGCCGCCTTGAGGCGTCGGTTCATTTGACAACGCCGGGATAGGACGACATATTATACGCAGGGTAAGGAATCTATAGGACATCTTATTTGCCACAAATACCGTGACCTTTCCGGCCGATGCTCCAGACGGGACGACCTGGCGGGGATCGCTCCGTCATGGAATGAAGCAGGTTCTCGCTCGCCGATCATTATACCAATAGGGGGTATATCATGAGAAGAGCTTGGATCCTGGTGCCGGCCGTGCTGGTGGCCTTCCATTCCGGCGCCGTCGTTGCTCAGTGGGCGCAGGAGGGGACGCCTATCTGCACGGCGCAGGGACGGCAGGATTATCATCAGATCGTATCGGACGGCTCTGGAGGGGCCATTATAGCCTGGGTCGACGAGCGAAGCGGCACCACCAGCGATATCTACGCCCAAAGGATCAACAGCCAAGGACAGGTCATGTGGACCCTCGACGGCGTCGGGGTCTGCATCGCCGACAGGCAGCAGGTAGAGGTCGCGATCTGCCCCGACGGAATGGGGGGCGCCGTCATCGCATGGGCCGATTACCGCACAGGGAACGGCTACGATATCCTCGCGCAGAGGGTGGACGCCGACGGAAACCGTCTCTGGATGGAGAACGGGATAGGCATCTGCATCGTCAAGGGCAGCCAGCATGAGCCGGAGTTGATTCAAGACGGCGTTGGGGGAGTGATTATCGTCTGGCAGGATTGGCGACAGGGAGCCGATAAATATGATATATACGCGCAGAGGGTCAGGCTGGATGGCCTGCCTCTATGGACGGCGAACGGCTCCGCCGTATGCGCCGAGGCCGGCTACCAGGAGAGGCCCAGGCTCGCCTCCGACGGACAGGGAGGCGCGATAATCACCTGGTACGATTGGAATCTCGACAGCAGCGAGTGCCGCGTCTACGCGCAGAGGATTCAGGCGAACGGCTGGAGGATGTGGGCGCCGGCGGGGGTGGCGGTCTCTCAGGAGGGTGGAACCTGCCGGTTCCCCGAAATCGCCTCCGACGGCTACGGCGGAGCCGTGATCGTCTGGAACAAGATAACAGACGGCGGCTGGGAAGTGCATGCCCAGAAGCTCGACGCGAACGGGAATGGGGCCTGGGGCCAGTACGGGATGCCGGTATGCACGGCGTATGGAGAGCATAGGTATCCGCAGGTCGTCTCCGACGGAAACGGCGGAGCGATCGTCGCGTGGTACGGGCGTTCTAATTCCCTGAGGGGAGCCTTCGGGCAGAGGATAAGCGCCGAGGGTGCCCCGATGTGGCTGGTCGACGGGATCAGCCTCGGTCTTGATGGAGCATATTTTTACGAGCATTGGTTTACTGCGGACGGAAAGGGCGGCGCTTTCCTCGCCGGTTACGATTACCGCAGCGGTACCGCCGATATCTATGGTCAATCGATCGACGGGGACGGATCGATTCTGTGGGCGAGTGGTGGAGTGCCCGTCTGCGTCGCGGAAGGCGCCCGGCAGAATCCCTGCGTCACCCCGACCGGCGATGGAAGCTTAATAGTGGCCTGGCTCGATTATCGAAGCGGTGAGAGGGATATCTACGCCGGTCTCGCCAGGGGCGAGGAAGAGCCGATCGAGGTCGGTCTCGATATCCGCCCCCATATATGTCCCAATCTTTTCAATCCCAAGGGGCACGGAATCATACGGGGCGCGATTCCTGGAACGGCCGAATTCGATGTTTCCTCTATTGATCCCGCAACGGTGGAGCTTGAAGGGGTGTCCCCCGTTCACTGCCGTATGAACGATCTTATCTCCCCCGCCGGTGACTTGGAGGAGTGCGAGTGCGTGAGAACCCGCCCGGACGGCATCGGCGATCTCGTGCTTTTCTTCAGGGTGGACGAGCTGGCGGAAGCCCTCGGGGAGCCGGCTCCCTGGGAAACGGTCGAGCTGACTGTCACCGGCAGCCTCCATGACGGCGGCGATTTCGAGGGAAGCGATTGCATCCTCGTGATGGGCCGGGGGCCCTGGCATCAAAGGCATCACAGATGGATGCTGACCACGACCCTCGACAGCGGGCCTTCCGACATCGTTCAACGCATCAGCTATTATCTGCCCGAGGGGGGGAGCGTCGAGATCAGCGTCTACGACGTATCGGGCCGGCGGATCAAGAGATTCACGGCACCTAACCAGTCGGCGGGA
>CAZPAH010000123.1:0-8313 GCA_964584495.1 uncultured bacterium | reverse complement strand
TTTCGCAGAGGATTTCAGGTATCTTTTCGGTTGCCCCGAGTCGGGGTATCCGGGGACGATAGAAAACCCCGAGCTGCCCCTGCCCGACCGTGTAGCGGGACTGGCCGATTTCTTCGTGGCGCTCCTGCCGGGAGATGTCGTTCTCGAAAGGACGGTGGAGACTCCCGGGGCAGGCACGATCTACTCGATGCCTTATCCCAACCCGTTCAACCCGGCGACGACGATCACCGCCCGTTTCAACGACGGGCTCGAGAGCCGCAGTGTAAAGCTGGCCGTCTATCGGGCCGACGGGTCGCTCGTGAGGGAGCTTTTCAGCGGAAATGTCTTCGGTGGGGAATTCAGCTGCGACTGGGACGGCAGGGGGTCCAACGGAGCCGTTTCAGGCAGCGGGGTCTACTTCTACATGCTTCAAGCGGGGGACCAATGCTCGACGGGAAAGCTCCTGCTACTTCGCTGATACGCTTCTTCGACCTATCTCCCGCCGCCGTGCATGCCGGTCGGTTTAGGCGGCGACCCTCTTTTGGCGGACGATCCCAGCTGCCCGCAGGCCGCCGAGATATCTCCGCCCTGGCTTCTTCTTACGGTGACGGCCGGGGCCTTGGGCAACAGCTTCTTGATGAATCGATCTATAGCGATTTCCGAAGGCCTTGAAAAATCCGACCCTTTCCATTCGTTGTATGGGATGATGTTGATCTTGAAGGGTCTCCCCTCGGTCAGGGCGGAAAGGGCCGCCGCGTCGGAAGTTCTGTCGTTGATCCCCGCTATGAGAACATATTCGAGCGTGACCCGGGTCTTCCTCTTCAGAGCGAACGCCTCGGCCGCCTCTAGGGTCTCGTAGAGGTCTCCCGCCGAGGGCATCAGCCTCTTTCTGGACTCATCGGTGGTTGCGTTCAGCGATACGGCGAGGCCGAATTTCAGGGGAGACGAGGCGAGCTCGGCTATCCTGGCGGGGAATCCGATCGTCGATACGGTGATACGTTTCTCGCCGAGGGCGAACGCCGCCTCTTCGTTGAGTATCTCGAGGGCCTTCTGAAGGTTATCCATGTTCAGCAGCGGATCTCCCATTCCCATGAATACGATATTGTACCTGCGTCTCGGCGGAATATGGTTCATCTTCATATATAGAACCTGGCCGAGAATCTCGCCGCTTTGAAGATTTCTCTCGAATCCTCCCGCGCCCGTGCAGCAGAAGGAGCATTCCAGCGGGCAGCCGACCTGGCTCGAGACGCAGACCGTGTAGTTCCCCCTCGCCTCCATCAGAACCGATTCGATCGAGAAGCCGTCCTCCAGCGAAAAGAGAAACTTCTGGCTCTTGTCCTCCTGCGAGGTTACACTTCTGGCCGGGTGAAGGGACGTGATGTAGTAGAGTTCGTCCAGCCTCTTTCGAAGCGGGAGGGAAAGGTTGGTCATGTCGAGAAAGCTGGAGGCGCCTTTCTGGTAGAGCCATTGCAGAAGCTGGGTCCTCCTGTGCCTTTTTTCTCCCAGCCGCTCGACGGTCGCCCCGATCTCCCGAAGGGAAAGGTTCTTTATATTTACTTTCATCTATTCTATCTCCCCGGTTTGGTGAAATGATAAGTAAAGCGAAAGAGGTATCAAAGGTAAAAAACGATATCCGGGGCTGCATCGATCTGGGAAGCAGCTATTTCAGGCTCCTTATCCTGCGGGCCGCTCCCGGCGGCAATGGCGAGAGCCTGACCTTCCTGCAGGACGAGCGCAGGTTCGTTGGATGGGGCCGGGACCTGGAGAAGGATGGTAAAATCGGGGATCGGGCGGTCGAGACCGCCTCGGCGGTTCTCGATGAGCTGATCGGAATATCGAGATCCCGGGGATGCTCGGATCCGAGGATCGTGGCCACGAATACCCTGAGATCGGCGGCTAACTCGGGCGAGGTGCTGTCGCGGCTCGATCGCGGGCTTCCCTCGGCGATTATCGTTCTCTCGGTGGAAGGTGAGGCTGCCCTCGGGTTTCTGGGCGCCTCGACGGCGCTGGCAAAGGACGAAGATATTCTTCTTGTCGATCCGGGCGGCACCAGCACTGAAATGGCCTGGGGAAGGGGCGGGATCGTTCGGGGTTATACAGGCGTGCCCCTAGGGGTTCATTCGATAGCCTCGATGATCGCGAGGGGGGGAGGCGGATCGCCGGCCCAGTCGTATCAAGGTTTGATACGGAGGGCGCTGGCACACGCAAGAATTATCTTTGAGCGGCTGAAGGCAGGAAAAGGCGCCGAGGGCGGTGTCCATTCGGAATGCGGCGGGTATTCGCACTTGCCCCCGGAGATTGAAAACTATACAATCGTTTTCACCGGCGGGACGGCGATCAGCCTTGCTCTGGTCGGCGACGCCATGAGGAGGCGGACCGCCCCCCCGCCCGGTCCCGCCAGGTTGACTTCGGCCGGACTCGACCTGGTCGGCAGGCGGCTCGCCGGGCTTTTCCTCTCGGGCCGCGAGAGGTCGTTGCCGCTTCAGAGGGAAAGGATAGATCTTATCGTTCCGGGACTCGTATTGATCGAGGCCGTAACCGGGGCACTGGGGATCGACGAGTTCATGGTGGTTACGAGAGATCTCAGATGGGGAACGATCGCAATAGGGGAACAACTTCCACGGGGGTACCGCAGGGATGAGTAAAAGGATTCTTATTGTCGACGATGAAGAGTCAATAAGGGGTTCGCTGGACAAGCTGCTCTCCTACGAGAAGTACAAGACCTTTACCGCTTCCAACGGACCGGAAGCCCTCGAGACTGTCCAGGGGGAGAGGATAGATATAGTGCTGCTCGATATCAAGATGCCGGGGATGGACGGGCTCGAGGTGCTAGGGAAGATCAAGGATATGAAGGCGGACCTCCCGGTAGTGATAATCTCCGGACACGGAACTATCGCGACGGCCGTCGAAGCGACAAAGCTGGGAGCGTTCGATTTCATAGAGAAGCCGATAGATCTGGAGAGGCTTCTTCTCACGGTGAGAAACGGGATAAAGCAGGGGGAACTGTCCCGCGAGAACGTTCAGCTGCAGGAAAGGGTGAAGGGGAGGACGGCGATAATAGGGAATCACGAGACGATCATCGAGATAATGCAGACCATAAAGAGGGTCGCTCCGACGAACGCCAGGGTGCTGATTACGGGGGAGAACGGGACGGGCAAGGAGCTCGTGGCCAGAGCACTGCACGAGATGAGCAAGAGGAGCGAGGAGCCGTTCGTCGAGGTGAACTGCGCCGCCATACCGGAGGAGTTGATCGAGAGCGAGTTGTTCGGGCACGAGAAGGGATCGTTCACGGGGGCCGTGTCGCAGAGGATAGGGAAATTCGAGCTGGCCGATGGAGGAACTCTTTTCCTCGATGAGGTGGGGGACATGAGCCATTCGGCGCAGGCGAAGGTCCTTCGCGTTCTCCAGGAATCCGTCTTCGAAAGGGTCGGCGGAACGGAAACCAAGAAGGTGGACGTCAGGGTGATCGCAGCAACGAACAAGAACCTTCTCGAGGAAGCGGGAAAGGGCAAGTTCAGGGAGGATCTCTACTACCGGCTCAATGTCGTGCCGGTAGAGATTCCGCCTCTTCGCGAGAGGAAATCGGATATCAAGATACTGGCCGAGTTCTTCCTCGAGGAGGTAGCCGCCGAGCTTGGCACGGCGCCCAAGAAGCTCGCCCCGAAGGCCCTTGACCTGCTGCTCGACTACTCGTGGCCGGGAAATGTCAGAGAATTGAGAAACATGATCGAGAGGCTCTGCATCCTCTCGCCCGGAAACAAGATCGAAAGGGAGGATCTCCCACCGCTCGAGCTTACAAGGGAGGAGGATATGCTGAAGGATCCTTTCGGGATGAAGACATTCTCGGATTTCAAGATCTTCACCGAGAAGGAATTCCTCACGAAAAAGCTTCGCGAGAATGGCGGGAACGTATCGAGGACGGCGAGGCAGCTCGGAATGCAGAGGAGCAATCTCTACAAGAAACTGGAGAAGTACGGCATCGATGTGAGGGAGTAGGTGTTTCTATTCAGAAAAACCGTAAAAATTATACCGCACCGTTTTTATAATCTTTTTACATATAATCATTTGACTTCAAATTGCGGAAATGTTACCTTTGTTATGTGGGTGTTCAGGGTTTGACGGGAGCCATGAAGCGATAGCGCTTCTAGGAGGAGATGGTCCTATGAAGAGAACAACTCTTCTGATAGTGGTACTTGCGTTTTCCGCGATTATCCTTTCTTCTCCTGCAAGAGCCTCATCGCCGGTAATTGCCGACCAGGCAGTTTCCCTTTCAGGGGTATTTTCACGTTACTTTTTATTTTTCCTGAGAACGTGCAACCCGGAATGCGCGGAAAAGGTGCAGGTGCTACCGGCGAACAACAATCATGACGCGAGGCTGGGAGGAGATGCGGATTCAGAAGCAGACGGCAAAGCGGATCTTATCGATGACCTTATCGATACTGGAAACAGCAAGCCGCAGAAATCGACGTTGATGTAATATACCTTGTGTCTTTCGGGTAGTTTTTTACCTTGCCGATATGCCACACCGGGGAGAGACCGATGCCAGAAGACCCGCAGGGTAAAGGTGATTTCGAGTACGAGAAAAACCAGCCGGGGAAGAAATACGTATCGACCGGTTCCGAGGAGGAACTGGGCGATATGCATCTGTCTACGGAAAACTACTCGGTGGCTCTCGAGTATTACGAGAGCGCCATCAAAAAAGCTCATAAATCGGGCTCCAGGCCGACCGACCTGGTCAGGATCTACAGAAAGATAAGCGACTGCTACAGGAAGAAGGGGCTTCTTCGCGAGGCCGTGACCTTCCTGGACAGCGCCGCATCGAGCTGCGACGACGATGACGTCATCGGGAAGGGTACGATAGCCTGCCGCCGGGGTATCATCAGCAAGATGAGCGGCGAGGTCAAAAAAGCGCTCAGGGAAGGATTCGAGGCCTACCGGCTGCTGCGCACGAGCGACGAGCACAGGGAGGTCGCCCACGCGCAACTGTTGATTGCGAACTGCTACTGGCGGATGGGACAGGAGGAGTGCGAGCAGTTTTTCCTCGACGCCCTCTCGTCGTACAGGAGGATCAACGATGCGGCCGGAGAATCTTACGTGCTCAACAACCTCGGCCTCTTTCACAAGAACGCATGCCGGTGGGGACGGGCCCTGCAGTGCTTCAACAGGGCGCTCGAGATCTGCGACAGGATCGGCCTGACACAGCACAGGATCAGGATAGAGCTCAACCTGGGGATCGTTCATCTGAAGAAACATGATTACGCCGGCGCTGAGAGCTCGCTCAGCTCGGCCAGATCGAGGGCGAAGAGGACGGGGGACGATCTGCACTATACACGGGCCACGCTCATGCTGGGAGTCAAGGAAACTAGGACGAACAATCTCCTCGCGGCGGAGAAGCATCTCCTGGAAGCGAGGGTCATGGCGGAGCGCAGAAGCTACGGACGCGAGATAGCACTGGCGGACGAATTCATAGGCGATCTGATGCTGGAGAAAGGCGATCTGGAGGGGGCGATGGAGAATTACACGACCGCCCTTTCGGAAGCCAAGAAGATCCTCGAGGTCAACGATATTATCGCCGAGATACTCCGCAGGATCATGCGGGTCTACTTGATACAGAGGAAGCCGGAAGAGGTACTCTCCCTCGGGCGGGAGGCCTTGGATGCCTGCCGGAAGGTGGGGGAGCATCACGAGATCGGCTTCATCGAGAGAAGCATGGGAAAAGCCTATGCCCAGTTGAGGAATACCGTAGAAGCGGAGAAGTATGTCAACAGGAGCATCAGAACCTTCCTGTCGGTGAACAATCCGTACGAAGCGCACAGATCGGGGGCGATCCTAGGCGAAAATCTTCTGAAGCACGGGGACAGGAAACGTATCGTGATGGCGAGAAAGCTCGTCAACGGTACGCTCGAGTTTTTCGAGAGAAACGAGGAGTTCACCGACCTCGCCGAGAGTCATTTTCTCATGGCGAGGATAGAGAGCGAACTGGGAAACAGGGACGAATGCCTCCTGCATTTATACGAGGCGCAGAGGCTTTCCGACGAGCTGAAGGACCGCAACCTCCTGAGGCGCCTCAAGAGGATGCGCAGGAAGGTCGAGAGCTCGTTGACCGGCCCGGCGATCGGGACAAACAAGGCTTTCTCCATCCCGGAAGAGCTTTCCGGCATATTCGTTCACGATCCGCACCTCAGGTCTTACCTCGACTATATTCTCAGCGACCTGATGCTCAAGCTTACGGCGGGACACGGGTTCGTATCGCTCTCTTCGATGGAGGAGGGAAATAGAAAGACCCTCGTTCTCGCCAGAAAAGGGATTTCCGAGAAATGCACGAGGGAGATTACCGACTGGTTCATGAACCGCGGCGAGGATGATGACTCCGGTCAGCCTTTCCTGGTAACGGACACTGCAAACGACAGGAGGGCCAGGGAGATCCAGAACCTGCTTCCGGGGGGGGGCGCACCGGTCTATTTCCATCCCCTCTGCCGGGGCGGAGAGGTCTTCGGCCTGCTCTTTTTCCAGTCGGAGGCCACGGGGGCGAATGTGCCGCACCTCGGATCGATATTCGATATAGTATCGACATACGCCGGGTTCATAGGGTTCCTGGTCCGTGGTATCCTCAACGCCGGAACGATCAAGGGTAAGGAGAAAATCGAGTCTAAGGATAGTTTCCAGAGGATCATAACCCGCAATGACAGAATGCTCAAGATACTGGACCTTGCGAGCAAGGTGGCGGATTCCGATTCCACCGTTCTTCTCATGGGCGAAACCGGTACGGGTAAAGGTCTCGTGGCCGAGGCTATCCACAACCTAAGCAAGAGAAAAAACAGGAAATTCGTGCACGTGAACTGCGCGGCCCTTCCCGAGATGATCCTCGAGAGCGAGCTTTTCGGTCATGTGAAAGGGGCCTTTACCGGAGCTTTCGCCGACAAGAGGGGATTGCTGGCGGAAGCCGACGGCGGCACGATATTCCTCGACGAGATAGGCAAAACCCCGCTTCCCCTTCAGGGAAAGCTTCTCCAGTTCCTCGATTCGAAGATGGTCCGGCCGGTCGGCGGCAACGAGATGTTCAAGGTGGATGTCAGGCTGATATTCGCATCGAAAGCCGATCTGCTATCGATGTGCAGGACGGGAAACATGCTCGAGGATTTCTATTACAGGATAAACGACTTTCCACTCACCATTCCTCCGCTGAGAGAGAGGGTCGAGGATATCCAGCTTCTGGCGGGGCACTACCTCGAGTTGTTCTGCCGGAAAATGAACAGGAAGATCATCGGATTCTCCGATGACGCCCTGGCATACATGGCCGGATGCCGCTGGCCCGGAAATGTGAGGGAGCTCGAGAAGATAATCAAGCGTGCCGTGATCCTTGCCGAGGACAACGGAGTCATAATGCCGAGGGATCTCGTCTTCGACCCGGGAGAAACAGCCGATCGGGTAAACCCATCGCCCCGTTCCCTTCCCGAGAAGGTGAAGGAGCTGGAGAAGAGGGCGATAGCCGAAGCGCTCGAAAAGAACGGATGGAACCGCAGGGCCGCGGCGAAGCAGCTTGGTGTCAGCTATCCCACGATCCTGAAGAAGATCAAGGATTATAATATATCCCCCTCTTGATGACCGCTTAATCCTTCATTCCGGTGTAGATAAAATCTATAGATAGAAGCTTTTTTCGGGCGCAAGTCGACTCAATATCTACGGGATTGCTTTCCGGGAAAAAATAAAGTCCATATCTATCGAATATTTTTATCTTTACGGAGACCGTTATTTACGGCGCCGGCCGCACACCTACTCAATACGACGCAACGCGTATAAGGGATATTAATATAGTAATCCATTTTCTGATAATAGCTTGCCGGTCGTCCACGGCGGTGGTAAAGCTTCTTTATACGCTCCCTCCGCGGAAGGCGGCGATTAAGATATAGAGCAATTCCGATGTAACGTAACGCATTGTAAAAATATAAAATACATGACTTGCGGATGGCGGCGTCGAACCGGCCGATGGAACGCCCCTTGCAAACTACTTTGAACGGTATCGGTTGGCAAATGGTTAGTGGCAATCCGGAGAGATGTCCGGTTTCAATCCCGTAAGCTCTCGGAAGCTTAAACAGGGTACAGGTGGGGTCTCTTGGGAACGGAATCTTGGACATCTTTCCGGAAATTTTTATCTTCAGATTGTTCTTTTATTCTTGACTGAATAGCTATTTATATTACAATTGTGAGGTCAGGGGTAATAAGAAAACCTAGGAATGGCGAGATCCTTGGGAATGCGAGTATGGACATCCCCTCCGGTGCTCGCGTCTTGTGCCCCTGGCATTTTTTTTATCTATCCCAATTTGATTTCACTCC
>CAZPAH010000122.1:0-8354 GCA_964584495.1 uncultured bacterium | reverse complement strand
ATATATATATAATTCATGATATTAATCAATAAATTCCTGTACCGTAAACCCTCGATCTTCTTGAAGTATATTCAAGACCGCGGGTGGGCCTGGTCGTAGACCTCCCTCAGTCTTTTAGTTGTTAGATGGGTGTATATCTGCGTCGTCGCCAGGTTCATATGGCCTAGAAGCTCCTGGACCGCCCTCAGGTCAGCTCCCGCGTCCAGAAGGTGGGTAGCGAATGTGTGTCTTAATACATGGGGACTCATCTTCGATATCGAGGCCGTCAGGCTTAGATACTTGCCCACAATCCTCTGTACGGTCCTTTTCGATATCCCCTTTCCGCCTCGTCCTATAATCAGAGGGCTTTCGGATCTTCCTTCGAAGAATGCGAGAAACTTCATTCTCGATGAAAAAGCTTCCTCAGGCAATCCGTATTCGTAGCGTATATGGCATTTGAGAATTTCGGCCGCTTCCCCCGCCAATGGAAGAATTCGCTCCTTGTCTCGCTTTCCGAGAACCTTTATCGTGTGCCTGCCGAAATTGCAGTCGACGATTCTGCATCCAACCAGCTCCGAAAGCCTCATGCCGGTGCTGTAAAGGAGTTCCAGGACCGCCCTGTCACGTATCCCTTTCCTTTCACGCATGTCGGGAAGAGTCATCATTCTTTCTATAACTTCCCTGGCCGCGAAAACCGGCAGATCCCTACCGATCCTGGGCGTCACGATTGTGATCGAAGGATCGGTCTCGATGAACCCCCTGCGGGTACAGAAGTCGAAGTAGCTTTTTATGGAAACGGCTTTTCTCGCGATACTTCGCGCCTTGTATCCGCTCCGGGAGAGTGAGCCGAGGAATCCTCTGATAGACTTTGTGTCGATTCCACACGGTTCCGGGACGCCGGGTCCCTCGTCCGCCAGAAACTTGAAGAAATGGCGGATATCGCTTTCGTAAGCCTGGACGGTAGCGATCGAGACGGACCTCTCCAGTTTCAGATAAGTGAGATAATCTTCAAGAAAGGGTACTTTCATGAGAAAAAATATACCACAGGCAGCATTACTCTACAAGCACGGTGCGAGATAGTTCTTCAGCGATTCGACGGCTCGCACCGATTTGAGATGCTTTCTTTCCTTCCTGTTTCCCGTGACCGGAGGAAGAAGTCCGAAATTGGCGTTCATCGGCTGGTACGGTCGCAGGCCGCTGGAAAGATAATGTTGAAGGGCACCGGTCATCGTATCGCGAGGAAACGGCCTCATCGCTCTTCCAGAAAGGTATCCGGCGACGTTTCTCGAGACTATCAGCCCGTGGGCTATCGATTCGACATACCCTTCGACTCCCGTTATCTGGCCGGCGAAGAACAGTCCGGGCTTTTTGAGCGACATCTGGGTTTCGTCCAGAAGCATCGGAGAATCGATGAACGTGTTTCTATGAATGGACCCCCATCTGAGGATTTCAGATTTCTCGAGACCCGGTAAAAATCCAAGGAGGTCCTTCTGCCCCACCCTGGTCAGCCTCGTCTGAAAACCGACCAACCCGAGCATGGAACCATCCTTCGTTTCCTGTCGTAGCTGAAGCGCCGCATAGGGCTCGCGGCCGGTTCTCGGATCGATCAACCCCTTCGGTTTTAGGGGACCGAATCTTAGAGAATCTTCTCCTCTCTCTGCGATAACCTCGACCGGAAGGCACGCATCGAAGCACTTCGAGCTCTCGAACCCTCTCTTCCCGGCTCGAGGCGCTTTCTCCAGGAACCGCACAAGGGCAAGATATTGTTCTTTCGTGAAAGGAACATTCCAGTAATCGTCCCCTCCCTTGCCATATCTTGATGCCCGGAATAATCTCTCCTTGTCTATGCTTTCCTCGGCGACGGATAGGGATATCGCATCGTAGAAGTAGAGGTTCTCTCCGCAAAAATGATCTTTGATAGCTTCAGCCAATCTGTCAGAAACAAGAGGCCCGGCCGCTACGACACAGCATCCGCCGGTCTCGAGGTCTGTTACCTCGCGTCTCTCGACCGTTATCCTGTGATCTCTTTCTATAGTTTCCGATACGAGCTCCGAGAAAACTTCCCTGTCGACGGCAAGTGCATGCCCTGCTGGAACACGCGCGGTACGGGCCAACGGAAGAAGACGGCATCCCAGGATCTCCAGCTCCTTTTTCAGGAGACCCGACGACGTATCGGGATTCTCCGATTTTAGGGAGTTGCTGCAGACCAGCTCGGCGAGGCGGCCAGTCGTATGGGCACCCGTCATTACCGCAGGGCGCATCTCGACTAGCACCACGTCTATTTCGAGGGAAGATAGCTGTATTGCCAGTTCTGATCCTGCAAGCCCGCCCCCGATCACGGTGACAGACTTCGTCATGGAGCTACCTCATGCTTGCATAAGGGGCATCTAAGGAATAGACCTTTTTTCTTGGAGTTCTTTTCTACAAGATTGGTTTTGCCGCATTCGGGGCATATCCGCTCGGTCGGCTTGTCCCAGCTGGCATAGGTACAGTCGGGATAATTGCTGCAGCCGTAGAAGATTTTTCCTTTTCTTGTTCGTCTCTCTATCAGTTCCCCGCCGCAGCCCTCCTCGGGGCACTTGATTCCAAGGGTTACCGCCTCGGTGTATTTACACTCCGGGTAATTGCTGCAGGCGATGAATTTACCGAAGCGGCCGTTTTTCACGGTCAGCTTGCCGCCGCATTTCGGACATTGCCTGTCAATCTCTTCTTCCTCTTCGATAGACCTCGAGAAACGGCATTCCGGAAAACCCGGGCAGGCGAGAAATGGACCGTTTCTGCTCCATTTCTTTACGAGCTTTCTACCGCATTTCTCGCAGATTTCCTCCGTTTCATCCTGAACGAGCTTCTTGAGCTCTTCCTTGCGGCCCTTGAACTTTTCTAGGTCCGCCTTGAGAGGCTCGTAGAAGAATCTCACGACATCCTGCCATTTCTCGTTGGATTCTTCGACCTTGTCCAACTCGCCTTCCATCCTTGCCGTGAAATCGACCTCGAAAATATCCTTGAAGAGTTGCGAGAGCAGTTTCCAGACGATTTCTCCTAGCTCCGTGGGATAAAAGGTCCTCCCCTCCTTCTTGGCGTAATCGCGGGTCTGTATGATGCTGATTATGCTGGCATAGGTGCTCGGTCTGCCTATGCCGAGGTCCTCAAGCTCCTTTATCAGGAGGGCCTCGGAATATCTCGGAGGCGGCTCCGTGAAATGCTGAGACGAATCCATCTTCCTGACGGCGAGGGAATCCTCGGCCGACAGTTTGGGCAGCCAACTTTCCTCTTCCGATTTCTTGTCCGGAAAGATCGCGAGGAATCCCTCCTCTTTTAGCTTTCTACCGTTCGCCCGGAGCAGGAACCGGTCTCCCGCCGAGATATCGACTTCCCTTATGCTATATACGGCAGGAGAGGCGAGGGAAGCGAGAAACCTCATCCATATAAGGCGGTATAGGGCCAGTTGATCTTTATCCAGATAGGACTCGAGTTCGTCGGGATTTTTGAAGCAGTCTGTCGGTCTTATCGACTCATGCGCATCCTGGGAATGCTTTTTCTTTTTGAAGCTTCTTTTGCGCTTGTAAAGATAGTTATCGCCGTAAATTTTACTTATATACGAAACTCCCTGCTCATAGGCTTCGTCGCTCACGCGTGTGGAATCGGTGCGCATGTAGCTTATCAGGCCGACGGAACCTTCTTTTCCCAGTTCGACTCCCTCATAAAGCTGCTGAGCTATCATCATCGTCTTTTTTGCGGAGAAACCCAGCAGACCTGCGGCTTCCCTTTGAAGCGTCGAGGTTATAAATGGCGGGTACGGGTTTCTCTTCTTGATCTTGTCCCTGATCTCCGAAACTACGGGATCAGCCGATCTGATCTCCGATAGTATCTTTTCGGCCTTCTCCTGGTTATCGATTTCCGGCTTTTCGCCATCGATCTTGAACAGCTTCACGGGAAACTCGTTGCCCGCGGTGTCCGACAATATCCCCTCTATAGTCCAGTATTCCCTAGGCACGAAATTACGGATTTCTTCCTCGCGTTCGCACAGGAGCCGCAATCCGACGCTCTGAACCCTTCCGGCGGAAAGGCCCCTGTAAAAAATATTCCACAGCACGGGGCTTACGAGGTAACCGACGAGCCTATCCAGGATTCTTCGGGCTTGCTGTGCGTTGACCTTGTTCATGTCGAGATCCCTCTGATTCTCGACTGCTTCCCGAATAGCCTGCTCCGTGATCTCGTTGAATATTATTCTCTTTATCGGAGTGCCGTTCTTTTTGAGAATTTCTTCGAGATGCCATGCGATCGCTTCACCCTCACGGTCCATATCAGTCGCGAGAAGAACCGACGAGGATTTCGCGACTTCGCCCCTCAATTCCTTCAGAATCTTGGCCTTTCCTCTCACGTTGACATATTTCGGCTTGAAGTCTCCTTCAAGATCGATGCCTAGTTCCCTTTTAGGGAGATCGCGTATATGGCCCACGGAGGCTTTGACCGTATAGCCTCTGCCGAGATATTTCTTTATCGTGCGGGCCTTGGCGGGCGATTCGACTATTACAAGAACCTGACTCAATCAGCTCTCCCAGTTCAATTAAAATTATCACTTCCGCCGCCGTACCCGTCGAGCACCTTTTCCGGGATTTCGGGGACGTATCTCGACGTTATCTCCATGATCTCGTCAAGCGACACAGGCGTCGAATATTCCAGTCCGGCGTTCTCGATCACGAGACCAAGCTGTGCTTCGGTCAACCAGCCGGTGCTCTTAAGCCTGATAAGAAAACCCTGGGCCTTCATGGTCAGAATCATCTTTTCCGCCTCGCCGAGAATGCGGTTGTTCGTTACATACGCCGATGGCTCCAAAAAGATGTCTTCTTCCGGATCGGGGAATTCGAGCATATTCAGGGCATGGTTTATCTCTTCGGCCGAGTAACCCAAGTTCTCGAGATCGCTGTGCATTCCGGCGGGATCATCTATTACGCCGTTTTCCATATCCATTATATAGGCGATGATTTCCTTTATACGTTTCATATTATTTCCAGACTGCTTCATATCGCTAACCGTCCATCGGATCGTACCAAAGCGTATAATGTTCACCTTGATGCTTTTCCGCAACACTTTTTATATTTTTTCCCGCTGCCACAGGGGCAGGGGTCGTTTCTTCCAACCTTTGGCTCTTCCCTTTTGACCGGCTGCTCGGCCGGCCGGCCCGGTCTGGAAACACCGATGCCGGATTCCGCGGCCGGGGCTTCTTGCGTCTGTTGATGCCCGGAACCGTACGCGTCCGCCACATGATGGACGGCAACGCCGGCTTCGGGGCTTCTGGATCTGCGTTTTTCATCCGAAGTGTCCAAGCGGGCGTGAAACAACCCCCACAATATAGACTTATCTATTTCATCCAGCAGCTCAGAGAACATTTGAAAGGCTTCCTGCTTGTACTCTATCACTGGATCTTTCTGAGCGTATGACCGAAAATGAATGCCCTCTTTCAGGTTGTCGAGTTCATGAAGATGCTCCATCCATTTTTCATCTATGCTCTGAAGCATTATCATTCGTTCCAGCTGAATCATCACATCGGGAGGTATCGTTGATTTCCTCAGCTCGAAAGCCTCCGTAGCTCTGCTCTGGAAAAATTCTTGGATATCTTCAAAATTCTTTCTGCCGTCTTCCGGCAGTGATGAAGCGTCAAACGGGACAAGAAAGATCTTTTCCAGTTCCGCCGACCCCGCCTCAAGATCCCATTCCTCGAAAGGGGTTTCGGACGGTGTATACTTCTCCGTTATTTCGGCGGTCACATTGAAGATCAGATCCTCGATCATACTGTCGAGGTTTTCGCTGGCAAGCATCTTGTCTCTTCGTCCGTATATGACCTCCCGTTGCTTGTTCATCACGTCATCGTACTCGAGAAGCCTTTTTCTTATTCCGAAGTTGTATAACTCGACCCTCTTCTGGGATTTTTCGATCGCCCGCGTGATAAAAGGGTGAGTTATGATTTCTCCTTCTTCAACGCCGAGACGATCCATAACCGAGGAAATCCTCTCGGAACCGAAGAGCCTCATCAGATCGTCCTCAAGGGATATGAAAAACCTCGATGATCCCGGATCCCCCTGCCTTCCGGCCCTTCCCCTTAGCTGCCTGTCTATGCGTCTGCTCTCGTGCCTCTCCGTGCCGATTATGTGAAGACCGCAAGGTACATCTTCCTTGCAGTCGGTTTTTCTTTCCACGTTGGGGCACTCGTCGCAGAGGTCGGGAGTCTCGCACAGAATGCAGCATCTCTGGCATTTTACTATCTCACGGTCCAGCTTGATATCCGTTCCCCTGCCGGCCATATTCGTGGCGATCGTGACAGCCCCTTTCTTTCCGGCCTGCGTTACTATCTCCGCTTCCCTCTGGTGGTATTTTGCGTTCAGCACGTTATGCGGAATACCCTCTCTTTTGAGCATCCTGCTTATTGTTTCGGAAACTTCGACCGTGACGGTGCCGACAAGAACGGGAAGACCCGCTTCGTGGAGCCTCTTTATTTCCTCTATGATTGCTTTGTATTTTTCCCTTTTTGTTCTGAGTATGACATCATCGTAATCGACCCTTCTAATCGGTCTGTTCGTGGGGATGACGTTCACTTCGAGCTTGTATATCTTATGGAACTCCTCTTCCTCCGTTTCCGCTGTTCCTGTCATTCCGGCCAGCTTCGTATACATCCTGAAATAATTTTGAAGAGTGATCGTGGCATAGGTCTGGGTCTCCCCCTCGATCCTGACCTTCTCCTTTGCCTCAAGGGCCTGGTGGAGACCGTCGCTGAATCTCCTGCCGGGCATCATCCTGCCGGTGAACTCGTCTACGATGAGGACCTTCCCATCCTGAACCACATAATCCACGTCTTTCTCGAAAAGGGTGAAAGCCTTCAATAATTGCGAGAAGTTGTGTATCTTCTCGCTCTTTTCGGCGTATCGCCTGTAGGCCGCGTCCTTTTTCACGATTTTTTCCTTGATCGAGAGGGAATCGTCCGATTCTATCTCATCGATCTGAACGCTGAGATCCGGGAGGACGAACATTTCCTGGTCTTCAGGCGCAAGGTTGTTTCTTCCCTTCTCGGTGAGATCGATCGTATTGGCCTTCTCGTCGATGACGAAATAGAGCTCTTCGTCCAGTTCATGAAGCCGTTTTTCCCTCATAAAATCGGCCTCGGCGCGAAGCATCATCTTCTCGAAACCGGGTGTTTTTCTCAGCTTCATGAATTTCTTGTTCTTGGGATCGCCCCTTCTCGCGAGAAGGAGCTTGACTCCGAAATCATCGCCACCCGTATTTTCCTCGGAGTCCTCTTTGCGCAGGTCGTTCTCGAGCCCCACCATCAGGTCGTTGATCATCCTTTTCTGTATTCTTACCAGACCATCGACCTTTCCCCTGAGGAAAGCGTAGTTTTCATCCTTTGACGAGCCGGATACTGGACCCGAAATTATCAGCGGTGTTCTGGCTTCATCGATGAGCACGCTGTCCACTTCATCGACAATCGCGTAATGATGGGCGCGCTGTACCTGGGTGGCGCGGCTCAGTTTCATGTTGTCCCTGAGGTAATCGAAGCCGAATTCATTGTTCGTTCCATAGGATATATCGCAGTTGTAGACCTGCTGTCTCTCCTCCGGGGTCATCTCGTTCTGAAGGTAACCCACGGAAAGACCGAGAAATCTATATATCTGCCCCATCCATTCGGCATCCCTTCTCGCAAGGTAATCGTTGACCGTGACGAGATGGGCTCCCTTTTTCTCCAGTGCGTTTAGATAGAGCGGCATTGTGGCGACTAGCGTCTTTCCTTCTCCGGTCGCCATTTCCGCGATCGAGCCTTCGTTGAGGACTATCGCCCCCGCGATCTGCACATCGAACGGGATCATTTCCCATTCGATTTCATGACCGACGACGTCCCACGATCTTCCCTTATGCCTTCTGCAAGCTTCATAAACGAGACCGAAAGCTTCGGGCATAAGGTCGTCGACGCTTTCCCCGCCGGCGATGCGGTTGATGAATTCCTCGGTTTTTACGGGGAACTCCGAATCGTCCAGCGCGGTGTACTTTTCCGCCCACTCTTTTACCGCGGCGATTTCAAGCGCGAGACGTTTCATCAACCTCGTGCGCCTGTCCCCTATTATTCTATGTATCAATCCCTTGATCACGCGAAGGAACCTCCAATCAAGCTGCAAGATAATACACCGCCTGGCGGCAGGCAAGGTTGCAGCCACGGTGCGGCCCCGCGATCTCCCGCTATCCGCCCGTACTACTTACTCGAAAGGTCGACCGGGGATCAAGCCGGAGCCCCACTCATCCCTTCTTGAATTCGGCGGCATGGAGCATGCCCTGATTCGAGCCGAAGAATATCATGCTACCTGAACTCGCCGGCGACGCCGCTGTTC
>CAZPAH010000121.1:0-8408 GCA_964584495.1 uncultured bacterium | reverse complement strand
ACCAGGGTGTCATCGTCGCCGCCGTGCTGATGATCATCGTGGGATGCAGCGATGAGAAGGTGGCCGATCCGGCAGGCGGGCCGGTTATCGAGACATATGCCGATCTGGGGACGAGAATAGCGAGGAACAACGATTTCGCGATCGATCTATACAGAAGAGTGAGAGTCGATAAAGACAACTTCATGATATCGCCGCACAGCACCGAGGTCGCCTTCGCCATGGCGTACGCGGGGGCCAGGGGGGAGACGGAGAGGGAGATCAGCGATGTAATGCATTTCCACTATCCGCAGGCGGCCGGATTCCACGGGATCATGAGCTCGCTCAACGAGACGTTATGCGGCAGGGGTGAATCGGCCCCGGAAGAATTCCGTATCGGCATAGCTAACGGGTGCTGGGTCGAAAGGAGCTACGAGATCCTCCAGTCGTTCCACGATACGCTGGAGTATTACTACGGGGCGGTCTTCGATACGCTCGATTTCTTCAACGACCCGGGGGGGTCGAGAACGATAATCAACGACTGGGTGGAGGACAGGACGGAAGGTTGGATAAAGGACGCCTTCCCGGTGGATGCGATAACATATTTAACATGCATGGTTCTCGCGAACACGATCTACTTCGAGGCACGGTGGCTAAATTGCTTCGATCCCGGCGTCACGCATTACGGCGATTTCCATCTTCTCAACGGTTCGACTAAGAGCGCTCAATTGATGCATGGAGAAGATTACTTCGAGAAATATTACGGGGACGGGTTCAAAGCGATCAAGCTTCCGTATGCGGGAGAGGAGGTCTCGATGCTGATCCTGCTTCCCGACGAGGGGCTGTTCGCATCGTTCGAGGATACGCTCGATGCTTCGGTGATATCGAAGGTGTTCGACTCCCTCGTGATGGGAAATACAAACATAAAAATGCCGAGATTCTCTTTTGCGACATCGCTGTCACTGGGAGAAACGCTGTATGACATGGGTATGGTTTCGGCTTTTATCGGGGGGATCGCCGATTTCTCAGGTATCGATGGAGTAGATGACGGTTATCCCTTTATTGATTACGTAGGACATAAGACAACGGTTTTCGTCAACGAGTACGGCACGACGGCGACCGCGTTCACCGGGATGAGCTTTTGTCTCGGAGTCGCGCCGCAATTCCATATGACGCGGCCTTTCATATTCGTTATCATCGATGAAGAGACCGAAACTATACTATTCATGGGAAGGGTTCTCGATCCCAACGGCTGCAGCTACCCTCCCATGTTATGAGATTACGGCGGATCGCCATATAGGAGGAAATCGTGAAGCGACCCAGGTTGGATCATGAACCGCCGGCCGTCACGGCGGTGAACGGTTGGAAGTACCATCACATAGGCGTTCCAACGAGCCGGCCGAGGCCGGGTGAAACTTACATCGAGCAATACGGGATATACGTCTCGGGGTTCGAGATGAGTCACTTCGGTATAGAATGGATGCGTTTCGATGATGACAGCCCCGTCGATGAGCTTGTAAAAACCGTCCCGCATATCGCTTTCGAGGTGGACGATCTGGAAGCCGCCCTGGAAGGAAGAGAGCTATTGGGGGAGATAGGCTCTCCCTCGGAAGGGGTCAGGGTCGCGATGATAGTCGATGACGGCGCTCCCGTCGAATTGATCGAGTTCCGATCGGGCGGTGGGTCTATCTGATATAAACGAGCTTCTTAGCGTCTCTGAAGTTTCCGCTGTCGATCCGGCAGAAGTAGATTCCCGAAGAGACGTTTCTTCCATGGATATCCTTACCGTCCCAATTGACTGTGGATCTTCCGATCGGCCTTGTGCCGTTCACCAGCACCCTCAAGAGACGCCCCTTAAGATCGTAGATACCGATCCTTACCGGGCCCTCGATGGAGATGGAATATGAGATGGTGGTCTCTCCGTTGAAGGGATTGGGGAAGCTGTATTCCAGGATGTCTGGGACGACTATTGAGAACGGAAAGCTGTTCATCGCAACGGCCCTGACGCCGCCGCCGAGGTAGGATTCGATCCTGATTACGGCGCGCTGCGAAGGAGAGTAGGGAGGCTGCCATTCGACCGGCCCGGGGCCGGTCAGTCCCGCCGCTATAGTATGGTCGAAAGAGTCGCCCCCGTCGAGGCTGAGTGAAATGTTGAAAGAATCGACCGGGGGGCCTGCTATCGACCATGCGATTTCTACCGTCGATCCTGCCGGGATCGTCTCGCCCGGCAGCGGCGATTCCATGACGAGCGAAGGCGCATACTCGATCTGCCTGCAGTAGCTGCCGATCTCGCAATCGCCGTAGCCGACATAGAAATAACCTTCATCCCCCCAGTCGCTTCCCCAGCTGTTCTTGCAGATCCATGCACCGGCTCCGCCGTTCAACATGTCGTCCCATCCGGTGATCAGCACGACGTGGTTTATCGCCGACGGATAAGAAGCCTCGAAGATGCCGCTCTTGTAGTAGAAGAATTCACAGGGGACCGATATGCCCGTCGCCACGGGTCCCTGCATGAGGGCTTCCTTTATCGAGGAGACGTTGTTATAGACGGACCGGTAGTCGTCGAGGAGGGCGAGGGTCGGGCAGAGATCGATCCTGCAGGAAGAGGTGTCGGTCTCCTCGTACGGTATGCAGGTTTCCGCTACGGCTCCCTCGTCGATGAAGAGATCATAGGCGCTCCAGTGCCAACCTCCATCACAGTCATAGCCGTTATCGTTGCAGTCGATCACATGCTGCTCCGAAAGGTCGAGAGTTACGCCGTCGTAAATCCGAATGTGCGATTCGAGCTGCCCGGTCGCGGCGAAGGCCCAGCAGGAGCCGCACCCTCCCTGGTTTTTAACGGGGGTCACGGCGCCCAGCTCCCTCCAGTCGAAACGCGCCGCATCGGCGTCGTATCTGTAAGATTGATTACATGATATGAAGGGGGAAACGCGTTTGCCGACCAGGCGGCCCGCCAGAGACGGCTCCGTCACCGGGGGAAGGGGCCTTAAAAGCTTTAACCTTTCATCTTCCGGCAGACGCGATAGGGAAGTGATTCCGGCGGTCCACCGGTACCCTCTTTCCCCGATCATCTTCCTGATCCTTTGCAGCTCTCCGTCCTCGGCTCCGGTGCGATCATCTTGAATGGGGGTTCCCGATGGATGCCCTGCTATAGATATGAATAGCAGGATCGCTACTGCAATAAATACTGTTTTAGTCCGTCCGCTCATTATTCGTGTTCCGGTTTTCCGGCGATCCCGTTATCCTGGCCGGATGGGCGGAAATTCGGAAATAGTAGAAAAAATTCTTATTGCACAAAGTTTATCGTGTTATCATTATCCATGTTATCGCAGAACCGCGGAAAATATTTATAATGATTTTACCGACGGGGCATTGTATATCAGTTCCGGGACTAGGAGATTACGGGAACCGCCGAGAGAGGGGATCCGGGAGGAGATCCGCCGTATGAACGTTTTGGATATATTCAAAGAACGAGGTTTTTTCGAGCAGTGCTCCGACGAGGAGCGTATCAGAAAGATGCTATCGAAACCGGTCACCTGTTATATAGGGTTCGATCCGACATCGGACAGCTTTCACTGCGGCAGCCTAGTGCCGATAATGGCCTTAGCGCACATGCAGAAGCACGGTCACAGGCCGATCGCCCTGGTGGGCGGCGGCACGACGATGATAGGCGATCCCAGCGGCAAGTCAGAGCTTAGGCAACTGCTGACGAGGGAAGAGATAGATTCCAACGCCGACGGGCTTAAGCAGCAACTGAGCCATTTTATAGATTTCTCGGAGGGCAAGGCCCTCATGCTGGACAACGCCGAATGGCTGAGGCCTCTGAACTATATCGAGTTCCTGCGGGACATCGGTCGTCATTTCAGCGTGAACAAGATGCTTTCGGCCGAATCATACAGGATGCGGCTGGAGACTGGGTTGAATTTCATCGAATTCAATTACATGCTCCTGCAGGCTTACGATTTTCTCACGCTCTACAGGAATTATGACTGCACGATACAGATGGGGGGCAACGACCAGTGGGGAAATATTCTAGCCGGCGTCGACCTCATCCGAAGGGTAGAAGGGGGAGACGTTGAAGCGATGACCTTCCCCCTTCTGGTCACCGCCTCGGGGGCGAAGATGGGTAAGACGGAAAGCGGCGCCGTCTGGCTGGATCCCGAACGGACCTCGCCCTACGAATATTATCAGTACTGGATAAACAGCGACGACAGGGATGTCGGGAGGTATCTATCCCTCTTTACCTTTCTCCCGATGGACGAGGTGACCCGTTTATCGAAGCTCAAGGGTTCCGATCTTAGGGATGCGAAGGAGGTTCTCGCTTTCGAGACGACGAGGCTGCTGCACGGTGACAAGGAAGCAGAGATGGCCCGTAAGGCCTCCAGGGAGCTTTTCTCGGGCGGTTCGGCCGGCTCGGACTCGGCACCGTCCTTCGAAATCGAGAGAAGCAGGCTGGAAGAAGGCGTGCCGGCGTTCATCCTTTTCGCGGACTGCGGGATATCCGGTTCCAGGGGAGAAGCCAGGCGGTTGATACAGCAGGGCGGCGGGTACGTGAACGGAAGAAGGCTCGAGCAGTTCGACGAGAAAATTTCGAACGGCGATCTCGATAACGGAATTATCACGCTCAGGGCCGGCAAGAAAAAATATATACGGGTAACTCCGGCGGACTGAAGAGAAGAAAGGTTTCCGATCATGTCCGACAAGTGGAAGAAGGAATTCGAGGAGAGAAGGGAACGTCTTAACGAGCTGATATTTTCCGGAGAGCATCTCGGCATCAAGAGGTTCTTCGCGCTCGACGAGCAGGCCTATCACGAGGGAGCGCTCCCCGCGAAAACGAAAGAGTTGATAGGATTGGCCTGTTCGATGGTTCTTCGCTGCAACGACTGTATTTCCTACCATTTGATAAAGTGCGCAGAGGCCGGAGCGACCGAGGAGGAGTTTTACGAGACTTTCAACGTAGCGTTGATCGTCGGAGGCTCGATAGTTATCCCTCACCTCAGGATTGCAGCGGAACAGCTGGAATCTCTGCTGGAGAAATGAGTCTAGCCGGAGGCCGCCGGGCCTGATGGCGGGTATTACGCGAAAGGGGTTTAAATTGATGAAGCGGATCCTGGCCGTTCTTTTCTTGATCGTCGCATTTGCCGGATCGGGCGCGGCCAAGGAGCAGGTACTCGTGTTCAGGTTCAGGGGCGTCGGTGTCGACGAGGGTCTCGTCGACGCGGTTTCGGTTATCTTCAACGGAGCGCTGGACGCAGAGGGCGTATATATCTCGGTGAATCCTTTCAAAGTCCTCGGAGACGTGGAATGTCACGATTTCAGCTGCGCGGTATCCCTTACGAGGGAGGCGGGGCTGGACAAGGCAGTGACGGGAAGCCTTACCAGGCTTGGAGGCAAGATCATTGTCAACGCCAGCCTGGTCGATGCAAGAAGTGAAGAGGTGATCGTTACGGTGGACGGGGTCGCCCAGACCGAGGAGGATCTCGATATCGTGCTAAAGCGGGTTGCGAAGGGATTGACCACCGGAAGGAAGATCGACGATACGGCGGAGGTCGGGCTGATCACCGAGAATGAATATATGCCGCAGAGGAGGAGGGAGTCTTTCGCAGCGAAGGGATTCAGGGTCGGTTTCATGTGGCCGGTCTCGGGATCGATGGGTGGCGTGGACAGGCTTACCGCGATAGATTTTGTATATCAGTACGATACATCGGATTATTTTCTCGCCGGTAGATCGGGGCTGAGATGGGGAGGAGACCTGGATGACGAGGGCTATTCGGCAACGGATTTCGCAATTCTGGAGACAAAACTGGGCAAGTACATGAGCAGGAGCGACTTCAGCCCGTTCATCAGCGCGGGAGTCGGCATACACTGGCTCAAGGTGAGGGAGAAGATCGAGGAAGGAGGGTTCGACCTCGAGTATGATGATAGCGGTACCGGACTCTGCCTGCTGGCCGGGTGCGGCTTCGCCGCCTTCAGAACGTACGATTTTCAGTTCCAGCTCGATATCGATTATTTCATTATTATCGAAAAGCTCGGTGTCCATTCCGAAGGAGACTATCCGCACGGCGTGATATTCACCTTCTGCATCAAAAAGGGCAGGAGTTCTCAGGACGAATGAGATGAACGAATTGGAAACCCGCAGCATAATGTAACCGGGGAGCCTGTTAATGAATTTTCGAATACTCCAGTATATCGTCGAGAGAAGAAAGGCGATAGCAGTCGTAACGGCGGTCTTCGCCCTTGCCGCGGCCGTATACGTGATTTTCGCTCCTCCCTCCTACGAATCGAGAGCGCTGATCATGCCCCCGCTCGAGGAAGGTAACGAGGGGCTTCTCACGGCATGGATGGCGCAGCTCAACCTTCCATCCATGATCGTCCCCAATACTGCGGGCTCGACGACCGCTGCAATTCTTGTCGATATACTCGGCAGCCGCAGACTTGGAGAGACGGTGATCGAAACCCATTCTCTCAGGGAATGGTACGGAACCGGCTCGATGGACGAAGCGTTCAGGGAATTGCGCTCCCGGACATCGCTCAGCGCATTGCAGACCGGTATGATTTCCATCAAGTTGAGGGACAGGGACCCATTCATGGCAAAAAGGCTTGTATCGGCGTATATAAGCTGTCTCGATTCTCTGAATACGTATTTCCAGTTCACCAGGGCGGAAAACACGATGCGGTTCGTCGGCGGGCAGATCGACAAGTACCGGTCGAGGCTTTCCGAAACGAGATCCAAAATGGCGGATTTCCAGGAGAAGAACGGCATCATAAATTTCGAGGAACAGTTGAAGGGTGTCATCGAGGTGGCGGCCTCGCTCAAGGTGAGGGCTTCGATAGCGGAAATCGAGCTCGATCTTCTGAGGGAATATGCCAGAGAGGACGCCGTCGAGCTCAAGAGGAAGGAAGCCGAGTTCAATAATCTCAACGAGCAGCTTCAGAAGATAATGGAGGGTGACTCATCCTCGACGGTCTTTCCGCCCCTGTCCAGGATGCCCGTTCTCTTCCAGCGGTATGCAGCCCTTCAGAGGGATCTCGAGGTGAACGAGAAGGTATACTCCTTTCTTCTAGAGCGTTACGAGGAAGCCGGTATAGACAGGGCGAGAAACACACCCACCGTGCAGGTGGTCGATATGCCGAACCTTCCCGAGAGAAGGGCGGGGATTCCGCGCCCCGCCGTAATCGTTATAGCAGCCGCGGCGGCGTTTCTCTGGACCTGCATCATGCTGGCGTGGTGGGGATGGATCACGATGGCAGAGAGGGATGAAGCCGAGGAAAGGGCTTTCAGCAGGATCCTCGAGATCGCTAAAGAAGATTTCCTGGCATTGAAAAGACGACTTCGTCTGTAAGCGGCGGCTCGGATTCCATCGCTCTAGCCCAGCATCTCCCTGACCCTTCCGGCAACGATGGGAAGTATCTCGCCCGATTTTCCCTGAAGGAATATGTCCGCCATACCGGTCAGCACGGTCCTGCCGATATTTATCTCGATAACCGGGGCTCCGACGCTTTTCGCTATCCAGGGCAGCTGAGCGGCAGGCTGAACGATTCCGGAAGTGCCGATCACGAGCATGACATCGCAATTCATCGCTTCGGTGAAAGCCCTTTCCAACTCGTCGCGCGGGAGGGTTTCTCCGAACCAGACGACGTCGGGCCTCATCATCGAGCCGCAGTGGCATAGGGGCGGTTCATCGCTTGTCCAACCATCGTTCCAATCGTGTAGATGCGAATTTTCCAGACACCTGAACCTCTCTATGCTCCCGTGGAGCTCGACTATTTTACTGATCCCCGCTCTCCTGTGCAGGTTGTCGATGTTCTGGGTCACCGTGAGAAGGGATGGAAGAAGCTTTTCCAGATCGGCGAGGGCGTAATGTCCCGGATTCGGCTCCCTGTCTCTCGCCGTGGAGAGCCTCTCCATGTACCATCTCCATACGAGTCCGGGGTTGGCGAGAAAACCTTCCTCGGTGGCGAGCTCTTCGGGGCGGTAACTGTTCCATAAACCATCGGCGTCCCTGAAGGTGGGAATACCGCTTTCCCTCGATATACCCGCGCCGGTCGATACCACCGCTCGCGTGGAACTGGCCAGCATAGCGGCGGCTTCTTCGATCCCTTCGTGCATGTTGATATTCTAGCGTAAGGATCGGCTGAGGTCAACTTTACAGGAAGGTTTGGAATAAGGCTTGCAGTGTAAGGATTGTTTGATATCGATGGCCCCCTTCTTCGGAGCGGGAGACGGGATCGATCTACGGGACCGATTACTCTCCTCGAGGATGCCGGCCCATGATCTATATAGGGAGAGCTGTTTGCCCATGAAATTTACCGCTATATGCATGGTATCAATTATTGTAGCTTCTCTGGCAATCCTTTCGAGCGGATGCGGGCAGCTGCCCCGGGCTTTCCATGACGGCGATCCATTCATCTCCTACACCGTCGATATGGAA
>CAZPAH010000120.1:1966-8427 GCA_964584495.1 uncultured bacterium | reverse complement strand
TCGCCGCGGCGAGGAACCGTTCGCCGTCCAGGTCCCTGAATCCCTCTATATAGAGGAAGAAGAGATCGATCCCCGGATCGTCCTTAAGGCTTATGAGGTAATCGGTCAACGTCAGGTCTATCTGGTTTCCGACCGTGATCATGTACTTCGGATTCAGTATGCCGGCGAGGGTCGAGAGAACGGTCACGAGCCAGGCGCCGCTCTGGCTTATCACGGCGCTGTTCCCGCCGAACCTGCCGTCGAAGGAGAGCTTGTACTCGGGCAGGAAGAAGGTGTTGTAGCCGCCCGGCTTCGATACGATACCCATGCAGTTGGGGCCGTTGACCACCGTTCCGCCCCCCTCCAGCGTCTTCCCGCGGCGGATCGACTCCTCCAGCTTCTTTTCCAGCTTCCGGCCGCCGCTCGTCTCGGCGAACCCCCCCGAGATCAGGATTATCGAGCCCGCCTTCCCGGTCGATATCATCTCGTCTATGAGGGCGACCGCTTCATCGCTCGCCGGGATCGTGAAGACGACCAGATCGACCCTCTCGGGGATATCGGCTATCCGCCTGAAGACCCTGCATCCCTCTATCTGCGATGCGGTTGGGTGGAGGCAGTAGACATGCTCCTTCTCAATGGCGCCGAAGCCGAGAAGGTTCTTTAGGACGAACCTGCCCATGTTCTTCTTGTTCGCGGACGCCCCTATGACGAGGACCGATTCGGGCTCCAGAAGACGGGCTATCCCCTTGGCCGGGGTCTCGTGCGGCTCGATCTTCTCCCGCGAGACCCTCATCATCGCATCGAGCGGAACGAGCTCTCCCGAGCTTGTCACCTGGATCGGGTTTATCTCGAGCTCTTCTATCGTAACGGGCGATCCTCCCCCTGAGCGGGAGAAGGTTTCGGCGAGGAGGGCGAATTTCGAGAGTATGTCCTCGAGCGCCCCGACGCCGACCATCGGCTCGGATGTGATCCTCGTTTTCCCTGAGAGTATCCTGTGGAACATCGTTCGTTCGAGAGATCCGATCCGGCCCCCTGCTGTAACGGCCTGGGCGGAGGCGATGAACAGCCCCTTTTCCTTCCTGAGGGCGTCCTGGTAGATCTCGGTCCCGACCCCTCCGAGGCCGAGGGCAACGAGGGGGCCGAATGCACGGTCCTGCCGGAGCGAGAGTAGAAGCTGGCGGGGTATCCTCTCGTCGGCCTCCATCACCTCGGCTATCATCATCCCGTCCATCGTGATGCCGAGCCGGCCGGCGATCTCGCCGAATCCGCGGAAAACTGCCGCTATCTCGCCGGCGTCCTTGTCGACGAACCTTACGCCGCCGTGCTCCGAGCGGTGCGGCATCCTCGCGGAGATGAACTTGCAGACGACCCTGTCTCCCGGGATCGACCCGCAATCGAAGGCCGCGAGCTCATCGCCAGTTGTGACGAAGGCGGCCGCAGGCGTCCTGAGCCCGGCCAGTCGCAGAAGGTCGTAGATCTCCGGCTCGAATAGGCTCTCTCTTCCCTCATCGAGGATTCCGGTTATCTTCTCCTCGAACCTGTCCAGCACACGTTTATCCAGGGCCGGTTTCGTCATCGCTTTCCTCCGTAAGGTCGAGGCACGGCCCGCTTTTCTGAACGAGCCTGCCGTATTTCGAGCAGTAGAGCGCTATGAATGTATGGCAGGCACCGTCCAGGTGCTCGCTGCCGGGGAAGGAGGCGTACCGGCAGCCCGGCTCGCACCATTTGAATCCCGATTTCTCGTCAGACCCCATCTTCACTTTCGATGTCAAGAAACTGTTGATATCGCCGAAATACGGAACGGTGACCATTATATTCGACAGCAGTTGCGATGTCGATTATATTTATCGCTGTGAAGGATATGATAGCGCTACGCGAGGTGAAAAAGGAGATAGCGGCCCAGAAGAGGGTTGTCTCGCGCCTGAAGAGGGAGATATTCGGGGCCGACAAGACTGTAAGGTCGAGGTATATAAGGGACTTCAACCGCGAATTCGCATCTTACCAGAGGGTGTGCGCCGTCGAGGAGATAGTCGATGCCGCCCTCTCGAGCGATATCGTCTATTTCGGAGACTACCATCCCCTGAAGGACAGCCAGGACAGCCTGCTCCTGCTGCTCGAGGCCCTCAAGGCGAAGGGGGCGAAGGTCGTTCTCGCCCTCGAGATGCTCTACGAGTACCAGCAGGAGACGCTCGACAGGTGGATGCAGGGGACGGTGAACGAGGAAACCTTCCTCGAAAGCATCGACTACAATTCCGAATGGGGCTTCAACTGGCAGAGCTACCGCCGGATCTTCCAGTTCGCCAAGGACCCCTTCGTGCCGATATTCGGGATCGACTCGGGACCGAGGGACGATCTCAGGTTCATACGCGCCAGGGACAGGATGATGGCAAGGCGGATAGAGTCGATACGCAACTTCTTTCCCGGCCATATAATACTCGTGATGATAGGCGAATCGCACCTCGCCTCGAACCACCTGCCCGCCCAGGTGAAAAGGCTCTGCGGCGCGGGGACGAAGGATCTCGTCGTAGTCCACAATATCGACGAGATCTACTGGAAGCTGCTTCTGGCCGGGATGGAGGAGGCCGAGGCGGTGGAGGCGGGCGGGGGGCGCTACTGCCTGATGACGACCTCGCCGATCATAAAGTACCAGTCGTACAGGGACATCTTCGACCAGTGGACCGAGGGGGTCGAGTGCGACATCCTCACCCCGTCGCTCGAGGAGATGGCGGAGAATATCCTGATATTTCTCCTCGGCCGCCCCGAGAAGCTCCAGGTCACCGTGCAGGGCGACTGGAAGGAGGATGTAAGCTCGATCTTTCCGGAGGTTCACTGCAGGAAGACCTACAATTCGTTCTCGTCGATGCTGCGGTCGATGAAGATCAAGCAGTCCTCGATCCTGGCGGCAATGGAGAGCCTCCAGACTTCGAAGATCGTCTACATGCCCTCGATCAACGCATCCCTTCTCATGAAGTTCACCCCGGAGGCCGCAGCGAGGGAGGCGGCCCGGTTCGTCGTCTACGCTATGCGGGACGAGGTTGGGATAAGGAACAGGGTCAGGCGGGGGCTGGAGGACAGGTTCTACGCATTCGTCTTCGAGGAGGCCCTTTCGGTGCTTGGGGCGAAGATCATAATCCCTAAGCTCGATCCCGTGAAGAGCGACCCGCTTCTTGGCTGCATCGACGCGCGGGGGAGGGTGAGGAAGCCCCTAAAGGGGGTCTCCCTGGCCCAGACCCGCGAGATAGCGGACCATCTGAGGTACCATTTCAGGCGCGAGAGGGAAAGCAGCGACGGGCTCAGGGCGACCAAGGGGCTCAGGGATATCTGGAATCTGGGAATAAGGAAAAGGCTCCATATAGTAAGGACCCTCGGAACTACGCTTGGTGAAGCGATTTACAAGGGTTACCACGAAGGAGCGATCACCCGCCAGGAGCTTCTCGGCCTATTTCGCGAGAGATTCGACGCTAAGGGAGAGGCCAGCGATATCTATGTCAGGTGGGTCAAAAGGTGCTCCCCGGCAAGGGGAGGATCTTTCAGCAACCTTTTTATTTGATATTTTCCCCGTTTAAGGTCAGAATTGCCCAAACCCGGTCCAACCGATACGACCGGATTATCCAAAGGAGTCGGCGATGGAAGATGCCACAGACCTTATCGATCAAACGGTGCTCATCAGCCTGGAGAGCTACGAGGGGCTCGAGTTCACCGGAATCGAGGGGGAGGCTCCCTTTTTCTGCAAGGTCGCGGCGGTGGACGAGATCGGGATCTGGATCGAGAACCGGAATTTCGTCACTGTCGAGCTGAGGGATTCCAAGGGGAAGTACATCCCCGAGGCGAAACGGGAACAGGTCAAGAACACCGTCAATATCCTGATGCCCTGGAGGAACGTGAAGACCGTCATCAGGTTCCCCGACAGGGATCCCGAGACGCTAGCCAGGGAGGTCCTCGGCTCGTTCGAAGAGGGAGAGACCCGCATAGGGTTTATCAAGTAAGGTCTATATAGAATATGGTCGAGACGCAGCACGAATATGTCATGTCGACGAGAAGGAAGCTCCGGAAACGCGTCCAGAGGATGCAGCCGGGCTATTTCGTCATTATAAGCTTCACTGTCGCGGCGCTTGTGGGGGCGCTTCTTCTCTCCCTGCCGATCGCCTCGACCGGCGAGCGCCTCTCGCCGATCGACGCCCTCTTCACCTCCACCTCGGCGATCTGCGTAACAGGGCTGATAGTGGTCGATACGGGGAGCCAGTTCACCGTGTTCGGCAAGTGCGTGATAATGCTGCTGATACAGCTCGGCGGGCTCGGTGTCATGACATTCTCCGTATTCCTCTTCATATTCCTCGGGAAGGGGCTAGGAACGAGGCAGCGGTGGATCGTGACCGAGAGCTTCACCTCTACCCCGATAAAGCACGTTGGAAGGCTGATAAAGTCGATCTTCGTCTTCACGCTGGCGGTGGAGCTCGTGGGCACGTTCTTCCTGTTCACCTTCTGGCGCGGCAGGATGGCCGCGGGAGATGCGCTTTTCACGAGCCTCTTCCACTCGATATCGGCCTTCTGCAACGCCGGGTTCTCTTTCTTCAGCTCGAGCTTCATCGAGTACAGGACGAGCGTCCTTCTGAACCTGACGGTAATGATCCTCATCGTTGCGGGCGGACTCGGGTTCCCCGTGATGTACGAGTTTTTGATGCGAATAAGGTACCGCCGCGAGCACAGGCGGGTTCCGCTCTCGCTCCATTCGAGGATGGTTATCTCGACGACCTTCCTGCTCATCATCGCAGGTGCCGTGATGATCTTCCTCCTCGAGCTGGACGGGCGGATCGCCGGCCTTTCGTGGGGGGGGAAGGTGTGGACCTCGTTCTTCCAGTCGGTCACGGCGAGGACGGCGGGGTTCAACACGCTCGATATGCAGGCGCTGGGACCTGCGACCCTCTTCATGATAGTCCTACTGATGTTCATAGGGGCGAGCCCCGGCTCGTGCGGCGGGGGGATAAAGACGACGTCGCTCGCCGTATTCGCCGCGTTGATAAAAAGCAGGTTTCACGGCAGCGAGGCCGTGAGCATTTATAAAAGGACGCTTCCGGCCGAGACGGTGTCGCGCGCCCTGTCGGTATTCATTCTCGCCGTGCTGACCGTGACGATAGGTCTGATACTCCTTCTCGTCATGCAGATCGGCTCGCCCAAGTCGGGGAGCGAGTATTTTCTCGCCTACCTGTTCGAGACCGTTTCGGCCTTCGCCACGGTAGGCCTGTCGATGGGGGTCACATCGTCGCTGACAACGGCGGGTAAATTTGTGATAATCATCCTGATGCTGCTCGGCCGCGTCGGGCTGCTGACCGTAGCGTACGTCATCACCCGCAGGGGCCCGGAGGCCCTCTACAGGTACGCCGAGGAGAAGGTGATGATCGGCTAGCGATCGCGGGGCCGTGGCACGGGAAAGGAAGAACGATGGCAAAGAAGTTCGCGGTAATAGGTCTTGGAAATTTCGGATTCAACGTGGCGAGGACCCTCTTCGAGGAGGGGCACGACGTCCTTGCCCTCGACGTGGAACAGGATCCGACACAGAAGATCCGTCCCTACTGCTCGCAGGCGATAACGGGGGACGCCACCCAGAAGGAACTTCTATCCACCCTCGGCCTGGACGGGATGGATGCGATAGTCGTCAGCATGGGGGGCGAGGCGAACGCGTCGACGCTGATCACCCTCTACCTGAAGGAGCTCAAGGTCAAGAGGATCGTCGTCAAGGCGATGGACGACGACCACGGCAAGATACTGGCCAAGGTGGGGGCGACCGATATCATATTCCCCGAGAAGGATATGGCGATCAAGACGGCGAGGTCGCTCTCGACCCCGGACGTTCTCGACTACTTCCCGATGTCGGGCGACTTCATCATAGCCGAGATAGCGCCTGTCCAGGATTTCGTGGGCAAGACGCTGGCGGAGCTTCAATTGAGGTCTACCTACAATATCAACGTGATCGGGATCAAGGAGCTCGTGCCGGAGAATTTCATCCTCGTCCCGCCCGCCGGCTTCACGATAAAGGACAGCGACGTGCTTATCGTGATAGGCACGAGGGAGGATATAAAGAAGATAAAGCAGCTCGATAAAGGTTGAACGGGAGTGCAAGGAGGAACGATGAGGATCTTTTCAGCGACCATCGCGGCGGCCGCGCTGCTTCTGGGGATGGCCTCGCCCTGCGCGGCCGGATTCGGCGCGAGGCTGACAGGCGGCTACGCCCACGTGAGCTATGACGATTACAACGACAATATAGAGTTCGCCAACGAGTTTCTCGTGCTGGTGGGGGTGCCCGAGGCCGACAAGCTCAACTGGCTGCCGGAGATAGGGCTGGAGGTGTACTATCCCCTCCTTCCCTCCCTCGACGTTGCGGCCGGCGCGGGGATGATGACGGGGACCTCGTCGTACTCTTACAACATCGCCTCGCTCGGGTACTCGGGCAATTTCGAGCACAAGGTCAGGTCGTACCCCCTGAC
>CAZPAH010000120.1:0-1866 GCA_964584495.1 uncultured bacterium | reverse complement strand
TCTCGCTGAGGGGCCGCTGGGCCGAGATCTCGGGGTTCGAGGGGACCGGCACCATGGACGGGGCCGTCAAGGATGTATACCTGATATACGACACCTACGAGGGGCTCGAGAAGAGCTACGGTCCGGTCGACGCGGCCGAGACCGGATACAACGAAGGGAAGGTGAACCTGAGCGGATACGGCCTGTACATCGGGATGAAGCTGGGGTTCTAGCACGACGAAAGGCGGAAGCGGATGAACCTGAGAGCATTCCCGAGGACCTTCTGGGTAGCGAACACGATCGAGCTTTTCGAGAGGCTCGCCTACTACGGGATGAACGTGATCCTCGTTCTCTACCTGACGAGGCGCGTCGGCTACAGCGTCGAGCTGTCGGCCTCGATCACTGGGATCTTCATAGCCTCCCTCTACCTCCTGCCGATACCGACCGGGGCGATCTCCGACAAGATAGGATTCAGAAACGGGCTCTTCATAGCGTTCTCGGTGCTCGCCGTGGGGTACGCGATACTCGGCCTCTTCCCCTCGAAGGGGACCGTCATCATCGCCCTCGCCTGCATCGCGGTGGGCGGCGCCTTCGTAAAGCCTGTCATATCGGGCACCGTGAAGAAGACCTCTCCCGGCGGCCTCTCGAAGATCGGCTTCTCGATCTTCTACATGGTCGTCAATATCGGGGGATTCAGCGGGAAGATCGTCGCCAAGGCCCTCAGGCAGGACCTCGGGCACTGGCTCTCGGAGTCTAACTACGCCTCGCTCAAGAGCTGGGTCGCAGCCAACGTTCCCCCCTTCGAGGTGACGAAGGCGATAGTGGAGAGGGCCGCGCAGCAGCATCCGCCGATGGAGCCCGCCGCATTCATAGAGATGCTCAAGTGGCAGGGGTTCGGGATGCAGATGATCTGCCTCTTCTCTGTGGCGATGGCGCTCGTGGCGCTCCTTCTCGTGAAGTTCGCCTACAAGGAGCCCGACAGGACCGGCGAGCCGGTGCGCTCGGTATCCGAGACATTCGCCGATATGTTCAGGCTCTTTCTCGACATGAAGTTCGTCTCCTTCATCATCATATTCGCCGGTTTCGACCTGATGTTCTGGCAGCTCTACCTATCGGTGCCGACGTATATCGTGACCCATATTTCGGAGAAGGCGCCGATGGAGTATATAGTGGCGATCAACCCCGGGATGATAATCGTCTTCCAGATGCTGATAGCGTCGATAGTCACGAGGATGAAGCCCATAGGGAACATGGCGCTCGGCATGGCGATATCGGTCGTGGGGATGATCCTCCTCGGAGTGCTTCCGACCCTTTGGGGCGCATGCATAGCGATCGCCGTCTTCGCGATAGGCGAGATGACCTTCGCCCCGAGGTTCCTAGACTACGTCTCGAGCCTCGCGCCGAAGGGGAAGGTGGGGCTCTACCTCGGTTTCGCCTACGTGCGCTCCTTCATAGCGAACGCGCTGGGAGGGCCGCTCTCCGGCTATCTCCTCGGCAAGTACTGCCCCGAGACAGGTCCCAGGGCCCCCTACAAGATGTGGTTCACATTCGCCGCGATTGGGGTCGTCGCCCTGATCGCCCTCTTTATCTACAACAGGTTCGTGGGGGAGCAGGCGGGAGCCGGGGAGGCGGAGGCGGCATGACCCTCGCGCCCCTCGACGTCGCCGTCCTTATCCTCTACATCCTTCTAGTCTTCGGTATCGGCGCGGCGCTGGCCAGGAGGGCCTCGAGGAGCACGGAGGAGTTCTTCGTGTCGGGCCGATCGCTCCCCTGGTGGCTCATCGGAACCTCGATGGTCGCGACCACATTCGCCGCCGACACGCCGCTCGTCGTCTCGGGGCTCTGGGGCGTCGTGATGACCGACCTTCTCCAGTTCGTCATGGCGAT
>CAZPAH010000119.1:0-8579 GCA_964584495.1 uncultured bacterium | reverse complement strand
ACCGGCGACGGATGGACGCGATGGTTGTACGAGGAAAAACGGTATCGAGATTGATCGGTCTCGCCTGCATCCTGCTGACAGCACGTCCGGCCGCGGCCGGTGAAAAGGATCATCCCCGCATAGAGAAGATAGCGCTGAGGATAGAGAACGGACTTTTGGCGGGGGATATCTACACGTCGGGGCTTTTCTCCAAAAGGATAACCGGCACGATTCAGAGCGGGCTGCCGGCCGTCGTCGAGCTGTTCTATATGGTGACCGAATCGGGTGAGACCGCCGTAAGCCGCGGCGTCCGCTCCTACTCCTTGAAGTACGACGTCTGGGAAAATATCTATTCGATATCGGCGAGCGATTCGACCTCGTTCTTTTCCACATTCACCGGGATGCGCTCTCAAATAGAGAGGCTTCGATCCGTCATGTTCGTCCCTGCGGCCGAGCTCTCGTCGGGACATTCCTATCAGGTCCGCGTGAGCGTCGCCGTCAACCCGCTGAAGGGAACCGACGAAAAGAAGATCGAAGGATGGATAAACGAAACGGTCCGCGGCGAAGGCGGATCGTCCTGGCACGAACAGGTGCTGAATGTCAACGACCTCATCGCTCACTTCTTCTCGAGGGAAAAAGGTTCGCCGGACAGGAGCGAGTGGTTTCAATCCGAAATCTTCAAACCGGAATTTCTCCTCTCTAGGAAAAAGGAGGACGACTGATGCCTATCCGGTACCGGCTCGCCGCGATCTGCGTGGTGTTGGCTCTTCTGCCGGCGATTCCCCTGTCGATCCTTGTGAAGAACCTTATCGACAAGAGCTTCGACGTCGGGTTCAGCGAGACGATGATGGAATCGCTCGACAGCGGGATGGCGGTTTCGAGAATTCATCTCGAGCGGATACACAGGTCCTTCGAGGAGGATGCCGGTAGTGCGATCTCGTTGTTCTCGAGGGCCGCGCCCGATTCGTCCCTGGTGGCCGCCCTTCTGAGCGATCTTCCCGCCCCCCACGGCATACAGGGATTCATATTGAGGACCCACCCGCCGGCGCCCGACAGCACGCTTTCCCGCGCAAAACCGAGAGACAGCCTCGTCGCCTTCTGGAACGAGCCGTCTTTCATGAAGCTGATAGGCAACTCATACGTCATCGAGAGGCGCTCTCCATCCCCAGCAAGGTCGGGACTCTCCTTCTACGAAACGGAAAACAGGGCCGTTCAGCTAGCCCTCTGGACCCCGCCGGGGGGCGATTACCAGCTTCTGTTGTACGGCATGACCGATCCCGTCTTCCTCGCCGAGGCGAGAAACCTGCTCGCCGGGCGCCAGCTCTTCGCCCAGCTTCGACTCTCGCGCGAGAAGCTGAACCGGAGCTTCTTCTACCCCTTCGTTACTATATACGCACTGATCCTGATCCTCTCCCTCATCTCGGCCTTCATCATGGCGGAACGTATCGCTAGGCCTATAAGGCGCCTCGTCTCGGCGACCTCCGCGGTGGCCGGTGGCGACTGGCGCATCAGGCTCGACGAGAGGGGAGGCGGCGAGATAGGCAGCCTCACGTCGGGCTTCAACAGGATGGTCTCCCGCCTCGATTCGCAGAGGCGCAGGCTGATCGACATGGAGAAGATGGCCGCGTGGAGGGAGATGGCGAGGCATCTCGCCCACGAGATCAAGAACCCGATACTGCCGATAAGGCTTACCGTCCAGGAGATAAGGGACCGATACCGCGGCGAGGACGGCGAATACAGCGCCCTTCTCTCCGACTCGGTCCGGGTCGTCGATGAGGAGCTGAGCCATCTCCAGAGCCTCGTCAGGGAATTCTCCTCGTTCGCCAGGATGCCGGGGCTCTCCCCCGTCAGGGGATCGATCGAGCAGGCAGCAAGGGACGCGGCCCTCCTCTATCCGGCTGCGAAGATCGGAATCGAAAGCGCTTCCGCGATACCTGAGACGAGCTTCGATCCCGATCAGATGAGACGGGTGCTGGTGAACCTCTTCGATAACTCGATCTCCTTGACCGCCAGCGGAGAGGCGCCTGCGATCGATATCTCGATCGAACATTCAGGCGGGGAGACGACCATTACCTTCTCGGACAGAGGGCCGGGCATCCCGGCCGATACGGTCGAGAAGATCTTCGATCCATACTACACGACGAGGGAGGACGGGACGGGGCTCGGGCTGGCCATAGTCAAGAATATAGTCCTCATGCACGGAGGAACGATCGAGGCGGGCAACCGCGGCGAAGGTGGGGCGGTCTTCACGATCGTCCTGCCCGACTCACCGAGGGAAGGAGAACCGGGCGATGACCCAGAGGGTACTGATAATAGATGACGAGCCGAATATCAGAAAAGCCATGGAGATGATCCACAGGGGGGCCGGCTGGGAGACCGCCTCGGCGAAGGACGGCGCCGAAGCGATCGACCTTCTGAGGGAAGAGGAGTTCGATCTCGTATACCTCGACCTGGCGATGCCGGGCAGGGACGGGATCGAAATCCTTAAGGAGATAAGGCTCAGGCTGCCCGATCAGATGATAGTGATCCTGACCGGGCAGGCGACGATTGAGAAGTCGGTCGAGGCGATAAAGCTCGGAGCGTTCGACTTCCTCGAAAAGGATTGCGGCAAGGAGAAGATACTTCTCACCTCGAAGAAGGCCCTCGAGTTCCGCTCCCTGGCCGCGGAGAACCGCGTTCTGCGCGGAAAGGTCTCGAAAAGGCAGGAGTTCACGGGAAAGAGCGAGAGCTACAGGAATATCCTCGGCCAGATCGCCAAGGTCGCCCCCACCGGGGCGAGGGTCCTGATACTCGGCGAATCGGGCACGGGAAAGGAGCTGATCGCAAGGGAGATCCACGAGCGGAGCAAGAGGGCCGGCGGACCGTTCATAAAGGTAAACTGCGCCGCGATCCCCGAGGAGCTGATCGAGGCGGAGCTGTTCGGAAGCGTCAAGGGGGCCTATACCGGCTCCGTTGCCTCGAGAGAGGGAAAGTTCCAGGCGGCGGACGGGGGCACGATCTTTCTCGACGAGGTCGGGGACATGTCGCTCCGCGTTCAGACGAAGGTCCTCAGGGCCCTTCAGGAAGGCGAAATCGAGAGGGTCGGAAGCGACAGGGTTATAAAGGTCGACGTGCGCGTCATAGCCGCGACGAACAAGGACCTCGCCGGAGAGGTCGCCTCGGGCCGTTTCCGCGAGGACCTCTACTACAGGCTGAATGTCGTTCCCCTCGTCTCCCCTCCCCTCAGAGAGCACCCCGAAGATATCGCGCTGCTGGCCGAAACGTTCATCAAGTCGTACTGCGCCGAGAACGATCTCCCGCTGAAGAAGCTCGACGACAGGGTAATGGATATCCTTCAGAAATACAGCTGGCCGGGGAACGTCCGCGAGCTGAGAAACCAGGTGGAACGGCTCGTCATCATGTCGCCCGGAAGAACGGTCCATATCGAGGATCTAAGCCCCGAGATCCGCTTCGGCGAGGATCGCCGGGAAGTCCCGGGCGGAGGCGGCAAGTCCGGCCCTAAGGGCTTCGATTCCGAGGCCCTCTTCTCTCAAGGCAAAACACTTCAGGAGGCGAAGAAGGAGTTTGAACTGTCGATTATCATCCAGGCGCTCGACCGCAACGGATGGAACATCACCCGGACCGCCGCCGAGCTGGGCGTCGAAAGAACGAACCTCCACAAGAAGATCAAGGGGTACCGCCTCGAGAAGGGGCCGGAGTGATTATTAGGCCACATAGTGTGAATATTGGTAACATCACGGGCGACACCGGCGTAGAAGATACAGCACCATTATGCATCAATTCAAATGACTATATAACATGCAAATACATCGTTTGTTTAATATTATTTATAGGTCTTTCATTCTGGCATCAATATTGAAATAGCATGTATCGACAGAAATGAACGAGCCCGAACGAAAGGATGTAAAGACTATGTACAGGATAAACCGGATCGCTGGATCGATGACTAGAAAATGGACTGCCGCAGTAGCCGCCACCGTTATTCTGGCCGCTTTTATCTCCTCCCCGGCGAGAGGCGAGACGGTAGAGGACGAGAAAGGTTTCTTCCTCGGGCTGAAGATCATCGGCTCATCCCTTCATGACGATAACAGCGATGGCGACGATTTCTACGTCAAGGAGGACGGCGGCGGATTGCACCTCGATTTCGGCTACCGCTTCAACCCGGTCTTCATGCTGGAGCTGAGCGTCGGGGGTGCAACGCACGACACTTCCGATCCCGCTATCTCCGCCAGATCCGAGGTCGTTCAGATCATGGCGCATTACCGCTTCTCCCCCGAAAGAGCCTTTCGTCCCTACATAAAGGGTGGTTTTGGGGGATACGCGCTCTATCTAGAGGAAAACCCGCTCAGCTGGAGGGCCGAAGGCGGCGGCATTGCGCTCGGAGGTGGCTTTCGCTACTTTTTCTCCTCCTACTTCTCGCTCGGGCTGGACATCACTCACAATATAATAAGGTTCGACAAAGCCAAGCTCGCCTTCGAAGGATTCAGCTACGAAACCGAGATCGACGAGGACGGCAGCATGACCTCGTTCGGCATAACATTCGGCTATTCATTCTGATCGGGTGAAGAGATGGACGCGATTTTGCTATATACCATCGTAGTTCGTTAAGTCAAAACTATCACTGTGCGGATATTATACCGATAGAAGCACTACTTATCCAACTCTTCGTCACACCCAATGGTTAACATAATGTAAGAAAGTGACATTACTGATTATGTAACATGCTTATATTGCGCATGTTATGGGCCGACTGCAAGATTATCGACCGCCACTGGTGGCGGTCAGAAAGTTACCACTCACTGCATCAAGGAGTATCCGTAGGGTCCGTTCGAGAGACTGGCCCTATATCATCGAAGCAGGATCATCTTCCTCGTCAGCGTCTCCTTGCCGGTTTTCAGGCGGTAAAAGTAGACGCCCGATGCCGCCTCGGCGCCGTTGCCGCCTCGGCCGTTCCAGTCCGCGCTGTGATTTCCCTCGGGCTTCGACCCGTCGACCAGCACCTTTACGATCGATCCCGTGACATCGAACACCTCGAGCCTGACGTGGCAGCGCTCGGGAAGGTAGTATCCTATGACCGTGTTGGGATTGAACGGGTTGGGCATGTTCTGATGGAGCATCAGAGCCATTGCGGGAACCTTGACGGGACCGGACTCGAAGAGGAACCTGCTCTTCGTTCCATCGCTGTAGAATACCCGATAATAGTAGGTGACGCCCGGCTCGCAGTCCGCATCGACGAAGGAGAAGGCCAGGCCGTTCTCGATCAAGCCTGCTGATGGGATCTCATCGAATTCCATCGACGAGCCTTCGGCGCGGAAGATAACGAACCGCACGCCGTCGTCGATCTCCGAAAGCGTCCAGTCGAGCCTGATATCCATCCCGTCCGTCCCTACGGCAAAATTCTGCAGAAGGGTGGCCGTCGGGATGCCCCCTGTGGCGTCGACCCTGTGGCTGTAGACCTTGTCCGTGCTACTGCGTAGGTCGGTCCAGGCGACGAACATTCCGCCGGCTCCATCCTCATGGATCACCGAGGCGCTCTGGTTCGCCGTGGCGCCGCACATCGCGTCTCCGTCGTCGGTCCATTCGGGATTGCCGTCCGAATCGATATGCTGCGCGTATATATCGATGTCCGCCGCGCCGGCGCGCGCATCGTCCCACGATATGAAGGCTCCGCCAGAGCCATTGCTAACTATCCTGACATTGTTCTGATCGCCCGCGGCGTCGCATACCACGACGCCGTTCGAGGTCCACTGGGCAACGCCGGCCGCGCTCAGCTTCTGGGCGTAGATGTCGATCGAGTCGTCGCTTCGACCGTCGAGCCAGGTCACTATCGTCTCACCTGAGCCGATATGCACGAGCCGGCAATCCGACTGGTCGTACATCCATGCGGCAACGGCCGTGCCGAAGCCCCACTGAAGCTCGCCGCTCGAGTTGACCCTCTGAGAGAAGATATCGTAATCGACCGTGTTTCGCCGATCCGACCACGCGATGACCGCCCCGCCCGATCCGTCCTCGACTATCCGGGCGGTTATCTGGTTCTGCCCGCTGTCGCAGATCACTACCCCGTCGGCCGTCCACTGCGCCGCTCCATCGGCGTTGAGCCTCTGCGCATAGATATCGTAGCCGCCGCTTCTTCGGTCCTCCCACGCTATGATCGCTCCCCCCGCACCGTCGGATGCGAGAACCGGGTATTGCTGATGCAGATCCGCCGTGCAGACGGGCACGCCGCCCGCCGTCCACATGACGGAGCCGTTTGAGGCTATCCTCTGCGCGAAGATGTCGTTGTAGAAGTTCCTTCGGTCGTGCCAGGTGATGATCGCGCCGCCCGAGCCGTCCGAGATGATCCCGCCCAGGATCAGGCCTGTCTTGCCCGTGCAGATCGCCACCCCGTCGCTCGGCCACTGAATATATCCTATCGTGCTGAGCTTCTGGACGTAGATGTCGACCGAGCCGCCGGTGCGGGCATCCTGCCAAGCGATGATCGTCCCCCCCGAGCCGTCCGGTATAATCAACGGGGCCGACTGCGAATTGGCCGCGGTGCATACGGGCATAGCTATCGGATACCATCTGATGACGCCGTCGGCAGTGACCGCCTGGGCGTAGATGTCGGTATTGACGGTCGCCCGCGAATCCCTCCAGACTATCACCGCGCCACCGGTTCCGTCGGCGGTGATAGCGGGGGAATCCTGGGCGCCGCTGGCCGTTCCCAGCGGGATTCCATCGTTCGTCCACTCGGCATGCAGCGCCTGCGCACCTATGAATACAATCGACACGGCCACGAAAACAGCTAACTTCTTATAGTTCAACATGATCATCCCCTTATAATTTATATGAATCGCCGCTCTGTTTTCGTGCAATATTGGTGCCGAATAGGCCCCCGGAACGGGGAAAAGATCAGCCGAAAGGCTATGAGATAGTACGCGATTAGGTAATTGGAAGGAAACGTCAGGAGCTGATCAGCCGATAGAAGTTCGTTAATAGATCAGAGCTTTTATTATACTCCATGTACTATGGCCAATCCCAACGTCATCGTTTTCTGATAAGCACATTTTGCACTTTATGAACACTCACTTGATCAGAACCATTTTCTTCGTACGAGTTCCATTTTCAGTTCTTAGAATGCAGTAGTAGACTCCGGATGATATCCTTTCTCCATCATCATTCGTCCCGTCCCACGGCTCCTCGACCCTCCCGGGAGCGAGAACACTCCCTGCTATCAAGCGCCTCACGAGCCTCCCCGAGACATCGTATATCTCGAGCCATACACTCCCCGCCTCCGAGAGCTCGAATCCTATCAAGGTCCCCGGATTGAAGGGATTCGGGTAGTTCTGCCTAAGAGTAAAAGTCAGTTTGGGTACGGTTACTTCTTCGGTGGCAAGCACACTCGTGCCGCCATACTTCGACACCGCCTGGAGCCTGTATATCGGAGCTCCGGGAGGAGCATCAACGTCCGTAAAGGAGTACTCGACCTTCCCCTGTGCCATTTCAGTCTCTCCAACAAGCTTAAATGTCTCACCGTCCATCGACCTATGGATCCTGAAAATCTTACAGGATTTACCTTCCGTCACCTCCCACTCTAGAATCACTCCCTTAGCCTCCCTGTAGAAGACCTTGAAGCCCTGAAGAAAGGGTGCCCCCTCCCCGACATTCAGAAGAATCGCCAGGGTGTCCCTCGCGGGGAAATAACAGAGGTCGTCTCTCCCGTCGCCATTCAGGTCATTGCTGAAAAACCTGGACATCCTCTTCGAAGGAAGCAGCAGGGTATCGCATCCTGCCAACAAACCGTTGGTCGAACTGAAACGGAAATGAACGGCGAGCGTATCATTTCCACTATCATAGTAGTATCCAACATCTACAAGGCCTATATCGTCCAGGCCGTCCGAATTCACGTCAGCTACCATGGTATACGCGTACAGATTATCCGAGAAATACCAAATAATATTATCGAAATCGAGCCCCTCTTCACTTCCGTAGACGATGAAGTTCCTTACCAGGCATATCTCACTAAAAGGGCTGAAGGTAATATCATCGTAGATGTCACCGTTGAAATTGCCGACGTGTAGATCCATGACTCCACAGGAATTATAATATCTCTCACCGAGTGAATAGTTGCATGAATCGGATCCGAGATAGACACTCAAAAAATTATAATTCATACAATCCGATCCCAGAAAATCCAATATCCCATCCCCGTTGAAATCCCCCATAGGATAGATGTTCGTCAGCACATCAAGCGTTTCTATCTCTTGTTTTAAACCAAACGGAAACACTGCTGGAGAACTGCCCTGAAAAACCAAGAAATAACCCGTGTACCCGCCTGAAGCCCATTCTCTTGCGACGAAATCAACAATGCCATCTCTGTTGCAATCGCACGCTCCCAGAAAATAGGAGATGGCGGCTTCCCGGGGCCAAAGAAAATACCACAGTCCGTCCCAATCGCTGGACTCGGAGCATAATTGAATGAAGCCGTAACCTTTCCAATTAGACGATGAAAAGACAACATCATCAAGGTTGTCCCCATTATAATCCGTGATCAGGAAATCCCCGTTACGAGCAACAGTGAAAAGGTCGATTTCATTTCTCGGTCCGAAACTCCCCCCTCC
>CAZPAH010000118.1:0-8689 GCA_964584495.1 uncultured bacterium | reverse complement strand
CAGAGCTCGGGGTCGATTTCGTACTTATCTTCCCCTTCGGTGATAGCTTCAACCGGGCATTCGGGAGCGCATGCGCCGCAGCTAATGCATTCTTCGGAAATCTTGTGAGCCATCTTATCCTCCGGTGATTCGAGGTTAATTTAACAACCGTCGATTATTAATATAAAATTCCATGCATCCGGTCAACAATTATAAGCGCATCATACCCGCTGGATGCATTTTTTTATCGGAACCTTCCTCGGCGGGCGACAATCTCACTAAAACGGCCTTCTCTATATTAAACCCGGATTCGATGACGGCGATAACTTCTTGCGGGGTAACCGAATAGAGCAAATACTCCGTCTCCGCCCCTTCCCTCAGCAGCAGGTCGAGCCCCGCCGAGAACGCCTCATTGATGCTGGAGAGCTCCCTCCTCTCCGATCTCGAGACAAGCCTTTTCCTCGCCGTCTCGATCTCCCCCTCATCCGGCGGGCTCTGAGTCAAGCTCCTTATCTGCCCCCGCAGCGCGGCCAGCGCCGTGTCGGAGTTTTCCTCCCTCGTGCCCAGCGCGGCGATCACGGCGCATCCACCGGGCAGGAGAGTAACGCCGCATCCTGTCGAATAGGCGAGCCCCATCACCTCCCTGATCTCGAGCTGCATCCTTCTGCTGAGAATTTCCGCCGCTATCATGATCGCCGCCGCCCTCTCCGGGTCGTTCCCTATCTCTAGCCATCCGGCCGCGATATCCACCCCTTCACCCCTGCCGGTTCCTTCGATCATCGCCGGATCGTATCGCTCCGGAAGATCGGGGCAGACCGTTTCCCTTCCCCGCGGAAGAACGGAAAAGGCCCGGTCGAGGATCTCGATCCCTTTCCTTTCCGGAAAGGGGGAAACGAGGGTTACGATCATCCTCGAACCGCAGATGACATCCCTGCCGAACGATTCGAGCCGGCCGACGGATATGGAATCGAGCGAGGCGGGCGAAGGAAAGATCCCCACGGAGAAAGGATGGGCCGGAAATAGCGTTCTGAAAATGGCCTCTTTCAAGGTCATGGATGACGAGCGGGACCTGATCCGCAATTCTCCTTTAAGGTCCCTTATCGACGAGTCGAGGGAAAGCCCGTCGAGGGGAGGATCGAGGAGAAAGGTGGCGAGAAGGCCGATCGCCTCCTCGATCTTCGCCTCCGGAGCCTCGAGACGTATGAACGACCATGCCGGGTTGAGATAATAGTCGTCCATCGGTATGTAGGGATTGTCCCCCCACTGGATCCTCGCGCCGAGTGATTCGAGCTTCGACTCGAGCTTTACACCGGCCTCCGACCTTTCCAGGGCGCCGTTAAGAACCTCGCTCATGCCCGGCGGGTAGCCGCTCTCGGCGCAGCTCCGCCCCTTGAAGAGGATATGAACGGCCCCTACTCCCGATCCCGTTCTTGTGGAAGATGCCACCGTACAGCCGTTCGAAAGAATCATTGAAACCCTCGTGACCGGCGCGTCCGGCCGTTCGACGGATGCGCTTCGTACAAGCGCGATGCCGTTGTACAGGAACTCATCGAAAGAGCGTTTCACGAGTTTCGTGACATCCCCCCGGCCGACACCTCTCACGCCTTCGCGCACGGCATCGAGGTAATCGTTCCCGAAAAGCGCGATCCTCTCGCCGTTGATCATCATGTAGAGGTGATACTTTTCCCTGTCGAACGCATCCTCCGACACGATCGCCCCGGCTGCCTTCGCCACCTCTACCGGATCGGGTTTCCAGCCCGCCAGAGAACGTACGATCTCGAGCACCTTCCCCCTACCGGCGATCGTCTCCGCGACCCCATCCACCTCTATCCTCAGTCCGGCGTATCCCCTCGAAAGCTCAAGGCTTACTCCCTTGCAGACAAGAGACGAATCCTCCAGCATCTTGACAAGGGGCGAGTCCGTTCCGGCCAGCATCCTTTCGATTACGAGAAGCGTACCGATATCGCGCTCCACGGTCCGGGAAAGAGGGACGAGAAGCTCGAGCCCGGGCTCGAATCCCGGCACCGATTTTACGGCGATCGAGCAGCTCCACCTGGGGATCTCCCGCCCCCGGTCCCTCTGCTGCGCTCCCTTGCCGCTGGACCCCCCGCGCCGAATCCCGGCCGTCGAGCCGGAACCTGCCCCGGGAGTAAAACCGGCATTGAAGTAATCTTTTATCCAGCCCCTCGTCCTTCCGGGATCGAACCCGCCCATCACCACTATCCTCATCCTCGAGGGCAGATAATGATTCCGGTAGTAATCTATAATCTCTTCCCGCGTGAGCGACTCGATCGTTCCTGTATATCCCACCACCGGCTCGGCGAGAACGCTTCCGCTGTAGTGGTACCTTTCGATGAAATCGGAGCGGGCGCCTCCGGGGCCGCCGGCCGATTCCCTCAACTCCTCGAGTATCACCTTCCTCTCCTTTTCGATCTCAGAGGAAGGGAAGATGCTGTGCAGAAGCATCTGGGATAAGATCTCCAACCCATCCTCGAGGTGCTCCTTCCCGGTAAGGAAGAAGAAGACCGTCGTTTCCTTCCTGGTGAATGCGTTGAGGAAGGAGCCGGTTGCGTCGACCCAAACGCTTATCTCTTCCCTCGTATACCTCTCGGTGCCGTCGAAAAGCATATGTTCCAGAAAATGGGAGACACCCCTGTTGCCGGACTTCTCGAAGGCCGACCCCGCTTCGATGGCTATACCCACGCATACGACCTTCGATTCTGGGCTGGGCTCGAAGATTACCTCCGGGCCACCGGTGATCCTCTCCACCGTCACTGCCGTTTGCCCCCCCGCAGGCAGGCGACCCGGCAGTGCCAGGAGACAGAAAATCGCGATAACGATAGATGCCGGGACCCTCATCCAGGCGCCGTTCGTCGGCGGGAGCTGACTCACGGACACGTGCCAATCCATTTTCAGCGCTCCTTTTCCGTAAAGGTTTCAACGGGGCCGTTCGCGGGCCGTGACGGATATATCAGAGAAGATCTATCGCCCTGCCCTCTATAGCTTCGGCCGCTTCTCCCAGCGCCTCCGAAAGGGTCGGGTGAGGAAAAACGAAGGAGGCGAAATCGTCTGCGGTCAATCCCTGCCGCACCGAAATTATACCGGCTGCGAGAAGCTCGGTCGCCTGCGGTCCTATTATATGCAGACCGAGAAGTCGCCCGTTTTCCTTAGATGCCACCCATTTTACGAACCCCTCCTCCTCGCGCAGCCCTTTCGCCTTTCCGTTGGCCGCGAAGGGGAACCTCCCCGTTTTGATCTCGATCCCTTTTTCTTTCGCCTCCCGCTCGGTAAGCCCCACGCGGGAAATCTCGGGCAGTGTGTATATCGTCGTCGGAACCGCTCCGTAATCGACCGTTCTCGAATCGCCCAGGGCGTTCGCCGCCGCCGTTACCCCTTCCCTCGTAGCTAGATGGGCGAGAAGGTAACCGCCGGTGACATCGCCCGCAGCGAATACTCCCGGCACGGAAGTCTCCATTCTACCATCGGCCTCGATACCGCCCCTACCGGCCGAGATGCCGGTCTCCTCCAGAGCGATCCCTTGAATATTGGGCCGTCTTCCCACCGAGACGAGAACGATTTCGGCCGAGAGCTCGCTCCCGTCGTCCAGCCGGGCCGTGACGCCTTCATTGCCGCCGTCGATCCCTTCCACCCTTGTCCCGAGCTTCATGGAGATGCCCTTTTTCTTGAAATATGTCTGTAGGAACCTGATGACCTGGTCGTCCTCGGTAGCTACCAGCGAGGGCAGCATCTCGACGATCGTCACACTCGTCCCGAAGGCGTTGAATATGGAAGCGAATTCGCATCCTATCACGCCGCCTCCCACCACGAGCATGCTCGCCGGTATCCTGCCGAGGCTCAGCAGATCCGTGCTGCTCAGGACTCGTTTTCCGTCGAATTTCATGCCGGCAAGCTCGATCTCGGAAGAGCCCGTCGCGATAATGATCTTTTTCCCGGTCACCGTCCCCACACCCTCCACCTCGACCGCTCCCGGTCCCTTCAGCCTGCCCACCCCCCTCACAAGGTCTACCTTTCTGCCTTTCAAAAGCTTGCCGATCCCGGAGACGAGGCTCTCCACCGTCCTTCCCTTGTGTCTCTGGAGGCCCTCCATATCGACGGCTATCTTGCCCGAGAGCCCGGCCTCCACCCCCCCTCCGGCGATTTCCATCAGGTGCGCCGCCGCGTGCATCGTCTTTGTCGGAATGCAGCCCCAGTTGAGACAGACCCCTCCGAGAGCCCCCTTCTCGACCAGGCATACCGAAGCCCCCAGCTGAGCACCCCTTATAGCTGCGGGATATCCCGCCGGCCCCCCTCCGAGCACCACGATATCGTACTCATGACTCATAATTCACCTCTCGTTGGACACCCCCGGAAGGTAACGCCGGCCCGAATTCAACCGGTATCAGAAAATTCCCTCTACCTTGTTTTTAAGAAGCTGGGCCTGTGATCTGCTCAAGCGGACTTCGGTCTTTTCAAGGTTGTCGAGAGTCATCATATAGTTACCCCCCGCCCAGGGTACTATGCTGGAAATCTTTCTAAGGTTGACGAGGTAGTCGGCGCCCAGCCGCAGAAACAGCTTCGGGTCGAGCTGTATCTCTATCTCGTCGATATCCCTGTAATTCGACTGGAAGGATCCTTCGTCGGTATAAGCTTTTACGGTGGGCCCTTCGCGGTGGAGCATCGCAACCTTCTCCACCTCGATCAGATCCATCTCCCCTCTCTTCTTCAACACTATTCTCGGCAGGAAACGCGTTCCGACCCTGATATTTTCCGTGAGCTTCCTTATCTTCTCCAGGAACTCCTCCCTCGCGGGAAGCGCCGCACGGACCCTTTCGATCGCTTCGGCCAGCCTCGAATTCTCTATCGGTTTCAGCAGGTAGTCGACCGCGTTGACCTCGAAGGCCTTTATCGCATACTGATCGTAGGCGGTCGTGAAAACAACCAGAGGAAGTTTATCCGCCTCGATAAGGGATCTCACCACCGAGAACCCGTCCATCACGGGCATCTGAATATCGAGGAAGAGCAGGTCCGGCTCGAGCTCGAGCACCATGGCCACCGCCTCCTCACCGCCGGCCGCTTCGCCGACGATCTCCACCTCGGCCTGTTCGCCCAGAAGGTATCTCATCTCGTCGCGGGCGAGCTGCTCGTCATCGACTATCAAGGCCCTAATCGGCATCCGCGTCACCCCTTTCGTCGATATCCGGAATAAATAATCTCACGTCGGCTCCTCCCTCGCGCCTGGGAGAGATGCTGAACCTCCCCTCCCCCCTAGTGTATATCTTGAGCCTTTCTATCACATTGCGCAAACCCATGCCCCTGCTCAACAGATCCGGGATCTCGAAGGTGCCGGTTTGGGGTCCATCGTTCTCTATATCTATCTCAACCCCTCTTTCCACTCTTTTCGAGGCGATCCTGACATTCCCGCCGCATGTCCTGCACGAGATTCCATGTTTCACGGCATTCTCCACAATCGGCTGGAGGAGCATCGAGGGAATCAAAGCGGATAATGATTCGGGGTCGATCTCCTTCACGACCTTGAATTTCTCGTCTCCGAAACGCACCTTCTCTATGTCGAGGTAATCGTCTATAAAATCGATTTCTTCTCTCAAAGAGTGAACGTCGGTCGAGTCCTCGAGCGACTTTCTGAATATCGAGGAAAGCTTGCGCGTCATCTCACGCGCTTTCTCCGCGTCCGTGCGGATCAGCGCGGATATCGAATTAAGAGTGTTGAAAAGGAAATGGGGATTGATCTGGCTTTTCAATGTCGTTAGCCTGGCATGAACGAGCTGTTTCTCCTCTTCCCGGAGAAGGATCTCGATCCGTGAGTTGCTCGCTATCTTCAACGCCACTCCCATCGTGTAGACGATAACGATCATGTCTATAGTGATGAAGGGCCAGTTCCTCACCGGGTCCCCGTAAAGAAGGTGGCGCGCATAGAATATGTCGAGGAGCTTGAAACGTATCAGCCCGAATATGATGCACAAGGCGAACGGTATGAAATTGCGGTCGAGGCTCTTTTTGAAAAGTTTCGCCATAAAATTATATATAATCATGAGCGGGTTGAGGGAGAAGCTCCATATTTCCCCGCTTTTCCCCAGCCACGAGTTGAGCGCCCCCGCGCTCATACCGGCGACAAGGTAAAGAGGCAACCCTACCGTCTCACCGAAGAAATAGCAGGTCAGCCCAATCATCAGCCCGGTTCCGCCGCCAACCCAGAACCCGCCGAGAAATCCCGCGAGGAGCGATCCCTCGAGCGACAGATCCATCGCCGCCTGGTTGGACATTTTTCTCACGACGATGCCGAGCACGAAAAAGACCGATAGGAGCAAGAACAACTTCACTCTTGAAGACCGGGACAATTTGCGGCGTACGAGGAAATCCGTCACGAACCGGAAATCCAGCATGAGGCTGATTATCCCGGCCATAACGGCAATCCTCAGGAGAATATTGATCAGCGCAAGCTGGTCTTGTGTAAAGCTTACCGGCATGATACCGCCTGGAAGCTAGAGATGCCTCCTGTAAAGACTCAGCACGACATCCGAATAGTATTTGCGGTTCTTGAATCCGTCGATCCGCCAGAAATTGGTGCCGTCCCTCAGAACGACGTAGCTCGTCGGGAGCACCCGCGCACCGCCAAACTTGTCAGCCACCGACTGCCCGTTGATAAAAACATCATATTTAACGGGAATTTTTCGTAGAAATACCTTTATTGCGGCCGCACCCTTTTCGTCGACCGCCACGGCAAGCACCTCGACGTTCTTGTGAAACTTTCTCTGCACCTCGTTCATCGCATCGAGAATCTCGGGTGTATCCTTTTGCCAGGTCGCCCAGAAGGTAACGAAAAGTATCTTACCCTCGTAATCCGAGATCTTCACCGTGGTACCGTCAAGCTTTTCCAGAACGACATCGGACAGATCCCTCGCCTCGGCCCCTCCCTCGGTATAACCCAGCCCAAAATCGCCCTCTACGCCGACATTCTCCTGCTTTTCCTCAGCCTTCTTACTCCCGGAGCATCCGGCCGCCGAAAGAGCCGCAAAAACAATCAGCCCTATCGACGCCGCAACAAACCTGGAACTGAAAAAACCCCGATGCACCACCTACTTCTCCTTTATTATCTGGCCCGCTATCGTATTCTTCTGGATCTCTTTCGTGCCTTCGTAGATCTCGGCGATCTTGGCGTCGCGGTAGAAACGTTCCACCTCGTACTCGGTGCAGTACCCGTAGCCTCCGAGTATCTGTATCGCCTCGTCCGCGACCGAGACGGCCGCTTTGGCCGCCACATACTTCGCCATCGAGGTCAGCTTGGGATCGATCCTGCCCTGATCGAAATTCCAAGCCGCCTTATAGGTAAAAAGCCTTGCGGCCTCTATCGAGGTCGCCATGTCGGCCAGCTTGTGCTGAGTAACCTGGAATTTAACCAGCGGTTTGCCGAACTGCTCGCGCTCCATCGCATAGTCGATGGCGCGGTCGAAGGCGCCCTGTGCTATCCCGAGGGCCGTAGCCGCTATCTCCACCCTGCTTTCGTCGAAGAATTCGAGCACCTGGTAGAATCCCTTGCCGTCCTTGCCGATAAGGTTTTTCGCCGGAACCCTCACCTCGTCGAAAGATACCTGCGCCGTCGATGTCATCTTGATACCCATTTTCGCCCCCACATCTTCCGTGGTAAGGCCCTTTGCCCCCTTGTCTACGAGGATCGTCGCCATCCCCCTGTAGGAAGGCTGCGCCTCCGCATCGGTTTGGCATAGAACGATGTAGAAATCCGCTATCTGTCCGTTCGTTATGAAAGTCTTGGTTCCGTTTATCACCCATTCATCACCATCTTTAACGGCCCGCGTATCCATCCGCGTTATATCGCTTCCGTGATTGGGCTCCGTAAAGGCTCCCGCCGAGATCATCTTGCCCGATGCGACGGCCGGAAGATATTTATTCTTCTGCTCGTCGCTTCCGTGTCTCATAATAATCTCCGACGCGAAATCGGAGAGTGCCAGGGCGGTGCCGAGCCCCGAATCCCTCCTGCAGAACTCCTCGACAACGAGGACGTTTTCGATGACATTCAAGCCGGCCCCACCGGTGTCCGCCGGAAAGTGCAGCCCTATGAAACCAAGCCCGCAAGCCTTCTGCCACAGTTCCCTGGGGAACGAGTGCTCCTCCTCGTGCTTCAGGGCTAATTCCCTAGTAAATTCACCTTTTGCGAATTTTCTTGCAGCTTCCTGAATATCTTTCTGCTCTGTTGTCAGCTCGAAATCCATATTAACCTCCCGGAACCGATATCATATACGCTCGAGAGACACGAAAGGTCCCGCATAACCCCTCGAAAACCTGAAATTTATGAGATAATATCAAATGCCCGGCACACAAATCAACACATAGTTACCTTTGTCCCACAATTTGGAACGGTCCTTGCGAATCTTGCCGGTCGGAGGGAAACGATGGCACGCTTTAATACCGGTATATTGATTGTTTTCTCGATAATCCTGCTGCTGACCCGGGCGGCCTCCGCGCAGTCGGCGAACCGTATCGAGGCGGAGAGCCTTTTCGTAGAAGCCCAGGAATCTCTCGCCCTGGGAGATGACTCCAAGGCCGAGACGATCCTGATGCAGTCGCTGCAGAAGGATCCATCATTCACATCGGCCATCTGGCAACTCTCGCAGATTTACGAAAAGCGGGGACAGCTGGAATACGCTAGGGAACTCCTCCTCAGGGGGCTGCAACA
>CAZPAH010000117.1:0-8733 GCA_964584495.1 uncultured bacterium | reverse complement strand
CCCCCGCCTCTACCGACGTTTGAGCCGTAGCCCTTGCCGAGGAAGAGGAAGAATCGTCACCGTATACTATATCCACCGTCTCGCCTATGGCGAGAGAGAATACATGAACCGTCACTGTCATCCCGGCGATCGTAACAGGCACCGTTTCGAGGGTTCCTTCGCTAGATACCGTGACATATCCGGCCGAAGTGCTGCTCCCGATCTGGGGAGCGGTCCAGTCGTCGGGAATGACCAAGCTGATAAGTCCCGAATTGAATCCCTCGGCGGCGGTATACTGAATCGTCCATTTTCCGTCGGAGCCGGCCGTTACGCTTGTAGAGGGATCGATCGTGGCGGATCCCGTTCCCGGCGCAGCCGCGGCTGCGGCGGGCAGGCAAACCGCCGCCAGGCACAGCATTACGGCCACAGCCTTGCGGTCGATTCTATTCCGACCGATAAGTCGCCCATAAGCGCCGCAAAGATATGTAAAAACGCCGTTCATCATAATCCGTTTGAAAAAGGGCAAGGTATGTGCCAAGGAGTCGCCGGTCGGATCGATCTATCGATGGCACCGGCAAGCCGATTCTAACCTTGACGGTCCTTCTCACCCCTCCTATATCCGGGAAGGGGATATACTCGCATAACATCAGTGTTTCCTGCAAGATATCTTCTCGATCCTGAACGGGATAACTCCTTCCAACAGGCATTCGGCCCTGCAATCTAGGACTCAAGGGATTTCGAGGCGGCGTCCGTCTTTCGGACCTCTCTTCTTTTGTGATAATATTACAATACAACAGGGCAAAATGCAATATCGCAGAGTGGCTAAGATTTTGCTAGAACAAACGTTACCGAAATCGCTGTTCTATTCCCGCACCTATTATCCTATTTGAATATCAGAACGGAATTCTTCCCGCCGAAACCGTCATCGACCGAGTCGGGATTTCCGGGGTCGGGGATCCACTTTTCCCCGTCGACGACGAACTTGTATTCGTACCTGCCGGGGGAAAGCGGGAGCAGAATCGTCCAGAGACCTGTCCTTTCCCTGTCGTAGAGAGGATCGGCCGTCATCGACCAATTATTGAAATCGCCGGCTATGCAGACCCGTTCGATCTTCGTCGAGTAAAAGGAGAATCTCACCCCTTCATCTGTAATCTCCGGACCGGATGAGGTATCGATTCCACCGCCGAACCGACCACCGGTTCCGCAACCCAGAAAAACGGTAACGACCAAAACTGCGATTATAGACGCTGAAAAAAAGATAATTTTCATGATTACGGCAGTATCAGCAGATTTGCCTTTCCTCCCCTCGGATCGTCGGTTACTCTCGGATTGGCCGGATCGAGAACCCTTCGGGTTTCATCGATAATGAAATAATACCTGTACCTCCCGGGAGGGAGTTCGACAGCCAGTTTCCAGGGACCGCCCTTTTTGCCTCTACCCATAAGCCCCACAAGGACTTCACCACTCCCCGCATCTCCCATGGCCCAGTTGTTCCAGTCTCCCGCCACCTGGACGCAGCGGGCCGAGGGAGCCCTGAAGAAGAAGGATACTGTTTGACCCTCCACTACGGGAGATTGGAGCCCCCTTTCCAGATATCTAGCGCAAGAAACGGCTGATAGAAGCAATATAGCGAATATAATTGAAGGTTTCATCAAAAAACTCCAAGCTGGGCCCGGCTGGAAATGCTATCAGAAATCGAGGCTCGCTTCAAACGATATCATCCACTCCCCGGCCAGTAAATCTTCGGCTCTCTCAACCGCCTCGTCGGCTAGGTGGGAATCGGCACCGGCGGGAAGATCGAGAAGTCCCTTGCCGAGCAGATAACTTTCCCTACCGAAAGGAGCGAATCGATAGAGATACCTGTCGAAAATATACGGCGGATACCCCGCGCCCAGCGAAACCCATCCCCTACCCGCGACCTTTCGGGAAAGAGAGAGGTACGTATCAAGATCCCCCCTACCAAACCACCTATCGCCGCATGAGTGAATCCTAGCATCCATCACTATTGAAAGCTTTAGAGGCAGAGATATGCCTTTCCGCAGCTTGCATTCCAGTAAGCGCAGGCCCGAGAATTCGTTTTGCCCCCGTATCAGAACGGACGCGCTCCCCGCGGTGGAGGAGGGATCCCGGACTCCGTCCCGGCTGTTTTCCCCGATGCCGACCTCGATCTCGTATATTCCATCCGCGTTCATAAAGGGAAGCAGGCCCGTATCCCAGAGATCCCCATCGAGCCAGAAATTCCTCCTCTGCGACCAGAAGACCGATCCCCTTCCACCACCGGAAAAGCTCTCAGCCCTTATCCGCAGGGAGCCGTTGAAAGCCCCCGATTTGTAATCGAGCCTTAGATCGAACGTGTTAGAGATACTCCTGCCCATGCCTTCCCGCTTCGATCGATCTCCGTCGATCGTGCTACGCACCCACGAGAGTAAAAGATCCAGCCTATCCCGCCCGAATCGTGTTCCCAGATAGATCCTGTCACCGGATTCCCATTCCTGCTCTATCCCATTATTTTCCAATATGGTATGATCCGGCAACATCTCTTCACCCGCCGTGAGCCGGGTCGAGCCCTTCAGGAATTCGGCCTCCACGCCGGCTCTCTCGGCCATAGAGTACCGCAGCCAGACGCCATTCACCCTCACCTTCTCGAATCCCATGTATACATGGTTCGTGCCGCCGGTATCGAAATACACCTTCGATGCGGGCCTCAGATCGTACCTGCCCAGATAGTCGATATCGAGATTACCCATCTCTTTCCCTATCTTCAGTCCGATCATGTCGGAATCGGTCCGGTCTACGCCTGAATACCCGCCGGCCCATTCAACCGAAGGGTACTGCTCCGCAGTCTGATGTCCGGACCCGTACCCTTCGATCCTGGACGCGTAAAAAATCCTCGCATCTACTCCGAAAGCCACCTCTCCCTCCACCTCCACACCCCGGCAGAACAGGCCAAGCGGATAATGGAAAGGCCCCACTTCACCGAAAATAGACAGCGGATCGGCCTGCGCGAGGATGGGAAGCCTCGTGAAGGCTCTGATCGAGCCTCTTTGCGACCTGTAGGCAGCGTAACCCCTTACGAGATACCCTCTCGCCGTTGAAATATCGGAGAATCCGTGTTCTAGACCGATCGTTCCATCGGCCGACAGCCTCTCGCCGATCGATGCGTCAAGACCGCTTTTTACGAAAACCGAGCTATCTCCCTCCCTCATGTCCAGGTATATGGAGGAGGAAAGTTTATAGGTCGATTCTTCATACTCCCCTTTTTCGCTTTTACCTCCCTCGAAGACTATCTCCCAACCGCCCTGCGTTTCCCTGAAGATAAAGAATGAATTCCCGTTTTCATCTACATGGGGATTATCCGGATCGCGCATCTGCTTCCCGTCGACAATAAACATATACCTGTATCTGCCGGGAAGCAGGAAGAGCCTTATTTCAAACTCCCCGTCCCTTCCGCTCATCCTGTCCATCGTCGGATTCCACCCGTTGAAATCACCCGCGAGCATTACCTTTTCCGCGCCCTTCATCTCCAGCCTGAAGACGATCTCTTCCTCATCCAGGCTGATCGCCCCATAGAGATATTCATGGGGATAAGACAGGGCGGATACGATCAGCAGTATCATCCACCAAGGCCGGATGCAGCGAATATTGCAAACACGTTCGAACATCAGCTAAAAATCTCCCAGCGATATTCTAGTATAGATGGAAATGAATCTCTCTTTATTCAACGAGCGCGGATGGAGCTCCTGCTCCAGAATGATGCTTTCGTCGCATGGAGCGAACGATCCGAACGATCCCCTGAACAGGAACCTCGGCCCGGGTCTGAACTCGAGCTCCGCGTTGTACAGGCTTAAACCGGATCCCTGCAGAAAAAGCGCCGTCTTTGCCGCCCACCCTTTGCCTAAAATCATCGCTCCGTCGGCGAGAAAGTACAGCTCGTTCGTCTTTCCCGTACCATCAAGCCTTGCCGTGGCCGACAGAAGCGTTCTGCTGTTCTCGTCCAGCAGCGATACCAGGATCGACGGCTGTGACCCTTCCCCCAGCAGCAAGCCCTCCTCCATCTCCACCCCACCCTTGAATCTCATCCGCATAAGAGCCTTAAGCAGTCCCGTGCCGGCAGGTGAATCCTTCCCGCACCTTTCCGAAGCGTCCAGAGTGAGCATCGCGGCAAGCGAAGGATGTCTCCACCATGCGGTCAACCGGCTCTCGATCAACTTCCCCGATAGCTCTCCCTGCGGGTCGCTGAACCCCTCTCCTTGAAAATCGTACCCCGGAACGAGACCGAAACTACCCGCTTTATCGCTTTTCACTTCCAGGCCTAGCAGCTCCGCCGAGAACGCGGCGTCGTCGCCGAAGGCTGAGCTGATCGATGCGGGCTTGATCTTCCTGGGATAAATGTCGAAGAGGCGGCGGTCCGCGATTTCCCGTAGCCGTCCCGACCGGCTCCCCGCCAACTCGGCCAGAAAGGTCATCCCTCCAAACGCGGCGCCCATATCCACGCAGATCATGGAAGCGTCCCCGTAAACCTGCGACCTCGTCTCGGAGACCGCCATTCCGAGGTGCCAGCCCATCGCCCGACGCAGTTCGCAACGCAAAAGATTGAAGCTGCCGCCCCCTCCCTCAAAGGCGGGTAACCCCCCGTACCTTTCATCCCCAAGGCGATCCCTGAAAACGACGCCGGTATATCCCGCCGACAAAAACCCATCCCCACCGAGATTCGCAGCTATTCCTTCTCCCCCGGAGTCAAGAGGTGAATCGTTCGATACTATCTTCAGCAGCCTGTTACCGGTCTCAAGCCTTCTTTCCCTCATGAAGATAATGATTCCGCCGGTAAAACGAGGCACCCCGAAGACGAGATCTCCCTGCTCCAGTTGAAGCCTGTTACGGTAAATCCCCTCCTCTACCTTTCTGCGACCGGTCGCTCCTTTCAGGAAAACCCTGGAAACGGGAAAAGGCCTGTACAGTATTTCCGCGGATAACCTGTCTCTCGTATATGCGGTCACTTCGGGATCATTCCATGGAAACGGGAGAGATATACGCTCGAGCTTAATGCTGTTGGAATATACCGAAGACCATGCGAACGCATTCGTCGAATCGTCGGGAAGCTCCTCCGGATATGCCGTTGCGGCGAAGATGCCCGACAGAAAGCCTGCGATTATGATCGCCGGAATGAAACGTATCAAAATATTCAAGATCTTCATGACCACAACTCATTCGCCCGGTTTCCGAAGGAAGATCTCCATGGAAAATGCCGTGTAGATACCCATTTCATCGTCGGGGCTGAAAGAGATCGATAGGCGTAGACGTTCCCACTCGCATCTTATCCCCCCCGATACCTTTTCCTGCGAAAAACCGGCCATGATATCAACGGGCAAGGCCGTTCTCATGCTGAATCCGAAATGGTCCCCGTCACCGTTCCGTTCGTGCCGCCTTTCCCAGGAAACTGTGAGTTTATCATTCCAGAACCACGAAATCCCCCAGTGTTGGATCCTTCCCATTACTCCCGTTTCGACGCTGAGATCGAATTCCGGCTCCCACGGATTCTCGATCGAATAGGCGATCGAGATCATAGGCAAAGGCCTGATCATCATGCCGAAAGAGGCCGCCGCCTTCGTCCGCGAAACCCTGCCGGAGCCGCAGGAAACACAGTGCTCCGGCCCATCGGCCGATACCGTGGCGATCCTGAGCCCACCTCCGACCGACAGGAAAGATCCCTCCGTCCCCCTGGCAATCCTGCAGGAGACGCCCGTCATAAGGGTGCTCTCCCGCATCCCTCCGACCATTCTCCGCCTGTAGAACCCCGCGCCCGCGGAGAACCTGTTCAGGGGCGCTACTATCGAGACGTGCATCTGGGACAGTGATGGCTTCTTCTCGAAATTGCCATAATCGATATACGCTGAAGGAATTGCCGCAACGGTCATTCCCGCGGGATTCAGGAATAGAATCGAAGGGTCGTCCCCGGCGGCGGCGAATGCTCCACCCATAGCCAGAGCTCTCGTGCCGATCGAAAGATCTTCTAGGAAGAGAATGTGAGCCGGCGGGAAAGTATCGGCGAGAGCGGCCGGAGAGAATATCCCGCCGGCGATCGTGAAAAGCAGAAAAGCAGTGGGCAAATGCCGCAACACCCGGAATCGAGGACTAGTCCATCTTTGCTTCATCAAGGCGTTTCAATCCTTCCAGCAACAGGTAGTCCATCTTGATATCGAGGAGAATATCCTCTTTTTCGGGTTCTACCTCGTTGAAGAAGACAAACTGCCCCGCGTTCCAGGGAAGCACCTCGTAAACTACCTCTTTCATCTGATCCTGTATGGCCGAGACAAGCGAATCGTGATTGAGATAACCATGGTTGATAAGAATGTTTCCGATCCTCTCCCGGCCGCCGAGGGATCTATAGTCCCTCAACGCCTCTTCCAGCTGCTCGCTGGTTATGAACTTCTTCTCTATCAGGAACCTTCCGAGTCTTTTCTTCCTCGTATCGATAGTTGCGTAAAGAAGCTCGCCTTCCCGGAAAAAGAAACTGGCCACATTATCGATGGTAATCAGTTTCAATTTTCCGGTCAGGGAACACAGCCCGGCTACCTGGAAAATCATCGCCGGTTCGAGTACCGAAAGATCTCCTCCGAAATCCAATTGTATTCCTCCTGTTATCCTTATCTCCGTGCCTTAGCGTTTCGCCGGAGCGCTCTGTAACCGATAACCGTCTGAGATATAATCACCGCCGCGAACGCCGCTCCGAGCAGGGGAAACAGATACCTTCCCGTTTCTTCCGGGTGAATAGCCCCTGGAAATATTTTTCCGGCGAGAAGGATGATGATTCCGATCGCCTGCACCGTACCTACAAGTTTACCGGAGATTGTAGCCCTCAGCACCGGCATTCTGCCCAGGACAAAAAGCAGTCCGAGTCCTACGAAAAATTCAATATACCTCAATACCAGTATTATAAAAAGCCAAATCGGGATATCGCCTTCGATCAGCAAATAGCTGAAAACGGCCAGCGTGGAAAGAATGTCTCCTACCGGATCGACCATCAGGCCGAAAGCGGTTTCCTGCTTTAGACGTCTCGCAAGGAATCCATCGGCAACATCGGTAAGGGCCGCTAAAAGATATACTATCAGTCCCGGCATGAGGTAGCCGCTAAAGAAGAGAACCAGGAATACGGGAATTAGGAAGATGCGCAATATTGTCAGAATGTTCGCCACCCCGAGACGATCCGTTTTCTCCATGGAAGGCTTTCGAAAGAGGCTCAAATTAAGTTGAATGAAAAGTACTACCAGGAATACGGGCGGCAGCGACCAGAGGAAAATGTCCCTTCCGAGAGATCCGTCCGTCAATAGAACGATCGCCGCCGACATCGCAAAAACGAGAGCCATCCATGCCCCGGCAAAGCGGTAGACGGAGCGCCTCAGGACTTTTCTTTCCTGATATTCCCGGATGGATTCTTCGAGCCTGGCCGGCACCGTCTTGACGACTGATCTCTGTTCGATCGAACTGCTCCTTGAATTGTTTTTAACGGCTATCCGCATCTTCCGCTCATCCATAATAAGGATGGTCGGCCGGTTTAATGAGAATCCCCGCGACCTAGGCGCTTTTTAGAGCGGCCTGGGCCGTCGAGAGGATCGCGACCGGCACCCTGAACGGCGAGCAACTCACATAATCGAAACCGGCATCATAACAGAATTCGATGGAAGAAGGCTCGCCGCCATGCTCTCCGCAGATACCGATTTTGAGATCCGGCTTCGTGGTGCGGCCTTTTTCGACCCCGATCTTTATCAAGCTTCCCACCCCTTGCCGGTCGAGCTTCTGGAACGGATCTGCGGGCCAGATACCCTTATTGAGGTAATCCCCGAGGAACTTGCCGGCATCGTCCCTGCTCAAACCGAAGGTCGTCTGGGTCAGATCGTTCGTTCCGAACGAGAAGAACTCGGCCGCCGAGGCGATCTCGTCGGCGGTGAGCGCGGCTCGAGGTATCTCTATCATGGTTCCTACGAGGTAATCCACTTCGACCTTCATTTCCCTCTGGACATCATCCGCCACTTTTCTCACCACTTCTTCCTGGAGCTTCAGCTCCTGCACACATCCGACCAGCGGTATCATGATCTCCGGTCTCACAATCTTACCCTCACCGGTAAGAGCGCAGGCCGCTTCGAATATCGCCCTGACCTGCATTGCGGTAATCTCCGGGAAGACTATCCCGAGCCTGCATCCCCTGTGGCCGAGCATGGGGTTGACTTCCTTGAGGGAATTGATCTTTTCCACGAGAACCGTCTTCTCGACGCCCATCGCGGTCGCGAGAGAATCGATCTCATCTTCTTCGTGGGGAAGAAACTCGTGCAACGGAGGATCGAGAGTCCTTATCGTCACGGGGCGTTCCCCCATCGCCTCGAATATGCCCCTGAAATCGTCCCTCTGCATCGGCAGGAGCTTGTCCAAAGCCGTTTTCCTGCCTTTTTCGTCTCCGGCGAGGATCATCTCCCTTACCGCTTCAATCCTCTCTCCTTCGAAAAACATATGCTCGGTCCTACAGAGTCCGATTCCCTCGGCACCGAATGCAACGGCCTGGACCGCCTGCTCCGGCCTGTCAGCATTGGCCCTCACGCCGATCGTCCTTATGCCGTTGGCCCACGAGATCAACTCCTCGTAATACATATATATTTCCGACTCTTCCTTCTTCATTGTCTTATCGATCATTACCTGCAGAACTTCGGAAGGCCTGGTCTCTATTTTCCCCTTGAACACTTCACCTGTCATGCCGTCGATTGA
>CAZPAH010000116.1:0-8805 GCA_964584495.1 uncultured bacterium | reverse complement strand
ACGATCAGCTTCTCACGGAGATAGGCCTCTACAGCAGATCCCTTCTCGATCGCCCCCGCTTCGTGGCGATCAACAAGATAGATCTGGTCGGCGGAGGTGGGGTGGAGCCTCTATTCGATCCGGGAACGGGGGAAAAGGTATTCCAAATATCCGCTCTCTCCGGCGAAGGGCTGGATGATCTCATGAGGCTCCTCTACCGGAAGGTCATCGAGACCGCCGCCGAAGAGGAGAGGATCGAAGAGCCGGCCGACGATTGAGCGGCGCCCTACTGCGGGTCGCCGATCGAGCCGGCGAATAGCATGATCCCGGTCTGATCGTCCACTATCGTGAAGAAGAACGGGCGGTCGACCGTCATCCTGAAAGGTTCCGGCCCCCTCTGTACCGAAGTGAGCTTCATCCCCACGGATGTCGCCGCCGCCGCCTCGGTACCTTCCTCGTTCACCTCGATGAACGTCTTGTGGATCACCTCGTCGATATATACGGTTCCACCGGTAACTTCGCACATATTGGAGAAATCGGCCCGCCTTCCGAATGCGATCTTCATGCCCATGGCCGACAGCGAGCCGTTGAGCTTCGATTCGTACTGCGCCTTGAAGACCGGCATTTCGATAAGCCCCTCGCGGCTGCGAAGGGAACCGGCCCATTCGGTCCACGAATCGGGATCGAGCTTCTTGCGGAATAGTTCCAGGCCCTGCCCCTCGGCCGGAAGGAATATATACATCCCGGTTCTCGATCCGATGTAGGGAATCCGGATCGCCTGAAAGAGATCGTTCTCGGCATAGGCGAAAAATCCTTTCCTCTTCATCATGCGGACCTTCTTGTCGCCGCCGCCTGCCCGGTGGAAAGAGTCCGTGTAGCTTTTTGCGGGATCGAATTCCGTTTCCCATTTTCCCCTGAAATATATCGCATTGACAAGGTAGGCGATATCGTCGGGGGATATCTCCTTGACGATATCCTCGATCCTGCCGCCGGTATGATCCTTGACCCAGGCGTTGATCGCATCGGCCGTCGTGAGCGGAAAGATCTCCGCCTTGAAGTTATCCCTGCTTCTCTTCCTGAAAAGGTCTTTGAAGGCGAATTGTTTCTTGAGCCATATCGAATTGGCTATGAATAGATCGATATCCGGGCCGATACCCCCCAGGTCGCCGATCAGCTTCCTGTTATCGACGTTGACCGCGTCGACCGGCATTCCCGCGATGTTGAGGACCGCGGCCATAGCTTCCGCCGTAGTACCCGCCGCTCCATTGAATGTCATCGCCAGGGCTAGGGCCACGCTTACGGGGGAGATGAAGACATTGGCTTGGGGCGAAGCGGAGGACTCTTTAAGATACAGATCGAGGCCGAAGGCGTTGTAGGCGGGCGATAGTGGCTCTGAAGGAGGCGGTGAAGCGCCCGATGCCGGGAGCGAAGATAACATCAGCGGAATTAAAGCGATGAAGTTGAAGAATAGTTTCATGATCGACCTCCGTCTGAATTTAAAATCCGAATCCGGCAGATTCGCCGTCAACGGTACCTCTTTTTATTCTACAAGCAAGGTGCGATTTTATTCCATAGAGATATTGCCGGTGACCGATAAGGGTGCCGCACCTCGGTATGGGAAAGGTTTCGATTGACCTGCAAGACGATCTGTGATATTATTTTAACTGCCTGTAGTAGCTTGAGGTTAAGCGTAATACCTTGCGCGATATCTCAGGTTGATATGTGCAGGTATAAATTGTTGTGACTGCTCTACTTCTGTATCAGCTTGAGAGAGAGGGGTACAATATGAAGAAGCTGCTAACAGTACTGGTCACATTCGCATTCATCTTCTCCGCCGCCGCGACGGTTCAGGCCGCCATCGGTTGGGCGGGGAACATTTGGCCCGTCAGTGGTGCGGTTGTTCCCGACAACGCCGATGTCGCCGTTTATTTCCAGGTTTGGAAAGGCGGCGTGACCGATGCCGACAACGCCGCTCCCGGACCGGGACTTTCCGCGAAACTGTATTACGGGCCGAACAGCGGACCGTACACATCGCTGGACATGAGCTACCTGAACGATGTCGGCAACAACGATCAGTATGTCGGTTACATACCCAAAGAAGAGTTGGAAGGAAACACGGAGATCTGGTTCTACTGCGAGGGCTACGACTCTACCGATACGTCGACATACACCGGCGCGCAGGATCAGAATAATAACGATCCGCCTTTCCAGCTCGTTATAACCGCCGCGCTCAACCAGGAAGTTACAGTATATTTCAGGCTCTGTCTTCCGCCCGAAGGTGATCCCGATTACGATCCAGCCCCGGGTGACGTTTGCGTAACAGGATCAGGGGCTCCTCTTAGCGACTGGGGAAGCGGCGTAGTGCTTGGCCAGCCGTGTCCCGCTGCAAGCCCTCTCTTTTATGAAGTCGGCGTAGTTTTCCCCGCGGGGAGCAGCCCGTCGATCGAGTGGAAGTACAAGAAGAACGATTGCGCCGACTGGGAATCGGTCGGCAACAGAACCGTGACGATCGACGATAGCGCCGCCATGTACATCATCCCCTGGGTCGATCATTGGAACAACTATTCCGGTGACGACTGCCTTATTTGCGGGGTGGGAAACGAAGAATCTACATGGGGCAAGATTAAGCAGACGTACAGGTAAAAACCTGATTTGTTTTCGGATGGGGATACCTTAGGTCGTAGTCCGGCCCTGGTATCCCCTTTTTTCTTAATGGCATCTCCAACCCTTGATGCTTCCGGAGTGGGTACCGGCGTATTTTGGATCTTTCCCTGGAGTTGAAATGAAAAAGAAATTTTTAATAGCCTCTGCCTTAATCCTTCTCATTTCATCGATCCAGCAGGCCGGGGCCGTTACCGGTGTACCCGCACGGCCCGTGGAACTCCTTGCCGGTGCAGTCGATCCGGATGAACCGGTTCGCTCCATCTGGTCTAACCGAAATGTCAAATGCATCGACACGGCGGGAGACGTGGAGCGGTCGATGGAGGGAGCCGATCTTTTGGCCTTCTATTTCGACGAGAGAGAAGGCGAGCTCGGATTTCGCGTCAGCATGGTAAATATGATAGATCCCGCCAGCGGTGTGGACCTGTTCAGCAGGGAAAAGCCCAGCATAGTCATACTTCTGGACTTCATGAACGGAGGAAGATTCACGCTGCCGGCGGGACTTGAAGGAAATTCGACGATAGAATGGGACGAGGCCTACCTGCTCGATCCGTTCTCCGCTGCCGGGGTGCAGCGCGCCGTTTGCTTCTCCGGGAGCGATTGGGACCCCGGCGCACCGGAGATGAAAAGAGCTTTTATCGACGAGGCCGGTGAATATCTCGAGGGTGCAGTTTCCCTGTCGGGTGCCTACCTGGAGACCTCATTTGTGGCGATGGCCCGGGACGGCCGTTTAGAGGGTGGGGAGGAGAAATCCGCTACGGGAGGGATCGATTCCTATACCTCCGCCGCGGCGAGGGCGTTGATATCTTCCGCCGACCGTACGCCGATCCGTTTCGAGGTGATATCGATTTCGAACGGAGTGGTGGCGGACAGGCTTCTGGGAGACAATCTTCTTCCGGCCGCCACCGCCAACTGCGCCTTTGTCCATCACGGGAACCAGGGGCTTGCCTACAGCGATGTTTTCTACGGCCGATCCGACGATCCGGGCGGCAGTGGATTCGACGAGGCGCTCGAGGTTCACGAATCCACATCGATCCCGGGCAACTTCCATCTCTGTGCCCCGCTCCAGACCTCGACCGAATGGGATCACAACAACGGCGATCCCGTCGATTTCAACGGATGGCTCTCGGCCGGCGTCACGGCCGGCTGGGCGGGGATGATAACGTCGGCCTACGCCCAGCACATGATGCCGTTCGTCCAGAACGATATGAACGACTGGGCGGTGAACGTGGAGACCCAGATGACCAACCTGCGGTACGGCTATTACCCCAGGGTCGCGTGGGTTCCCGAGCGTGTATGGCTCGATACGGTCTTTTACCCGAATGCCGGGGTGATAGACAACCTGATCGACAACTGGACCCAGCACGGCGTTTGGGCAGTGATCCTGGACGACGACGTTCACTGCCAGGGATACGACAATCACCAGATTCACACGATATCGGGAAGCACCCTCAAGGTTTTCCCGCGCGACCGCAATTTCACGGGAAAGATAGTGGGAGGAGACGGGGCCGGCGCCCTCCAGGTTCTCACCGATATGTCGAACTCGGGATACGGCAACTATAGAATCGCTCTATACGCCGAGGACTGGGAAGCGGCGGCCGAGATGGGATCCTGGGCTTCTTCTACTCCAAACGCTAAGGAGACATACGACTGGTTCATCAACAAGTGCCAGCAGGAAAGCGCGTGGATAGCGGTTTGGAAGGCCGCCGACGCCGTCGCCAATCCAGATTTCCAGGGTGTTTCGATGAACATCACGTACGGGACATATCTCGAAATCGGCGGCACGGCCGGTTACGGCGGGGGCAACAACGGATGGTACACGCACTGGGCCGGATACGTGCCATACGCCAACGGCGGGGACGGCTACGGGTACTGCGATCCCCAGCGGGGCGGCAACTGCAAGAATTTCGGCACGCTCTGGAACGACGCGTACACCGCGCTGATGGCCGCACCCAATAACAACATCTCGCAGGCGGGCTGGTATGTCCTTATGACCAACCTCCACGAGACGGCGTGGCACGACGGAATGGGCGGAGAGATCAGCGGCTGGGAGCTGAAGTACTCGGGACACATGAAGAACGCGATGATCTACGCCGAGGCTTCTCACTGGGCGAACGGGGAGTATGCCTCCGCGACGGGAGCCTACCTCGATGATATCGATAATGACGGGTACGACGAGATGATCATTCACAACGACAGGGTCTTCGCCGTCTTCGAGGGGATTGGAGGGAGGGCGACGAATATATTCTCGAAGGGGAGCGATTACAACTTCTCGATCGTCGGCGTCGATAACGCTTACTGGGCAGGAACGGAGGCCGATTACAACGATGTGAACCATGTGGCCCTGCTGAGCGATGTCGGACCGAACTATCAGCACAGCCTCTACGGCATGCAGATCGTCCAGGGAGGCGGAACGACGGTCGAGGTCGAATTCACATATCAGGACCTCAAGAAAACCGTAAGGCTGACGAGTGGGCAGCCCTACCTCGATATTATCTACGAGGTCGGAGCCTCGACCCAGTATGTGCAGAACGGTTATTCCCCAGGTCTGGTGGATCTCGTATGGAACGCGCAGATGGACAGGATATGGGTTTCCGACGCCGCGTATTACGGCCAGAGGAATCCGAACAACGGAGCCACCGCCGCTATCGTCGCGGGCGGGGGGGGAGCCGAGCATAACTTCGATTTTTCAGGCAGGATAATGAAGGGCGATGAGATATACGGGAGCGGCGTCTTCGAGATGATCTTCTACGCGGGCAAAACGACGACACCAGACATGGCGGGCGAGATCGCCGAGCTTCGCGCCCTGGCGGCATTGACCGATACGATAGGTCCCCGGGTGACCTCGGCGGTCTACTTCCCCGGTTCCTACAAGCTGAGGCTGCGGTTCAATCAGGTAACCGCTTATTCGAGCTTCGAAGTGACCGGCGTATCGATGGACGACGACGATGACGGATCGGCCGAGATGACGCTTTCCTCCGGAACGACGGTGGTCGAAACGCAGGACGGATACGAATTGACACTCCAGCTCACGGTTTCCGATGCCGCCGTGCTCGATGGTTTGAGCACATCCTCGCTCGAGTTGCTGATGGCAACGGGGACAGCCTACGATACAAACGGCAATCCGAACGACGAGATCACAAATGAGGATGATATATCGATATCTTACGGCGAGTTGACGGAGGTAACGATCGACGGCTATATAGACCCCGCCGAGTGGGATATTTGCACCTTGGCGGTCGATGACTCCACCGATTCGGACTGGACGGCGGCGAACGAGATAGACGGCCTCTACATCGCGTGGGATTCGCTCTACCTCTATGTCGCCCTCGACGGGATCGTGACCAGCAACAGCTGGCTTATCTATTTCGATGTAGACCCGGGCGGCCCAGACGGTCAGACGGACCTGACGGCGATAGATATCTGGGAGAGGGGAGCGATCTTCACGTATCCCGGTTTCAAATGCGATTTCGAGTACGGATGCTACCAGCACCAGGGAGCTTACGACTCGGACGGTTTTTACAGGATCGAAAGCGCTGTCCACGCCGTCGACATTTCCGATTCGGTCATAACGGCGTTCGATTCGAATCATGGATACGGGGATTCCGGGGGGAGCGAATTGGCAATCCCCTGGGAGGTTCTTTACGGGCTGGGAGAGGGTAACGTGCCCGTCGACGCCTCGATCTCCATCGTCGCGTCCCTCAGTTGGGACCCGGAGCCTGACGGCGAGCTCGGGGGGGATTCGGCCCCCAACAATATATCGGCCGTGCTTCCGATCATCGACAACGCATATACCTTCACGGTCGATACCGACGGAAACGGAAAGCCGGATCCGTCCGACGGGGAGGGACCGGTCCTCGAATCGGCTCACAGGGATACCGCGGGCGACAGCCTCGTAAACGTTCTCTTCAACGAGCCGGTGGAGGAAAGTTCGGCGGAGAACATAGACAACTACGAGGTCTACTGGACTACGATCCCTTCCAATACGTTGGACGTCATCTCGGCCGTGCTTCAACCCGACGGGAGGACGGTCCAATTAGCCCTGGAGTCGCCGGTCGGTTACGGTTGGACCCTGTCGGTGAGCAATCTAACGGACGATACATGCTACCGGAACGTCATCGCCTATGCCAGCACGGTCATGATAAGGGGGCCTCTCGTGAGCGGCGGCGACATGCCGTCCGTCTATAATGGCATGCTCTACCAGAACTATCCGAACCCGTTCAATCCTTCGACCGTAATCAAGTTCGAGGTGCCGGGAGAGGTCTCGGATGAGAAGGCCGCCGGATCGTCTTCCGGGATCAGGGTCGAGCTGGCCGTGTACGATGTCAGCGGCAGGATCGTCAGGACCCTTCTTTCGGGCACGCTCGAGCCGGGACCGGGAAGCGTAAGATGGGACGGCACGAACGACCGCGGAATGAGCGTTTCTTCCGGAATCTACTTCTGCAGGATTAGCGGGGATGGCTGGTGGATGACTAGGAAAATGGTGCTCTTGAGATAACGGTGGAACCAATCAAAAGGAGGAGGCAGATTATGGGCAAGGTTAAAAGGGGTGTTCCGGCGGCGCTCGCGGTTGCCGGGATGATCGTAGTTCTGGGTGTGTTCTCGCTGGTGACGGGGGGAGTTCCGCAGACGATAACGGTCGACGGAATCAACGACTTCCTGGCGGCGAACATGGTGGACGACGACACTGGAGACACGGAATTCGTTCCTCTGGATATCGACTCCGTGTTCGTCACCAACGATTCGAACAAGCTCTATATCGGATTCGGTTACAACAAGGACGGTTGGACCGGCAACCAGCTCGGTATCGTCTTCGCCGTGGGAACCCCTTCAGGCGGGACTACGGACGCCTGGGGGCACGCGATCGCCTGGAACACGGCGCCGAGGAAACCGGATTACCAGGCCTGGTGCGATATGGACGGTTCCTGGCAGGAGCTTAGGGAGTGGAATCCCACAGGTTCCACGTGGGACGTCGTCTACGACGGTACAAGCTCGCTGGGCTGGGTCAACAATACCGGCTTCGAAGAGGTCGGATTCGACCTCAGCGACCTGGGTCTCTCCATGGGTGACACGGTATATATCGAGATCATATCGACGCAGAACGGCTCGTCCAAGGGGCCCCTCGATTGCGTCGTCAACGACGGCGATCAACTGAGCAAGCCGAGCGGAACGACCTGGGATGTCTATACGCCTGTCGAGCTGGATTCGATGCTGCTCTATGTCGTCGAGACGACGGGCGACACGGAGCCGCCCGTTGTAGTGAGCGTTGGCGAAGATGGAGTCGCGCCTTCCCTCGCGGTGGCGGGGGTCGACGATTTCCTAGTAAAATTCAACGAGCCGGTCGATAAAACGACCGCCGAGCTGACGGTGAATTATAATCTGTCGGGAACTACCGCCCTGATAGACAGCGTCAGAAGGGTTCCTTCCTTCCCGAGCAGGGTAAGGGTCTATCTCGACAGCACCATTTATCCTCAGACCTCGTTTTGCAGGGTTGAAGTCACCAACGTCAAGGATCTCAATGACAATGTCATAGTACCGAACGATACTACCAACGTCGGATGCTTCTTCGTCAAGGGAGTCCTATTCCGCGGGATGATGGGGCTGCATCTTCGCCAGCATTCTTTCCCCGTGGATACATTTACAGTCGAGGGAAACCTCGAGCCGCTGACCTGGGTCGGCTGTGACAACGCCTTCATGACCGATTCGGGGGACAGCATATATTACCTCGAGGCGGCCTTCACGCTTCTTGGCGAAGGATGCTACACGGGCTCTCCGTCGGCCGACACGACCCTAGCATGGAAGTTCATGCATCAGTGCACCGAATACGAGCCCCTCGCCTCAAACAGGCTGCATCTTCTCTCCAGCTCCACCGGCGCATGGGACACCCTTACATACTGGTGGAACGACGAGGGTGAGGAGGATTACACTACGCATCCGATAGACGTGATCTTCACCGTCGACATGAAGAGGCTGCTCCCCGGGCCCGACAGTGTCGTCACGATAAACGGGTCCGTCTCTCCGCTGACGTTCGACGTGCCTTCGTTAAACGAGATGGAGGACGACGGGATATACCCTGACGCTTCGGCGAACGACAGCATCTACTCGATCAAGATAAGGTTCCCGGCACTCTCGTACAAGACGGCGGGCTATAAGTACCTCTATAAC
>CAZPAH010000115.1:0-8938 GCA_964584495.1 uncultured bacterium | reverse complement strand
GCTGTTGTGCCGAGGGACTACAGGATGCTGATGTCGACGGGACCCTTCCTCGAGCTTCCCCCCGAAAGCACTATGACCCTGCAGGTCGCTTTCGTCTGCGGAGACGGGCTCGACGGCATGCTTGCCGCCGCCGCCAACGCCGCGATGGTCTATGACGGAAACTGGTTCAACGTCGACGGGGATCCCCTTACCGGAGTGAACGGAAGGGAGACGCCGGTCTACGGACCCGCAAGCGAGATAGACCCGGATACGTGTGACGGCGATTTCGAGAATCTGTCGGCGACGCGGGGCGAGATAATATGGGTCAATGCGGACTGCAGCAAGGAGCTCCGGCTCTTTATGGGCAGGGGTTTCTGCGGTGGGGGGGAAGGATCCTTCTTCGATTTCCAGACCGGTGTCGACGGACGGGAGAAGCAGGCTCATTGGCTCGTAGGAACGGCTCCGCCTCCCCCCGATATGAGACTGATCGCGGGAGATCACAAGGTGACGATCCTCTGGAACAACTTCAGTGAAGTCACACCGGATCCCAGCACACAGGAGTACGATTTCGAGGGATACAGGATATGGCGGGCAGATAATTGGGACAGGCCGATCGGAACCTCGGTACGGACCGGTCCGGCAAGGGATCTGTGGCAGTTGATAGACGAGAGGGATTACGTGAACGGTATCGGCGCGGACAGGGATTTCACCGCCTCCATCGATAAGGGAGGATTGAGGTACGAGCCGCTGGAGAGGCTGGATGGCAGGGATCGGTTGGTCGAGATGTTCGAGGAGAACCTCTGGTACTTCCCGATCGACACGGTTCCATGTCCGCCGGGGCTCTCCAACGCCGAGTGCGACACCCTGGAGGCGATGGCCAGGTATAATCTCGGCTTCGAGGGGGGATTTTGCTATTACAAGTATATCGACGAGAACGTTCACAACGGCATGCATTATTTTTACAGCGTGACGGCTTTCGATCACACGATACTGGGGGGAAGGCCCTTCGGGCCGGGAAAGTACGGAGATCCCGCGTCGAACTTCCAGTATATCTATCCCGTTTCCGACGCTGTAAAGCCTTCCGGTTACGGCGAGACCTCTGTATATGTCGTTCCCAATCCCGCGACGTCCTCATCGATGGCTCCATGGCGGCTTCAACCGAATATGGATGATCCGACCGGCATAAAGCTCGAATTCAGAAATATGCCCGCCTGCCGTTCGACAACGAGGATATTCACAATCGCGGGAGATCTCGTCGAGATTCTCTATCACGATGGAACGGGTGGGGACGGAACCCTTCCATGGGACCTGGTATCGAAGAACGGCCAGGATATATCGAGCGGAGTATATATTTTCACGGTAGACCCCGACGACAACTCTTTTCCGAAAAATATCGGTAAATTTGTAGTCATCAGATAGATACAGATGGAACTATGCTAGAAGTTTAAAAGGAGGTGTGACAACGATCAACCGGGCTGCGGGAAGGTTCGGCGGCCGGGTTTCAGCTTTTTTTAACCGCTGGGGCAAAGTGATTGACACGAATAAGTTGGATATTTATATTGAGCTTGGGAAAAAGAGGAGAGTAAGAGTCCCCACATAGGATCTTTTAGATAGTATTTAATCGGATTTCCGGGCGTGGAAAAGTGGTGATCTTCAAGCAATCGATCGGGCAAGGAGTAGAAAAATGAAAATCCGCTCAAGGTTCATGATTCTGGTGCCGCTACTGTCAACTACTCTTATCCTGGCTTTTTCGACTTCCAGCGCACTGGCGCAGACGGGAAGGATAAGCGGGAAGGTGCTCGAGGCCAAAACAGGCAATCCGCTTCCATACGCAAATGTCGTCCTTGCCGGGACCACCATGGGAGGCATGACGCTGAATGACGGTACGTTCACCATTACTGGAGTGCCGGTGGGAAGCTACACGGTCAAGGTGATGATGATGGGGTATAAGGTGGAGGAGAAGCCCGGAGTCAGGGTCAACGCCGGACAAACCGCCGAAGTCGAGTTCAGATTGGTGGAGCAGATCGTGGGAGAGACCCAGGAAATCGTCGTTGAGGCCGAATATAAGCAGATCGAAGTCACGGACAGTGATGTAAAGCACCGCGTAAGCAGCGACGAGCTGGAGGAGCTGCCGGTGGACGATGTCGTGGATGCGATTGCGCTTAAGGCCGGGATGATCAAAACGGGTGACGAGCTTCACGTCCGCGGAGGTCGTGACGGCGAGGTCCAGTTCCAGATCGACGGCGTTCCGGTCGATGATCCTCTAGGCGGAGGAATGATATCGGTCGGGATGCTCGGCACCGCCAACAGCGAAGTGATCACCGGCGGGATGGACGCCGAATACGGAAACGCACAGTCCGCCATCGTGAACCTCAGCACGAGGGAGGGCGGCAGGACGTTCGAGGGACAGGTCAGGTTCATGACCGACGATTTCGGCCGCAAAGACAAGACATACACGAACTACGACAGGGTGGGCATAGGCTTCGGAGGGCCCACACCGATCGAAAACCTGACCTTCTACCTCTCGGGGGAGGCCGACTTCTCCGACGGCGAGAACTGGACGATAGTACCGAGGGAAGAGCATACGTGGTTCAACGATCTGGTCAAGTTTTCCGACAGATCGAGCGAGAGCTACAACGTGCAGGGTAAGCTGGCCTATTCGATCAAGCCGGGGCTGAAGGTCATCGGCGAGGCGATCTTCTCGCATGCGAAGAATCAGGGATATATCCACAACTGGAATCTCGAGGGATATGTTCAGAAGATATACAGGTTCATGACCCTCCGGGCGAGCCGCGAGAGTCTCTCCGAGGATGCGAGGGCCTTCGGACAGTACGTAAGCTTCTATTACGGACCGTGGCTGGAAAGGGAGCTTCCCTACTCCGACACCTATGTCCATTCGCTCGAGCAGAGACGTAACTATATTTATCCGATCGTCGTCTACGACAAGGTCAGGGATCCGAACAACCCCGGAGCGGGGTCGTACATTCTGAGGTACGAGAATTTCTACGCGAGGATGGCGGAGAATATTTACGGCGAGGAAGTCGAGATAATCTGGGAAGAGCAGATCCTCGACGAGAACGGGCAAGAGGTCAGGAAAGAATCGAAAATGCTGTTCGAGGGGTTCCAGAATCCGGACAGCAAGTTCAGCCATTTCAGGGATGATTCCAGCTATGTCTATTTCAACTCGGCCAGCCGCACGGGTACCAGAACGGACGACAACCTTCAGATAAAGCTGGCTCTGAACCACAATATCAGCGACGACGTTCTGTATACGATAAACTTGAGCAGATCGCAGTTCGACAGGTTCTACTCCGTTAACGGCAAGGATCCCTCGGAGTACCTTACCGCGGGTCAGCCCGTTATACTTCCCGGGGGAACCTTCCAGTTCGGAGGAGTGAGCAACACAGTCTATTATACCGACCCCGAGTATCCCTTCTTCCTCACGGCCTACGATTATCCACAGTACAGGGACAGGACCTCCGTTATATATACGCTCAAGGCCGATATCACATCCCAGAAATGGAACAACCACAGATTCAAAACGGGTATTCAGTTCATCTATAATGATCTGAACGATCTTCAGATCAACTATCCCGGCAATCTGCGCCCACAGGAAGACGGTACCTTCAAGCAGGGTTTGAGCTCCAATATCTTCCACAATTTCAACCCGGAAGCGGCATACTACGTTCAAGACAAGTGGGAATACGAAGGGATGGTCGTGAACGGAGGGGTGAGGGTCGATTTCTTCTCGCCCGGCAACAACACCGATATCCTTATATCCAGCTCCGAGATCGATCCGACAATCGAGAAGTACAAGTTCCAGATAAGCCCCAGGCTCGGGTTCGCCTTCCCTATCACCGAGAGGGACAAGTTCCATTTCCATTACGGAAGGTTCACGCAGTGGCCTAGCAGGACCTACCTGTTCCATACACAGGACATGATAGGAGGAGCGGGTATTCTTGGGAATCCCGATCTTGACGAGGAGCTTACCGTTTCCTACCAGGCGGGCGTATCCCACCAGTTTACAGAGACGATCGCGGGTAACTTCGTCGTCTTCAACAAGGATATCTATGGACTGATCTCCTCGACCAGGGTCACCGACGAGAACCTGGGATTGACCGGGTACAGGTACATCAACAGGACTTATGCCTCTTCGAGAGGACTGGAGATATCCGTGGATAAGGCCCTCAGCAATCATATCGGAGGAGAGATTTCGTACACCTTCTCCTATGCGGACGGCGTTGCGTCGGATGCCGATTTCGGCGTCTCGGCGGAGGGTTTGACACATCTTCCGACCCAGGAGATGCCCCTCGACTGGGATCAGAGACATACTCTTAACGTGACAGTCAGGCTGCAGGACGAGAACAAGTGGGGGGCCACGATAGTATATTCCTTCGGAAGCGGTCTGCCATGGACGCCCTGGGACCGTTACGCCCGTAGGCAGGATCCACTCAACGAGAACTCGGAGAGGTTGGACCAGACTCATATAATCAACCTCCAGGGGAGGAAGAAGTTCAATATCTACGGCCAGGAACTTACGCTATTCTTCGAGGGAAGAAACCTTCTAGACGAGGACCAGCTTCTGCCGAACGGGACGGCTCCGGCGATTTTCCCGAACATGGTGAATGCAAATATGGATAACGGCGCTTATTACACGGAGACCGGACAGCTTGGAGGAGCCTACCTTCAGGACCTGGACGAAGATGGTCTCGATGATTTTACGCCGATAAACGATCCCACGATATGGGCGGCGCACAGGCAGTGGAGGGTTGGGTTCGGATTTGAATTCTAGATAAAGTTTCAGGGTGCAGGATGGTTGGAGGTATCCGGATGCTTCGAAAAATGCTTATAACGCTTATGGTGGCCGTGCTTCTGGGCTTCACGCTGTATTCCCCTGCGTTCGCGAGGAACGAGAGCGCGGAATGGAACGACAAGATCAAGCAGATGGAGCGGACGTGGGTTTTTGACGGGTCAGGAATCCATAACGTTGGAAACCTTCAGATGCATGTCACGAACTGGGGATGCTTCGGATCGTATCCGAGCTCGAACTGGCCTACGGCCGAATATCCATCGGCTCAGTGGCCCGCCAACTCTGGCGTCGAGTACCTCTATATCGCGGGTCTGTGGATTGGAGCGAAGAAGGGCGGCATACCGGTCGTTTCGACCGCCGCGTATGATATCGAGTTCAGACCTCCCGGCAACGAGGACCCGAATGCGATAATATACAAGGCGTTCGAGGGTATCCGCAACGGAGCGAGGATGCCGAGTCCAGCCGATGACGACAAGGACGGTCTGATCGACGAAGACTGGCAGAACGGTGTGGACGATGACGGGGACGGAAAGATAGACGAGGATTTCGGGGCGATCGGAAACCAGATGTTCACCTGCTGGTTCACAGACGACAACGTGACCGCGCAGCAGATTTACCCCGAGCATACCCCGCTGCATCTCTTCGTAAGGCAGGAGAGTTACCAGTGGGAGGAGCCTCAGTTCTACAATTTCGTCGGTGTCGAATACAAGATCAAGAACTACGGAACCGATATCATCGAGGATATTTACGTCGGATTCTTCGCCGACGGCGACGCCGGCCAGAGAGACAGGGAAGAATACTGGACGGATGACTGCACGGCGCTGTTCGAAGGTATCAGGTGCGCGCAGAAAGGGGAACGCCAGGTTCCCATCAGGCTCAGCGTAGCTTACTTCTACGACAAGGACGGTGATGAGGGGCAGTGCACGGGTTATTTCGGAATCATCTTCCTGGGACATGACGTCGATCCTTTGGGAGACAACGCGCCGCGGACCGTCGGCCTCACATCATATCAGAACTTCTCCGGCGATCAGCCGTACGAGAACGGGGGCGATCCCGACAACGATTTTCAACGCTACGAGCTGATGTCGAAGGACCAGAAAGATCGTAACCAGGAAGTGCCCCGCGATTACAGGATGATGATGGCGACGGGACCTTTCAGGGAACTGCTGCCCGACAGCATGATGATCCTGCAGGTCGCTTTCGTCGCGGGTGAGGGCCTCGAGGGGATGCTCACCTCCGCCGCGAGCGCGGCGATGGCCTTCGACGGAAACTGGTTCGATATCGACGGCAACTCCCTGACGGGAGTCGACGGCCGGGAATATCCTCTCCCGGGACCTGTTTCGGGAAGAGACCCCGACTCGTGCGATGTCAATCTAGAGTTGCTGTCCGCGGCCCGCGGGGAGATCCTGTGGATCAACAACGACTGCCGGCAGGAGCTCCAGCTTTGGGAAGACAACACATGTCCGAAAGGCGGAGCCTCATTCGTTGATTTTCAGACAGGCGTCGACGGTAAGGAGAGGCAGGTCAACTGGCTTGTCGGATCGGCTCCTCCACCTCCGAATCTGAGAGTCCTTCCCGGCGATCACAAGATCGTTCTCCTATGGGATAACTTCAGCGAGGTTACGCCCGATGTGAGCACACTTCAGCTCGATTTCGAAGGTTACAGGCTGTGGAGAGCGGATGGCTGGGACAGGCCGCTGGGAACGTCGGTTCTCAGCGGACCGAGCAGGGAGCTCTGGCAGCTTCTGGAAGAGCGGGATCTTATAAACGGGATCAACCCCGATAACGGCTTCCAAACGCCTTGGGGGAACAATCCCGGCGACGGCTGGCAGTACGAACCGTTGACCTATCTCTCGAACAAGGAAGCGCTCATCAAGATGTTCGAGGAGAATGTCTGGTATTTTCCTCTCGACACCGTTCCGTGCCCTCCCGGGTTGACGGACGTCGAGTGCGACACGATCGAGGCGCTGGCTAGGTTCAACCTCGGCTTCGAGGGGGGATTGCAGTATTACAAGTATATAGATTACGATGTTCATAACGGGATGAATTATTTTTATTCGGTAACGGCATACGATCATGTCATCGTGGGGGGGCAGCCTGCGAGGGTAGGTAAATTCGGTGATCCGTCATCGAACTTCCAATTCGTGATTCCCCTCTCCGATTCCCAGGAAGCGGAGGAATTCGACGCGGATAAAGTGTACGTCGTTCCCAATCCGGCGACGGCGGCCTCTCTCGAACCCAGCAAGCTGGAGCCGAACATGGACGATCCCACCGGGATCAAAGTCGAGTTCAGAAACCTCCCCGCCTGCAGGAATACGGTCCGTATCTTCACACTGTCCGGGGACCTGGTAGAGACGCTGTCTCACGATGGAACGAACGGCCACGGCACGTTGCCGTGGAACCTGGTTTCGAGGAACGGGCAGGATGTGACCAGCGGTGTTTATATGTTCGCGGTAGAGCCCGAAGATAGTAGATTCGATAGAGTAATCGGCAAGTTTGTAGTGATAAGGTGAGTTATCGACGGAGAAAATTTTTCCAGGAGGTCCCGTGATGAAGCGCAAGGTGGTTCTAGGATTCGTTATACTGCTGGCGATACCTGCCGTCATTCAGGCTGGGACGCAGCCGTTCGAGAAAGTCGGTACATATGCGGCCCAGTTCCTGAAGATAGGCACCTCCGCCAGGGCGGCGGGTATGGGCAGCGCTTTTACAGCGGTGGCGAACGATGCGACCGCCATGTACTGGAACCCGGCGGGAATGGTCGAGCTGAGCAGAACGCAGGTTACGCTCAACTCGGTTGTATGGCCGGCGGATATCGATATCTACTTTGCCGGAGCCGTCTTCACGTCGCCCTATCTGCCGGGAACCTTCGGGATCTGCGCGCGGGCGCTGACAATGGATCCTCAGGAGGAGAGAACGATATACCAGCCGCAGGGCACCAAGCGGTTCTTCGACGCGGGTGACATGTCGTTCGGACTGTCCTACGCGATGTATTTCACGGACAAGTTCTCGGCGGGATTCACCGGACACTTCATCCATATGGGGCTGGCCGACAAGAGCGTCGAGACGATGGCATTCGATTTCGGGCTCCTTTACAGGATAGGCATTCAGGGGATGAAGCTCGGCATGATGATTCAGTCTCTCGGGGGAGAGGTTGATTTCGACGATCGTTCATCGAAGCTGCCTACCCTGTTCAAGGTCGGTCTCAGCGTCGATGCTTACAGGCGGGGGGCGCACGCGCTTCTCGCCGCCGGCGAATTTTCCCATCCCTCCGATAACAAGGAGAGGATGAATGTCGGCATGGAGTACGCTTTCAACCAGTTTTTCTACATGCGTTCCGGGTACAACATCGATTACGATTCGCAGGGACTGGCATGGGGGCTCGGATTCAGGGTGGATACCAGCCAGACTTCGGATCTGGGTTTCGATTATGCGTGGGAAGATCTGGGATATCTGGGACATGCCCACCGGGTGACTCTGAATTTCAGCTACTAAGAGGCGTTGAACGACGGGAGAAACCAGGTTGTCATAATGAGAAAATTTAACCTTGTTCCTCTATTGCTGGTTGCTCTTCTTGGATTCGCCGGGGAAGTTAGAGGACAGGCCCTCAGGGGTGAGGGTGATTTCGAGTTCTTCGTCGACGTCGTATCTCTGCCTCTCAAATCCGGTAACACTCTAGAACTTTTCCAGATAGCAGTGCCTACGAGGGAGCTCGAATACAAGCTCGTGGAAGGCGGCTACACCGCTTCTGTGAGCGTAAGGCTGCTTCTAAGGGACGGCGAGGAAACGATCTACGATAGAGGAAGGATCGTCCGCGATTCGAGGGAGTCGCCCCCTTCCGGGACCGACCTTGCCAGCTTCATATTTATTTCCGATTCATGCAGCGTCGATCCTGGATCGTACCTTCTGACGATCAGGCTGGAAGATATGAATCGCAGGAAAAAGACGCTGGTTGGTCTCATACAGAACCAGCACGACTACTCGGTCGTAGAGGACATAGACCTCGTCGTCGCATCATTCGATACGGGAAGATTCGTCCTCAGCGAACCGGTTCTTCTCTGGTCGAGGACGAGGGAAGGTCAATTTATTCCCAACCCGATAAGTATCTATGGATTGAAAAACGAGACCATGTCCTTCTTCAGTTTCGCGGCG
>CAZPAH010000114.1:0-8960 GCA_964584495.1 uncultured bacterium | reverse complement strand
TTATGAAAATGGCCTGTGCCGCGACGGCGCAGTAAGCAAGGAGGAACAGATCCTTCCTTCCCGGAAAATCTTTACTTTTCGAGGTCAGCACATCAACCACCGTAATAATCGTCTTCGAAGATTTTCTTGAAATCGTATCCGCCGCTGAAATCCTCCCTGCTGTCCTCCTCGGTCTTGCTCAGCAAACCGGCATCGATCAGATTGAATACTATCTCTCCGAAATCTTCGGTCCGCTCGATCCCCCAGAAATTCAGAACCTCTTTGGCCATCGGTCCGAACTGTTCGGTCGCGGCCGATCTTATATCTTCGAGCAGCTCTTGCCCGGTGACGTGCCTTCCGACACCTTTGCGGCTGACGGTCTTCTCGAGGGCGGCCATGACGAAAGAATATGCATTCTCCTTGTACCTTCCGTCGCGCGCCGTGATCTCCTCGATCACCCTCCATATCCCCGTAAGGTGCTTCAACGGCCCCTCCTGTTCAATATAGTATTTCTCTTCCACGCTGGATCGGTATCGGGGTAATCGATGTTGTAATGCAGTCCCCTGGATTCCTTTCTCCTTCGGGCGGATTCGATGACAAGGCTGCTGACCAGCGCTATATTCCTGAGCTCGACCATATCGGCCGATGCGCCGTAAAGCGAATATATTCTTTCCACGGTATCCCTGATCTGCCTGATTCTCTGTGACGCTATCCCGAGCCTTTCATCGGATCTTACGATCCCCACGTAATCCCACATCACCCTCCTTGCCAGGTCCCAGTCATGATCGAGTATGACCGTTTCCATCGCCTTCCGGTCTCCCGCCTCGGGAGGAGAGAAATCCGGGTCTTTCAAGCCGACGCCCCCCTCCGCTTCCTTTTCAAGCCTGGAAGCGCATCTACCGGCCATTACGAGTGCCTCCAGCAGCGAGTTGCTGGCCAGCCTGTTGGCGCCGTGAACGAACGAGCAGGCAACTTCCCCTATCGCGAATAGGCCGGGCAGACTCGTCGAGCCGTCCATCGCGGCCTTCACCCCGCCGACCATGTAATGAGCGGCCGGAACGACCGGTATGGGCTCGGTCGCCATATCGATGCCGAACTCTACGCAGCTGCCGTAAACGTAAGGGAAACGGTCCTTCAGCCATTCCGAGGATTTGTGCGTGATATCGAGAAAGACGCATTTCTCGCCGCTCTTCTTCATCTCCATATCTATAGCCCTGGCAACAACATCTCTCGGCGCCAGCTCCCGCCTCTCGTCGTAATCCTTCATGAATTCCCTGCCCTCGGTGTTCCTCAGAACGGCGCCCTCACCCCTGAGCGCCTCGGATATCAATCTAGACTTCGCATCGGGGTGGTAGAGACAGGTCGGATGGAACTGGACGAACTCCAGGTTTGCTATATCGGCACCCGCCGTGTATGCCATCGCTATTCCGTCCCCCGTCGCCACATCCGGGTTGGAAGTATACAGATATATCTTTCCAGCTCCACCGGATGCGAGAACCGTAGAGCGGGCGAGATATACCTTTATCTCGTGCCGGTTACCATCGAGAACGTAGCATCCGGCCACCCTCCCCCGAGTGTCCAACACGAGATCGACGGCCAACTGGTTCTCTACGAGGTTTATCGAACCGTTCAGTCGGCATGACCTTATCAGATTCTCCTCCAGCTCCCGCCCGGTAAGGTCTCTGCAATGCACTATTCTCGACTTCGAATGTCCACCCTCTCTCCCGAGGTCGAGGGTTCCCTTCTCCATGTCGATACTGAAACGTACGCCCATCTCGATCAGCTCGTCTATCCTTGCAGGTCCCTCGCGAACCATGATCTCCACGGCCCTTCGGTCGCAGAGACCGATTCCCGCCCTGATCGTATCCTCGATATGAAGATCGAACGAGTCGGTGCCATCGACGACAGATGCGATCCCGCCCTGCGCGTAATTTGTATTCGATTGGGCCGTTTCCTTCTTGGTGATCACCGTCACTCCGGCGAAACGCGCCGCCTTGATGGCGAAGAATAGACCCGCCGCCCCGCTTCCTATAACTAGAATATCCGACCTAATAATCTCCAAACGGGATCCTCCTTCCACTGCCATGAATAATAGAAAAAGGTGCAAGAGGCCGCAACATAAAGAAGTGCATATTGCACCATAGCGGCGCCCTTTTTCCGTGCATCGGCGCATGCCAAGCCTATGTGACATATTAACAAGAAGATACATCCATCACAGACCGGCCCGGCTTGGCACAATCATTGCGTATAGACGGGATGAAAAGGATCATAGCCGGTAGTTTATGAGGAGGTTACCCGATGTTCGTGAAGAAAATCTCGATCCTGGCTGTCGCCATATTCGTTTCCACAGCGGTATTCATGACGGGTTGTGATGATGATTCCGTATACGATCAGAGAACCGTCGTATACGTGAGCAATATAAACGAAGGACAACCCTATATGAGCGACGTGCTGAACCAGGGGGATTCACTGTATTACACCGACACATTCATTCTAAAGCTGGAAGACGATTACATCCAGGAAGACCGGATAATGATCGAATTCCACAACAGGCCTTACAACAATACGCTTACGACGCCGACGACTTCTCTAGGCGATTTTATGGTCACAGGGTACACGGTCGAGTTCGAGACCCTCGACGGCAGCCCCTCACCGGTGGAAGCGTTCACAGGAGAAATGAACCTGGTGGTGCCGACCAATACGAAGGTCGAAGCGTATATCACAATAGTGCCTTTCTACAACAAGGCCAACGGAACGACCCTCTGGGGCCTTCAGTACACCCAGCAGGAGATAATGACGAACGCCCACATCACTTTTCACGGTCACGAGATTCAGACCGAAAGGAATATCGACTTCCCGGCCGGAGTTTTCGTCGAGTTCGCCGATCCCCTCGTTGTCGAGGACGGCAGCTAAACCCTTTCGAGGGTAACCCGATATAACCGACTATTCGGCCCGCGCCCTCGGCGCGGGCCTTTCACTTTTCGATCCTCGGATCCATTCTAATTTAGCCCGCGCCGGGAAGGTAGAGACACCCTCAACCTTTCGCTACCAGATCCTCGATTCCGTCCAGCTCGAGATCGAGAATCAGCGAATAGACGCTCGTCTCCTGCGGAAACAGGGACTGCGCCTTACCCCTGTCTTTCTCGGTAGTGACGAACGCGGCTCCCTCTCCCGCCTCCCGGATCATCGAGATGATATCCCGGCGGCTGTATCGGTGATGATCATCGAAACGGAAAGAAATTCCGGGCGAGAGACCGAGGCCGATTACGGAAGATTCGAACGACTCCGGTCTCGCGATTCCCGAGAAGAGGGCGATATCGTGGTCCCTTAAGCTTCCCGGATCGACCATCACACCGCTACGCCCTTCCAGCCCGGAGACGATATACCTCGCGAAAAAAACCGGTTTCCCATCTACCAGGGCCGCCGCCTCCGCCGGTATTCGCCTATCACCGGCCCTCGTGAATACTATCTTGTCGGCCCTGCCGACCGCGGACGGCCTTTCCCTGAGCGTCCCGAGCGGCAAAAGCCTGCCGTTTCCGAAAGGCTTTTCCCAGTCGAGCAGCAGGATATCTATATCCTTCGTCGGCACAATCCTCTGAAATGCATCATCGAGGAGAACGTGGGTCGCCCCCATGAATAGCCCGGCGACCCTGAGGCCCTGATCTCTCTTCCTATCGATTACCACGGGTATGCCCCTGCTGCGGTAAAGGAGCGTCTCATCTCCCAGCGCCTCGGCGAGCAAACCGTATCCCGTCTTCCCGCTCTTATCTCCTATTTCCTTGAGGAATTCCAGCTCCGACACGAAGACCGGATTGTCGACTTCCGGTTTTTCCCACCTGTCCGGAACGATTACTATCCTGCCGCTCTTCTCGGCCAGGCTCCTGTATCCCCTCGTCACGACGACGGGGCTTTTCCCCGTCTCGAGAAGGTGCCTGGCTATCGCTATCGTGCAGGGGGTTTTTCCGCCTCCCCCGACTTCGAGGTTGCCGACGGATATGACGGTCGGACCGGTTTCATCCCCCCCTCTCCGGCGCCTTCGCCTCCTCACCCGATCCCTGATTTCCAGGACCGCCCCGTATGATAGCGATGACAGCATCCTTGCAGGGGTTAAAAAACGGTATCTCCCCTCCCCCTTGAAGATTTTTACCGGGCGCGAGTATCTTTCAACTATCTTCATGCGGCCACACCTGGGACCCCTTGTATCCCATCTCGATATCGAGCCGCGAGGTCAAACCCGAAAGGTTTTCCTTCAGCCCGAGCTTGAACGATTCCCTCTCCGATACGGTTGCGCCCGGCGGCACGATGAAGGGTTCGCCGTAGGCTACAACGATTGTGGCGAATGGAGCCGGAAGCTGGAACCTGTCCCATGAATCGAAAAGCTTTCTGCGGCTGGCCGTGTTGCTGACGGGCAGCACGGCCGCTCCGGCAAGCCTGCTCAGCTCGATGGCCCCCTGCCGGACTTCTCCCCTCGGACCACGGGGGCCGTCAATCGTCAACCCGACGTCCCGCCCACCCTTTAGAACGGCCGCAAGGCTCCTCAGAGCCCTTCCCCCCCCTTTCGAGCTGGACCCCTTTACATGCCCGAAGCCGAGCCACACGATCGTCCTTCCCATAAGATCTCCGTCGTAGTGCTCGGAGGCGAGCACACTGACACCACTGTTACGGTGGGAGTAGCTCAGCGCGAGAAGTCGCCCGTGCCAGAAAGCGAAAATTATCCGGGGCGACAGGCGACGCGCCTTCTCGAGCTGCTCTTGGCCCCTCCACTGTATCCTCCATGTCAGCCCCAGCAACCTGATCGCCACTGCTCCCAGAAAACTCGCGATCGACTTGTTCAATCTGATCTTCATCTATACAGCCGCCTCTAATAAGACCACAGGCTCCCTTTCTCCAATCATCCGCTCATCTCGATGGCCCTCCGGGCCAGTTCGGCCAATCCTCCCGGCCTGCTCAGTCCCGAGCGGATGGCGAGCAGCTCTTTCGAAATTTCGCCGTATCTGGCAGGGTCCTCGACAAGCGAAAAGGCTTCGTCCGCTATCTTCCGGGGGGTGACCTCATTCTGTATCAGTTCGGGCAGGAGCCTCTTTCCGGCAAGAACGTTAGGCATGGCTATCCACGGGATTTTCACGAGCATTCTTCCCAGCCTGTATGTAAAGCTCGACGTGCGGTAGACCACGACCGCCGGCGTACCGGAAAGGGCCGCCTGCAGGGTCACCGTTCCCGAAGCGGCCAATACCAGGTCGGCCCCCGATAGTTCCGCCACACCGTTTCGGATCGCTTCGATGCTCCCCTCGAGGGGACCGGGAATATCGATCGAGCTTTCGTCTATCAGGGGAGCAAGGCCGATCTTGAACCGGCACCGGGGGTATCGATCCTTGATGATAACCGCCGCCGACAGGATCGGGGGCAGCAGGTTTTTTACCTCCTGCCTCCTGCTTCCCGGGAATATCAAAACGGTGAAACGCCCCCCCTCCGGTAGATGTTTGGGAATATCCGGCTCATCGATCTCTTCCAACATGGGATGACCGGCGAAGAACACGGGGATCCCGGCGTCCCGGTAGATCTTCTCTTCGAAGGGGAGAATGACAGCCATCAGGTCGACATTCCTCTTGATCTTTCTTATCCTCCACTTCCCCCATGCCCATACCTGGGGACTTATGAAATATAGAACTGGGACGGCGTGTTTGCGGGCGCAGGCGGCGAGCCTTAGGTTCATTCCCGGGTAATCCACGGGGATGAAGAGGTCGAACTCCCCTCTTTTCATCCTTTTCCTGAGATCGTTCTCCAGTGCGAGAACCTTTGGAATACCGGCGGCAATCTCCGAGAACCCCATGAAGGCAAAATCTTTGATATTGTATTCTATCTCGGCCCCCGCCCTTTCGAGCGTTTCCCCTCCCAGGGCCGATATCCTGCAGAACGGGTCGATCGCCTTTATCTCTCTGACGAAACCGGCGGCACGCTCCTCCCCACTGGTCTCACCGCAGGTCATCAGGATCCTCTTCACTTCCTGTCACCACTCCCGTTCAGGCAATCGAGAACCTTTTCGGCGATTTCAAGAGCGGCGAGAGCTTCCTCCCCGGTCACCTCTGTTTCGCCTCTCCTTATGACCGCATCGAGAAACGCCTCTATCTCTTTCTTCAACGGCTCGCCCTGATCGACCTCGACACCGATCTGCTCTATGAACGCCGTCGGATCTGAGGCGAGCTGCTCGATAACCACCCGGTCGGACCTTCTGAAGGCTTCGACCTTTTTAGCCCTGAAATCGGCCGAAATATACATGTTCTCCTGGAAGAAACGGATCTTGCGCAGCGGTTCCCTCGATATTCTGCTGGCCGTCAGATTGGCCACGCACCCGCTCTCGAACTCGAGTCTCGCGTTGACTATATCGGGGGAATCGGTCAGTATCCCCGCTCCCGATGCCCTCAATTCCACCAGGGGATCACCTCCAAGCAGGGTCAGCACGATGTCGATATCGTGAATCATCAGGTCGACGACCACCGAGACATCCGTTCCCCTCGGGGTGAATATTCCCAGCCTGTGGGATTCGATGAAGAGGGGTTTGCCGATCAGAGGCCTGACGGCCTGAAAGGTTCCGTTGAAACGCTCTATGTGACCCACTTGGAAAACGCACGAATTTTCCCTCGCAAGACGGACCATCTCGCGGGCGTCTTTCGAGTCCGAGGCGATCGGTTTTTCGACCAGGACATCCACACCGCTATCGAAGGCCCTTGCGGCCGTCCCGCAATGATCTGTGGCCGGCGTGCATATGCTTACCGCATCGCACCTTTCGAGGAGCTCGTCGATGCCGGCGCAGGCCCGTGCTCCGTACTCCGCGGCGACCGCCGCCGCCCTCTCGGGTAACCGGTCGAAAAGGAAAAGATCGCCGACCTTCTCGCTGGATGAATAGAGCCTGGCATGATGCGTTCCGAGGCTGCCGGTCCCTATCACACCAGCAGTTATACGATGATCCGCCGTACCCAAATCAAGTCTCCCTGTTTTCTCGGAAATCTTCGATTACCTGGTCAGGCCCCGTCTAGAATTGCAGATGAAATCGGTCAGCATCACTATTTCGGGAGTCTGCTCCAGCTCCGATCTTATCTTCTCAACGGCCTGCGTGACGTTGAGCTCGCTTCTGTAAAGATACCTGTACGCCTTCTTGAGAAGCGTCCTCTGCTCGATAGTGAATCCCCTTCTCTCCAGCCCAACGCTGTTCAGTCCGCTGACCCTCGGAGGATTCCCCGCGAATTTGAAAAAAGGCGGGATATCCTTTGGAATCCTGCTCCCCCCCCCGATGAAGGCATGGGCTCCTATCGAGACGAACTGGTGAACCGGCACCAATCCCCCTATAATTGCGTAATCATGGACGGTTACGTGCCCGGCAAGGTTGACCGAATTGGCCAGGACGACATTGTTACCAACAACACAGTTATGAGCGATATGCACGTAAGCCATCAGCAGGCAGTTGTCGCCGATCAGGGTAACATCGCCTTCGCCCGTGGCCAGATTAACGGTCACGAACTCGCGTATCGTATTATTGCTCCCTATTTTCAGGTAGGTCTTCTCGCCGAGGTACTTCAAATCCTGCGGCTCGGTTCCTATTGAAGCTCCATGAAATATCCGATTCCCATCCCCCATCTCGGTATTGCCCTCGATAAGGACGCAGCTTCCGATCTCACACCTGTCACCGATTTTGACATCCCCGCGTATGACCGTGTACGGTCCCACCGAAACATCTTCCCCCAGCTCGGCTCCTTTTTCGACAATAGCCGTTTTATCGATTCCGGCAACCATCGCTCCTCCATCAACGGTTTACAATAGTGGACGAGAGATCCGCCTCGGCCACCACCATGCCGTCCACGAACGCGGTTCCTCTCATCTTGCAGAATTTCTTCTTAAGAGAGATCATCTCCAGCTCGAACCTTATCTGATCGCCCGGAACGACGGGCCTCCTGAATTTAGCCTTGTCAATCCCCATGAAGTAAACAAGATACTTCTCTGGATTGTCAACACTTGAAAGCAGCAGTATACCGCCCACCTGGGCCATCGCTTCGATTATAAGCACGGCGGGCATTATCGGGTGTCCGGGAAAATGCCCCATGAAAAACGGCTCGTTGATCGTCACATTCTTTAAACCGACGACCTTCTTCTTGTCCTCGAGCTCGAGAATCTTGTCGACCAGAAGGAACGGGTAGCGGTGGGGCATTATCTCCTGGATCATGTTGATATCCCATATCGTCTTGTCGGGGCTCCCGGCCGTCTTCTCCTTCTGCTTCAGCTCGGCGGCGAGCATTCGTATGAACTCGAGGTTGTAGTTGTGTCCGGATCGAACCGCCTTTATATGACCCTGGATCGGGGCTCCTACCAGAGTCAGGTCTCCAATGATATCCAGCACCTTGTGCCTGACGAACTCGTCCGGAAACCGCAAAGGCTCATCGTTTAGTATACCGTCCTTATCGACTACCACCGCGTTTTCCAGGCTTCCTCCCTTGATAAGGCCGTCGGCCCTGAGCATCTCGACATCACTCATGAGGGCGAATGTCCTCGATAGGGCGATCTCCCTGGAGAAGACATCCGGATCGATATCCATCGATATATACTGCCTCCCGATATGATCGTTGTCGTAATCTATGGTGAAGCTCACCTTGAACCCGTCGTAAGGAATCGCGACAAGCTCCACATTCCCCTTGCGGTAGCTCACCGGGCTCGTTATCCGCAGTGGGTGGACAGGAACTCCCTGGTTGCGAAAACCGGCTTTCTGAAACCCCTCCACGAAAGGTGCGCAGCTTCCGTCCCGCGGTTCGGGCGGTTCATCGGCATTGAGCTCGATTATCAGGTTGTCGATCTGCAGGCCCGAGGCGGCCGCCAGTATATGCTCGACGGTATGAATGGATATTCCGTCCCTTGAGAGGGTGGTGTTTCTCTTGATATCGCCCGAATGGATGAATTCGGCGCGGGCCGGTATCTCGACGGGGGGGGTCAGGTCT
>CAZPAH010000113.1:0-9025 GCA_964584495.1 uncultured bacterium | reverse complement strand
GGATAAGCGGCGGGTGGAGCCACGAGTTCACTCGTGGTGACAACCGCCCGCTTCATCCGCTTGATGGCCGGCGCGTAGCGACGGGCATCGAGCGGATGGCAATCCGCAGCTCCGATGGCGCGGCTGCTGAGCGCCATCGAAGTTCCGTTAACCTCTCTCCTTCTTCTATCACTTCTAACCGTTTTCCCCTAAATGCCCGTCGCGAAGCAGTCCGCGCCATCTACTGTATATCCAGTTTCTCGATAATAGCTTTTATCTTGCTAGGAACCTATATATACCCCTCCATCATCTTAGCAGTTCTTCAGCAACCTCCCAACCGGCAAATAGATACGGAAAATACTCAACTCCTGTCAGGAGTGATATATGGTTTCTTGATAAAACCTCGTCTCTGTTGATGGTCCATTAGGCAAATCAGACTATTTTTTGATTATTTCCCTTGATCGGCATTCTATAGAAACGAACAGCGTGCTGTCAAGCTCGGTGGAATGCAGGCGGATAATAGTGCAAGATTATTTACCGCCATCAGTGGCGGTAACTTTGTTTACACCTTTGCGGTAAAGATCCATATGTTGGGATGCTGAATAAACATTTTGTTCTCTTCGGCGTATATAGCATATAATCCCATCTGTGCGATCGACCGAGGATTCATGCGCCAAAGAGATTTCTGGAAGCCGGTTAGCCATAGCGTTCAGGGAGGTTACCATGAAGAGACTCACCCTTGTGGTCCTGGCCTTAATTCTGATCGGGATATCGGTTCCGGACGCCGCCCCGGCGCAGGAAAAAGAGAATCTGCCCACGCTGGATCAGATACTCGACCGCTACATTGAGGTAATGGGAGGCTGGGAGGCGTACCAGGCGCTGGAGACGAGGATCGCGAAAGGGAAGATCGTGACGGACCTTCCCTGGAGAAAACCGCCGTACGAGGTGGTGCAGTTCGAAGCGTATTCGAAGGTTCCCGGTAAGAGTCTCATATCGTACAAGACCCCCGGGGGCATATTCATGGAGGGTTCGGATGGAAAGATAGCCTGGAAGCAGACCGATTTCGGCATAGAGATGAAAGAGCCGGACGAGACTGACAAGCTCTGGTTCATCCTGGACCCCCGCAACGTGGTCAGGGTGAAAGAGCATTTTCCCGGGCTGGCCGTCAGGGACAAAAGGACATTGAACGGACGAAACGTCTACGGCGTTTTGCCGGAGGGGCTCAAACCGGAGCATTACGGCCTGTTTTTCGACGTCGAGACGGGCATGCTGGATTTCATCGGGTACTACTGGGAGCTTCAGGACTACAGGGAGATCGACGACATCAAGATCCCCTTCCGCGTCGTGGCGAGCAGGAAGGGAGGATCGACGACATATATCTTTGATGAGATAGTCGATAACACGCCTATAGAAGACTTGCGCTTCTCCGTACCGGGCCCCGAGGAGATCTTCCCGGAGGTGTTCGACGGGATCGACGACAAGGGCGCCCTGCCGGTCCTGAAACGGCTGGCCGTGAGAGAGCCACACGAGGGGATCACCTGCAGGGACGGCCGCTTCCTATACGACCTGGTGGTCGGCGACAATTACACGAAGGGACTCGAGCTCTCCCCCGAGGGCGGATATTCGACCGTCTGGCTGGCCCTCGCTTTCGGCAGAACGGGGGGAGAGATAATCTCCCTGCAGGGGAGAAGTCCCGAGTACAGCGAAGTGGAGGAGTATTTCAGCGGGAGCGACAATAAGGGGGTTATCACGATCGAAAGCGACGACCCCGGCTCCACCGTCCGTTCGATAGAGGGACGGTTCGACTTCATATTCATCGATGCGGAAAGAGACGGCGATACCGATCTTCTTCCCCTGCTCAAGGAGAAGCTGAACGCGGGAGGGGCGATAGCCGCTTACGGAGCGCTGGTCCGGGATGAATCGGTAAAGGCGTTCCAGGAGGCGATGGAGAAGGATGACGGCTTCGAGACGAGCTATTATCGGACAAGCGAGGCCGGCATAGCGGTCTGCATAAAGAAGAAATAAGGGAATAACAACCCTCCCCAGGCTGTAGCAATACTGGTGGTGGCGCCGCCGATGAGAAGAGGCGAAGAAAAGGAACTATTCGCGCAGCTGGACGACGACGAGCTGATCGCCAGGACGGCTGCGGGAGACAGGGACTCCTTCGACATCCTCGTCCGCCGCTACCAGAAGAAGGTCTATTTCCTGGCGCTTCGCATGATGAGGAACCACGACGACGCCGATGACATGGCGCAGGAGACCTTCATCCGGGCCTATCGCGCCATCGGCTCGTTCAAGCCCGGGTGCAGGTTCTTCACGTGGCTGTACAGGATATGCATGAATCTCTGCATCAATGAATTGAAGCGCGGAAAACATCTTTTGACGGAGAGCCGTTTCGAGGAGGAGGAAAAGGTGCTGGAGAGAGAATCGGAGACGGAAAATCCCCTGGATTTCAGCTCGGGAAGGGAGCTGAGAAGGAGGATAGACGGGGCGATCGAATCTCTCTCCCCGAAGTACAAATCGGTGTTCGTGCTCCGGGTGCTTGAGGAGATGTCCTACGAGGAGATAGCCGAGTCCCTCGATATATCGACCGGAACCGTGATGTCCCGCCTGTTCAGGGCCAGGGAGACGATCCAGAACCTGCTGCGGGAATACAAGGAGCGGAGAAGTTGAAATGCGAAAGGTTCGACAGGCTCATCAACCTCTTCCTGGACGGAAGGCTGGAAGAGGAAGATGAAAAGAGTATGAGAGAGCACCTCGCCGTCTGCGAAAGATGCGCCGCCAGGCTCGCCGCCATGAAATCGGTCGAGGCGGAAGCGAGAAAGATCGAGCCGGCCCAGCCGCCCGAGGAGTACTGGGACACCTTCGCCGAGCGGGTTCAAGGCCGTTTGGACGAGGGCACCGCGGAACCTGGTGGAATAGTCTCCGTGATCTGGACGGCCCTTTTCAAATCCCCTTCGCCCCGTATCAGGTTCGCCGCCGGTGCGGCGGCTGTGGCTATAGTCGTTATCGCCGGGGCCATCTTTCTCGACCACCGCGAATCGGACATCCTTCCCTCCCAGGAAATCGCCAGGCAGGTGCTTCACGGAAAAAAGGACCTCGTTGGAAAAGAGTCTTCGAGCGATGATGTCGACGTCGAAGCCGAGACCGGAGGGGTCGAGGAGCTGAGGGAGAAAGCGCCTGAAGCCGGCGTGGAGAGTGCGATCGGCAAAAATCCGCCTCCAGCGATGGAGAAAATATCGCGCTCCGGCGAGAAAGAGGCGTCGAAACCTCAACCTGTCATGAAAGACGAGACCGCCCGGTCGAAAGAAAAGACGGCAGCGCGAGAGGTTGAACAGATCCCCCCCGCAACCCAGCTCACCCAAAAGACATCCACTGAACCTGTGAAAAGCGGTGAAGGGTCAGAACAGAATGAAGCTGCGACCGCCCAAGCCGTCGACAAATCTTTGGCACTAAAGGGAGGACAGGTGAAATCATCGCTCAACCGGGACGCGGGGCGCGGAATCGCGGCCGTTAACGATAAAACCTCCGCCGGGAAAAGCGCCGGCGAAGCCCCAGCGGTCAGGTATTCGATGAAATCCTCGCCCGCCCCTGCCGGCGGCTACCTGCTTGGAGAGACGTTCGTTCCCGGGATCGAAGGGGGCGGGGAAGATATCTCCGACGAGGAGCTGGCGCGGATCCTCGACAAGTGGGTGCTGTTCATCGAGAACAACCCTAACGACACTCTCTGCTTTACGGGATACATGCAGGTCGCGCAAGGCTACTTCCTTCTCGGAAGCCGCACCGGCGAGGGCCCTGTAATAACCGCCGGCGCCAAAACGGTCGAAAAATATATCGCCCTCTCTCCCGACCCTGAAACAGCCGACGCCCTGCGCGGCTGGCTTAAAAAAATTCAATCGCTACGGGAAAAATAGACGCCCCAAAGAAATAAAAAAATTCCACGGAATAAAATCTTTTCGCGCCCGGTATCAGAAACAGCATCAGGCAACGCGTTCGAAGCTTCGATCTTGATGACTTTTTTTGAAAAAGGAGATCTGTCATGAAAAGGAAACTCTTTCTGATCGTCTTGCTCGTATCGTTTCTCTCCCCTGCATCGTTCGCCGACGGGTTCATCATCCCCGGTCCTCCACCCGGTGGCGGAAAGCTTCCCCCCAACCTGTCTATCAAGTACCACGACGTCGATATCAAGATCGACGGACAGGTGGCCAGAACGACGGTCGACCAGGTATTCATGAACAACTTTCACAGGGATATCGAGGGAACCTACATCTTTCCGATTCCGGAGGGCGCCTCGATATCGGATTTCTCGATGTATGTCGGCGGCGAGGAGCTCAAGGGTAAGCTGATGGACAGGGACGAGGCCCGCTCAATCTACAGCGAGATAGTGAGAAGGAGAAGGGATCCCGCCCTGCTCGAGTACTTCAAGAACGGCATGTTCAAGGCCTCCGTGTACCCTATACCCGCCAACGGAGAAACACGGATAAAGCTATACTACTCGGAGCTGTTGAAGCTCGACGGCGGGATATGCAGCTACAGGTACACGCTCAGCACCGAGAAGTTCTCTCGCGATCCTCTTCAGAGGGTAAGAGTCAATATCCAGATCAAAGCGAAGAACCCTATAAAGAATATCTACTCCCCATCCCACGACATTAAGATCGAAAGAAAGGACAATTACCATGCCGTGGTGACCTACACGGCCGAGAATACGAAACCTAATACCGACTTCATCCTCTACTACACCTTCTCGAAGGACGATATCGGATTCGATCTTCTCACCTTCGAGGACGATGACGGCGGGAAATATTTCATGGCGATGATCTCGCCCAGCGTCGAGATAGACGACGATGAAACCTCCGGCAAGAATATCACCTTCATCCTCGACAGCTCTGGCAGCATGCAGGGTGAGAAGATCGAGCAGGCGAGAAGGGCCCTATCCTTCTGCCTGAACGGCCTGGGCGAAAGGGACAGTTTCAACGTGATAGATTTCGACGACCAGGTTAGAACCTTCTCCACCTCCCCCGTAACGGCCGACCGGAATAATATAAGGGAGGCAGTCGATTTCGTCGGCCGGTGCGAAGCTTCCGGCGGAACGAACATAAACGACGCCCTCCTGACCGGCCTCGACCGGATCGAGGGGGCGGATGGGACATCGTTCATCATATTCCTTACCGACGGCCTCCCGACGGTCGGGGAGACCGACATTCAAAGGATCATCTCTAACGTCGAATCGGCCAACAAGGAAAAGGTCAAGCTGTTCGTCTTCGGAGTGGGATACGACGTCAACACCCGCCTCCTCGACAGGCTCGCCCTCGATAGCAGGGCGGTATCCGACTATGTACTTCCATCGGAGGATATAGAGGTGAAGGTGTCGAGCTTCTATGGAAAGATCTCCCACCCCATTCTTACGGATGTAAAGCTCGATATCGATGACATCGACCTGTCGGAAATCTACCCGAGGCAGCTTCCAGATATCTTCAAAGGAACGCAGCTTCTGATCCTCGGCAAATACGAGGGATCGGGCCGTTCGCGCGTGACCCTTACCGGCACGAGCCGGGGATCGAACCGCAGGTACACGTACAGGGCCCGGTTCTCCCCCGGTGGCGGCAACGATTTCATCCCCCGACTGTGGGCGACGAGAAGGATAGGCTACCTCGTCGATCAGCTGAGGCTGCACGGAAACGACAGGGAGCTGGTCAACGAGGTCGTGAGGCTGTCCAAGAGATACGGGATCATGACCGAGTACACATCTTTCCTCGTCGATGCCGACTACAGGCTCGCGTACGACAAACTGGCCGAGCGGGCGGAAGAGAAGATGGTCGACGCGATGAAGAAGGATGTCGGCAAGGGCGCCGTATACAGGGCCAAATCCGGAATGGCGCTGAAGGCTGGCAGCATAGCCCCGCAGTCATTCATCGACTCCGAGGGAAACGAGCAGGAAACGACCGCAATCACCAGGGTCGGAACACGGACCTTCTTCAACAGGGACGGAAGGTGGATCGACAGCGAGTACGAGGGAAAGACCGACGCGTTGAAGGTGAAAAAGTTCTCCAACGCCTACTTCAAGCTCCTCCGCCGTTTCCCCAAGATAGGCAGGTACCTCTCCATCGGGGAAGACGTGATATTCATACTTAACGGCACACCGGTCCAGGTGTCGGACGAGGGGAAAAGCGATATCACCTCGGACGAGATGGACAGGCTGGATACGAACTAGTCCGGCGGTCCTTTTCGAGCAGGCGGGAGGGCAGCCATAACAGAATGACGATCGAAAAAAGAGCCGCCGGTCACATTAGGACCGGCGGCTTTATGATATTTCGGGCCGTAAGGTCCGGACGATCAGATCTCGGGCATCTTACCGAGCACGTCCTTCTTCAGCGACAGTACTTCCTTTATACCGCGGAGCGCTTTCTGCGATCCCTTCTTCGAAAGGGTCCTCTGCTGCTCTATCAGGCGGCGATAATTATCCGGGTCGTAATCCACCTCGTTGGTGGAGTATAGTTGAACGATCTTGCCGAGTATCTCTTCCTCCATGTCGGCCTTTTCCCTGGCACTCCACAGGGCTTCCTTGAATAGGGCCAACGCCAGCTTATGATCCCCCTGTTCCGTGGCGAGCATCGCTTCCTGCAGCAGGAGCCTCGCCCTCCTGTTACGAACAAGGTAGATCGAGTAGAAAATAATGGCGATCACAAAGAAAATACCAGCTACTATGAATCCCAAATAAGTCATCCTCCCCCATTTTCTTCCTTCATACGTCTTCCTTCCTCTTCGTACCCGCTGACCTCGCAGTTCCCCTTACTGTCCCTGAAATCTCGCCCCTCGTTCTTTAACATAACGGTTTCATGATCCGCTCCCTCACCGGCGCTTTTACCGGCCGGACCCGATACGATATAAATATCTTTCTTGCTGTCAACTGATGCCGCTTTTCCCTCTCTGAATCGTCCTCACTCTATCATTTCAGCCCCACCTTATTCAAGAATAATTTCAACTTTACTTAATGTAATTCTTTTGATAGACTGTCCTTATATTGTTAAAATACGTTATCTTAAAGGAGGAATCAATGAGCGCCATCCGTCTTTCCGTAAAGGGAGCCTGTATTCTCTTTATTCTCCTTTTGCTTCCGTCGGCTTCGAACGCTCAGATAGAGGACCAGCTGTCGGCATACACGGGAAAGAATGCGACGGGGTACCTTCAACCGCTGGCGGATGCGTTCGGCGCCGACCTTAACGACGGTCTGTTCCAATCGGCCTTCATCATGAAGCACGGTTTCAACGTGAGATTGGAGTTGAGGGTAATGGGCGTCATCTTCGGTGATGATGACAGAACCTTCAAGGCCGTCACCGAAAGTGGATTCACTCCCGAACAGACGGTGGAAGCACCGACCGTCGTAGGAGCCGAGAAGGCCGAATTCGTCTCGGGCGACGGAGGAACGAGCTTTGCTTTCCCGGGAGGGTTCAATCTCCATTCTTTCGCCATCGGGGTTCCACAGCTGAGAATAGGATCGGTTTTCGGGACGGAAGCGCTAATTCGCTTTTTTTCGTTCGACACGGGAGATACCGACCTGGGCAATCTGAGACTTCTCGGTTTCGGCCTGAGACACAGCATCTCCCAGTACATGGGTGACACCTTCCCCGTCGATATCTCCACCGGCTTCTTCTGGCAATCGTTCACCCTGGGCGAAAACGAAGAGGGTGATAATCTGATGTCCGTGAAGGCGTTCTCATTCGGAGCTCAGGCAAGCAAGAGTATCGTAAGGGTCATCGTCCCGTATACGGGATTCTCGATCGATTCATCCTCGATGGATGTATCGTACCGGAGCGAGGCTTCCGGGTTGAAAAAAGATATCAACCTGGAATTCGAGAAGAAAACAACCGCGCACCTGACCTTCGGACTGGCGCTGAACCTGCCGGTACTCAACGTTTTCGGCGAATACAACATAGCATCCCAGAACAGCTTCTCGTTCGGAGCGGGGCTGGGATTCGGATTCGGGATTTGATTGATTGAGAGGAGTGTGAGTTAAATGAAAGCTTTGAGAGTAAACATCATCTTTTTGCTCCTCATAGGTCTCGTGATTTCCACGAGCAGCTGCCTTACGGAGGAGAAGGTGGTCGAGATCGTAGTGACGAATAGGACCTGCAACGAATTCGTCGAGGATCATACTGCTGCCGGCTTCGTCACGCCCGCAATTATCGACTACGCCGGCGAGCTGGGGCAGATACTATCCGACAACGACGTCTCGCGCGCGGACATAATCAGCGCCGGGATAGTCAGCGGATCGTATGGCGTTCTCGAATACACAGGCCTTGACGATTGGACAATATCAGGTTACGTGTCGGTCGAAAGAAGCGACATAACAGACGGTCCCGTAACGCTTTACGATTACACGAGCCAATCCATCTTGGAGGCCCTCGGCGCCGAGATACCAGCCGAGCTGAATCCCGCCGGTGTAAGCCTTCTTAACCGGGCCCTCGATGATTTTATCGCTGGAGGCAACCCGATCCTCGTGTTCACTGTCGCAAACGCCGAGGTGGTTCCCTCTCCAAGTCCGGGCAACCCGATCCAGTTCGTCTGGAATGCATGCCTCATGATGCAGATCGTGACGGAGATCGAATTCGACATGATAGACCCGTAAGGATCGGGAGCTGCCCGGAAACGGAGCGATTACGTGCTGGCAATGATTTATTCGATTACGGCGGGAGGCTCTTTCTAATCTCGCCTCCGGTCAGGCTATGCGCTTTTTGAAACGGAGGAAAGAGAAACTGAAGATAACGACTCCGAAGATCACCAAAGCATAGATATTCTTTATCAGATCGACTATCCCGGATCCTTTCATCAGTATTCCCCTTACTATAGCCATGAAGAACCTCATAGGGTTCATGAGAGTGACGTGCTGCATCCAGGTAGGCATGTTCGAAATTGGAGTGAAAAATCCGGAAGTGAGCATCGTGAAGAGGAAAAAGAAAAAAGCGAAGAACATAGCCTGCTGCTGGGTGGCGCTGACGGTGGAGATGAACATTCCCATCCCCAGGGTCGTAAGCAGGTACAGGAGTGC